>JBGQHJ010000008.1:0-62096 GCA_041497895.1 Methylomirabilia bacterium
CATCGGTGACTGCCTCCACCTGCTGGTGCTCGGCCCGGAGCAGGTCGACGAGCACGCCCGCAACGTCCGGCTCGTCGTCGACCACCAGGACCCGGCTCCCCGGCGGGAGCGCGCGGTGCGCCGACGGCGGCTGCGTGGCGCCACCCGTCGGGGCCGCGTCCACCGGAAGCTCGATGGTGATGGTGGTGCCTTCGCCGAGCTTGCTGTCCACCCGGACGGTCCCGCCGTGCCCCTCGACGATGCCCAGGCAGAGAGGCAGGCCCAGACCGGTGCCCTGGCCCACCGGCTTGGTGGTGAAGAACGGCTCGAAGATGCGCCCCAGGACCTCGGGCGGGATCCCGCCTCCCGTGTCGATCACCTCGATCGAGACGGGCGAGTGCTCGGCCCGGGACTGGGTGCGGAGGGTGAGCCGCCGCGTGGAGGTGCTCCCGTGCATCGCCTGGTGGGCGTTGGTGATGAGGTTCACCACCACCTGGTGGAGCTGGTGCGGATCCGCCCAGAGCGTCGGCAGATCCTCGGCCAGCTCCAGGCGGACCTCGACGTTGTCCACCCGCAGCGGGTAGGCGAGCAGCTCGACCGCCTCGCGAACGACCCGATTGGCGTCGACCCTTTGCCGCTCCGGCGGGTGCTGCCGGGCCAGGGCCAGGAAGTTGCGCACGATCCGCACACACCGCTCCGCGGCGGCGGCGATGCGGTCGAGGCGCTCCCGGGACGGGCCGTCGCCGAGCGTCTGGCGAAGGATCGAACTGTAACCGGACACCACCGTCAACGGGTTGTTCAGCTCGTGCGCGACCCCGGCGAGGAGGGTGCCCATGTCGGCCAGCTTCTCGCTCTGGATCCGGGCCGCCTGCTGACGGGCCAGCTCGCCCTCGACCCGCCGGCGCTCGGTCACGTCGCGCGAGTTGACGAGGAAGCCGGCGAGCATCGGATGGTCCAGCATGTTCTTGCCGATGGCCTCGAGAATCCGCCACGAGCCGTCCTTGTGGCGGAAGCGGAACTCGAGCGTCCCGGTCGCGCCGGGCGTGCCGTGCAGGCTCTGGAGCAGTGAGATCGCCTTTGCCGAGTCCTCTTCCGGCATGAACTCGAAGGCGCTGTGGCCCTCGAGCTCGTGGGGCTCGTAACCCAGGGTGCGCAGGACGGCCGGGCTCTCGTAGCGGATCTTGCCGTCCGGGTCGAGGATCGTGATGATGTCGAGCGCGTTGTCGAGGAGCAGCCGGAAGAGATCGTCGCGCGCCTTGAGGCGCTCGCGGACCTCCTGGTACTCGGTCACGTCCTGCTTGACCGCGATGAAGTGGGTGATCTCCCCGTTCGCGCGGCTGACCGGGGTGATGGTCTCGTCCTCGGTGTAGACGCTACCGTCCTTGCGGCGGTTCACGAGGCGCCCGCGCCAGACGTGCCCGGCGCGGATGGTCGCCCACAGGTCCCGGTAGACCCCGGGCTCCTGCTCGCCCGATTTCAGGATGGTCGGGGTGCGCCCCACCGCCTCGTCCGCCGTGAAGCCGGTCAGGGCCGTGAAGGCCCGGTTGACCCAGACGATCAGGCCATCGTGATCGGTGATCACGACCGCGTTGGCCGCCGCGTCGAGCGCGAGGAGCCGGAGCTGCAGCAGCTCGTTGGAATCGATGCGGCCGACCGCCATTGGACCTCCCTTCGCGAGATTGGCGCTTACACCAAGCATTGGAGGAGCAAGGCACGTGCCGCCCCGCCGCTCCGGAGCGCGCCGGCCCCGATTCATGTTGACGATCGGGGGTTTAGCCAGGAGTGACGACCGGAAGGTTCGCGGAGGACATCGGGGGCGTGCGCTCGCCGGCGTGGTCCGGCCGCCCCAGGTGAGGCGGCGCCTACCCGGGACCGCCGGCCCCCCCTGAGGTGCAGTCCGGGGGGCCGGCGGCGGCGCGGGCCTAGCCCCTGCTCGCCGGCTTCCCGTCGCGCGCGGCCATCTCGACGTAGCCGCGCTCGCCCGCGCCCTGGTAGAGCTGGCGCGGGCGGGCGATCTTCTGCTCCGCGTCCCCGCGCATCTCCTGCCACTGGGCGAGCCAGCCGCTCGTGCGCGGGATCGCGAAGAGCACCGGGAACATCTCGACCGGGAAGCCCAGGGCCTGGTAGATGAGCCCCGAGTAGAAGTCCACGTTGGGATAGAGCCGGCGCGAGACGAAGTACTCGTCCTCGAGGGCGATCCGCTCCAGCTCGAGCGCGATGGGGAGCAGCGGGCTCGGCTGCGTGACCGCGAAGACCTCGTCGGCCATGCGCTTGATGATCTTGGCGCGCGGGTCGTAGTTCTTGTAGACCCGGTGGCCGAAGCCCATCAGCTTGGCCTTCCCCTCCTTCACCTGCCGGATGAACTCGGGAATGCGGTCCTTGGAGCCGATCGCGCGGAGCATGCGGAGCACTTCCTCGTTGGCGCCGCCGTGCAGCGGGCCATAGAGCGCGGCTACCCCGCCGGCCAAAGCCGAGTAGGGGTCGACCTGGGACGAGCCCACGCTGCGCACCGCGTTGGTCGAGCAGTTCTGCTCGTGGTCGGCGTGCAGGATGAACAGCACCTCGACCGCCCGCTCGATGGTGGGGTTGGGCTGGTACTTCACCTCGGTGGTCTTGAACAGCATGTTCAGGAAGTTTCCGGTGTACGAGAGGTCGTTGTCGGGATAGGCGTAGGGCAGCCCGAGGGCGTGGCGGAATGCGAACGCGGCCAGGGTCGGCATCTTGGCGATGAGTCGGGTGATCTGGAGCTGGCGGGTGGCCGGATCCGCGGCGTCGCGGGCCTCCGGGTAGAACGTGGACAGCGCCGCCACCGTGGACACCATCATCCCCATGGGGTGCGCGTCGTGGTGGAAGCCGTCGATGAACTTCTTCACGTTCTCGTGCACCCAGGTGTGATGGGTGACCTGCCAGATCCAGTCGTCCATCTCGGCGCGGGTGGGCAGCTCCCCGTGCAGCAGCAGGTAGGCCACCTCCATGTAGGTGGACCGCTCGGCGAGCTGCTCGATGGGATAGCCGCGGTAGCGGAGGATGCCGCGATCGCCGTCGATCTCGGTGATCCGGCTGATGGTGGACGCGGTGTTCGTGAACGCCGGGTCGTAGGAGAGCAGGCCGAAGTCGTCCGGCCCGGTGCGGATCTGGCGCAGGTCCATGGCCCGGACCGCGCCGTTGGCGATGGGTAGCGTGTAGGACTTGCCGGTGCGATTGTCGGTGACGGTGAGCGTGTCCGGACCCATGGGCTGTTCTCCGATCTCCTCGCGGCGATCTCGCCGCGGGTGTCAGGGGCGGGAGGGGCTCGCCGCGGCCGTCGTGTCGACGAAGGCCCGGACGATGTCCGTCTCGGTGATGATGCCGATCAGATGTCCGTCGTCGAGGACGGGGAGCGCTCCGATGCGGTGCTCCAGCATGAGCCGCGCGCCGTCCCGGGCCGGGCGGTCGGGGCCGATCGTGATCACCGATCGGGTCATGACCTCCTCGACCGTGAGCCTCGTGAGCAGGTGGTTGATCTCCCGCACCGACAGGCTGGTGGCCCGGGACGGCAGCGCGAGGCGGATGTCGCGGTCGGTGAGGATGCCGATCAGCGCCCCGCCCGGGCCCGTCACCGGCAGGTGCCGGATCCGCTTCTGGGCCATGAGGTCCCGCGCATCCTGCACGGAGGTCTCGCGGCGCGCCGTGATCAGCCCGCCGGTCATCAGCTCGCGAATCGTCATGGCCCTCCTCCCCAGCTCGCGAATCGTCATGCCTTCCTCACCTCGCGGCGGATCGTCTCGGCGACGGTCGACCTCGCCTCCCGGTCCTGGCAAGCCGCGTGCCGGGGGCTCGGTCGCCGGGCACCCCATGTTTCCGGGCACTTTCGTGCCTCCAGGACGGCCGGAGTGGGGAGTCTCGGTCCCACTGGGGCGCCGAAGTCCCCAGGGTGGGGATCCGGGCACGGGCGGGGGGTGCCGCCGTGGAGCCCGGGAGCGAGAGCCCTAGAGAAGAGACGTGGCGGTGTACCTGGAGAAGGCAAGGTCGGCATTCGTGCCGGCCTCTCGCCTGAAGAAGCCGATCCCGGGCTGTCCATCCTTCCAGGTCGCATCGGTGGCGTGAGCGAGCTGCACGTCGTTGACGTAGCACGAGATGACGGGGCCGACGATCTTGGCCCTGAGCACGTCCCCCGTCACGAGGCTCCGGCCGAGCCGCCCGTCGTCCTGCCCGATGCTCATGAAGTCTCCGTATGGGCCGTTCCACCGTACGACCTGGATGCTGCCGTCGAAGCTGAACAGGCACTCGTAGCCCCGCGCGCTCATGGCCGAGTCGGCCCAGCGCAGGAGGAGCTCCGCCTCGTGGGGAGTGCCGGCCAGGGTCGGGGAGACGTGGACGACCGCCTCGCCTTGATGATCGGGCGTGAGTCCGAAGAGGTAGGCGTACGAATCGTCGTAGCCGCCGAAGCCGGTCTGGGTGCCGTAGGCGAGCCCGTCCTTCTTCTGCACCTTCGCCCAGCTGAAGCCGCGGTGTGACCAGGCACCGTCTTCCGAGAGCGGGTTCTCGGCGCCTTCGAACCGGGTCGTGTATCGGCCGCCCGGGGCCGGCGTCGGGCGGGAGACCGCGGCGTCGCACCCCGAGAGCGCCAGGCTCGCGAGCGAGCCGGTCAAGAACCCGCGCCGGGTGATCGAGGGAGCGCGGCCGGGCATCGCGCGGTCAGGCGGGAAGTCGGTACACCCGGGCCGCGGTGTCGTGGAAGAGCTTGGCCTTCTCGGCCGCGGAGTAACCCCGGGCCAGGCGCTTGAACGAGTTCCACAGCACGGTGTAGCTGCAGCTCACCGCGTCCACCGGGAAGTTCGACTCGAACATGCACCGATCGACGCCGAACTTCTCGATAGTGTGCTCGTAGTAGGGCCGGGTCGCGTCCGCCAGCTCCTGGCTGCCGGGCGGTCGCGGCCGCTCGTGCCAGCCGAAGCCGTTGACCTCCATGTTGATCCCGCCCAGCTTGGCCACCACGTTCGGGCAGGTCGCGAGCTCGTCGATGTAGCCGCGCCACTCCGCGTAGACCTCGCGGGCCCGGCCCGCGTAGGAGCCGACTCCGGCCGGCCCGCCGAAGTGGTCGAGGACGATCGTGGTGTCGGGGAAGGCGCGGGCCAGCGCGGTGACGTCCGGGATCTGCCGGTGGTAGCACCAGGCCTCGAACGTGAGGCCGCGCGGCGCGAGCAGGGCGAACCCGGCCCGGAAATCGTCCCGCAGCAAGAGGCCCTGCGGAGGGCGGGTGCGGTGGTTCGGCACCGCCTCGTCCGGATCCCACGCCGCGCCCAGGCGGATGCCGCGGAACCGTCCGCCGGCCGCCGCGATCTGCGCGTCCAGCACCGGGGCCGCGGCGGCGCCCAGGCGCAGGGCGGCGGTGCCCACGATGCCGGCGGCCACGCGCGTCCGGCCGTAGAGGCCCGAGGCGCTCATCGCGGCGATGCCGTTCACGAACTCGGTCTCTCCGACCGCCCGCAGGGCCTCCGGCCCGTCGGGCTTGAACATCGCGCCGCACTCGATGAAGACGGTGGAGACGATGTTGTGGCCGGCCCGCACGTCCTCCAGGATCTCGTCGAGGAGATAGCGTGGGACGACGCGGGCGGTCTCGCCGTCCCACAGGTGATGATGCGGGTCGCAGATCGGCAGGTCGGGCTCGAGCGGCTCCTCGACGGTCAGGGCGAGCCAGTCGTGGTTCTTCTTCCGCGCGGTCACCCCCGGCGCGCTCCGGCTCAGGCCTTCAGGTACTCGAACCAGAACCCGTTGCCCTCGCGCACCACCCGGCCGAAGGAGGGCGACGGGAAGTGCGAGGCGCACACCAGGACGTCCTGCTCGCAGTAGCGCTCGAGGAAGGCGCGCCGTGTGGCGGCGGCCTGCTTGGGGTCGAAGTCGGGCCGCGGCACCCAGTCGGTCTCGAGGCACTGCACCGGGGAGTGGATCAGGTCGCCGGTGATCACCGCGTGCTGGCCCCGGGAGGTGACGTGCACGCTCATGTGGTCGGGGGTGTGCCCCCACGTCGACTCGAAGCGCACCTCGTCGTCGAGGGCGAAGTCGTTCTTCACCATCTGGGCGCGGCCCGCCTCGACGATCGGGATCACGCTGTCCGCGATCTGGTTCTGCGGGGTCTCCTTGTGCATGGCCGACCAGTACGTCCACTCCTTCTCGGACATGACGTACCGCGCGTTGGGGAAGGTCGGCACCCAGCGGCCCTGCTCCCAGCGCGTGTTCCAGCCCACGTGGTCGGTGTGGAAGTGGGTGGTGAGCACGTAGTCGACCTGCTCGGGGCGCACCCCGGCCTCGGCGAGGCGCCGGAGGTACTCGCCGCTCGAGGTCATGTTCCAGTTGGCCCGCGCGCGCTGCTTGTGGTCGCCCACGCAGGTGTCGACCACGATGGTGTGGTGCCGGGTGCGGAGGAGGAACGACTGCATCGGGAAGACCAGGCCGTTCACCGCCGGATCCAGGGCCCAGCCGGCGAGGCGCTGCCGGTAGGGCCCCCACTGCTCGGAGGTGATCTGCGGGAAGAACTGGGCGGCGTCGAAGTCCGGGCGCTCCGATTCGATGATCCGGTTGATGACGATGTCGCCGACCTGTCGCTGCAGCATGGGACGCCTCCTTGAGCGGAGCTGCCTGATCAGAGCTTCGAGAAGTCGATCTCGTCCGCCCGGGTCCAGTCGAGACTGCCGCCGGCCCCGACCTTGGCGCGCACGTCCTTCAGGAATTCCCAGCCGTCGGCGGTCACCCGGAAGTGATCGGGGGCCGGCGCGGCTTCGATGAGCCCGGCCTCGGTCAGCCGCTTGATCGCGGCGGCCCGCTCGACGTCCTGCGGGGCGCGGCCGCCGAACCAGCTCCGGCTCTCGCGGCCCTTCTCGATCTCGAGCAGGACCTCGAGGCGGTGCAGCTTCAGGCGAAGCTCCCGCGCGTCACTCAGTAGATCGCTCATCGCGCGCTCCTCCCGTTGCCTCGCCGATGGCCGGCGAGGCGCCCAGAGTCTAGCAGAGTCGGACGCGATGAGGCATGCTGGCCGCATGCTCGGCCGCCGCACGCTGCTCCGGGGGCTCGCCGGCACGCTGCTGGCCGCTCCGCGCCGGGCGGCCGCACAGCCGGCCCGGCGGACCTACCGCGTCGGCGTGCTCCGCCCCGCGCCGACCGACGCCCGCTTCCAGCGCGACTTCGGCGGCTTCCGGGACGCCCTGCGGGAGCGCGGCTACGCCGAGGGCGTGAACCTCGCGCTCGAGTACCGCATGCGGCCGGGCCCGGGCGAGGCGATCCTGGGCATGGCCTCCGAGCTGGTTCGCCTGCCGGTCGACGTCATCGCCGCGATCTCGCCCGCGGCGGTGGTCGCGGCGGCGAACGCGACGCGGACGATCCCGATCGTCGCGGTGGACCTGGAGTCGGATCCGCTCGCCACCGGGCTCGTCACCAGCCTGGCGCGGCCGGGCGGCAACGTCACCGGCCTCTTCCTGGACTTCCCGGAGCTGGCCGGCAAGTGGCTCGAGCTGATCCGCGAGGCGGTGCCGGGCCTGACGCGGGTGGCGGTGCTCTGGGACCCCGCGACCGGGCCCGCCCAGGTGAAGGCGGCCGAGGCCGCCGCCAGGACCCTGCGCCTGCAGATCCAGCCCCTGCAAGCGCGGGCCGCGGCCGATCTGGACGCGGTCGTCCAGGCGGCGGTGAAGGAGCGGGCGGGCGCCCTGGTGGTGCTATCGTCTCCGGTCTTCAACTCGGCCCGCCGGCAGGTCGCGATCCTCGCGGCGGAGAGCCGCCTGCCGAGCATCATGGCGTTCCCCGGCTATGCCGAGGACGGCGGCCTGATCGGGTACGGCCCGCAGCTGCACAGCATGTTCGAGCAGGCTGGGCGCCACGTGGTGCGGGTGCTCAAGGGGACGCCCCCGCGTGAGATCCCGGTGGAGCGCCCGGCCCGGTTCTCGCTCCTGGTCAACCAGAAGACCGCCCAGGGCCTCGGCCTGACGATTCCGCCGTCGCTCCTGGCTCGCGCCGACGAGGTCGTTCAGCGCTGACGGCGGGCGAACGCGGGGATCCGCACGAGGTCCGGCACGAAGGAGTCGGCTACCGCCGCGCGGATCGGCGCCGACAGCGAGCGCATCAGCTCCGGCACCCCCCCGCGGGCGCCCGGATCGTGCAGGCGCGTGGCCAGCCCGGCCGAAGCGAGCCGCCCCAGCGACGAGAGGAAGAACAGGATGTGGATGCTGGTCCATCCGTACCCGGCCAGCACGAAGTGCGCGGGGGCGAGGGTGGCGAGCTGGCCGGCCAGCACCGACGCGATGCCGAAGCCGATGCCGCCCGCGGTGGCGAAGGCGGCCAGGTAGAATGGCCGCCCGGTGCGGGGCGCAAGGCCGATCGAGAGGTCCAGCGCGGCGATGCCGTGACCGCCCCACAGGAAGCCGGAGATCACCGCCTCCACCGCGATCGGCCAGAGGCGCTCCGGAGTGGGGAAGAGCCAGATCGCGGGCACCACCGAGATGCCGAACGAGCAGCAGATCAGGACCGGCCGCGCCCCGATGCGGTCGACCGCGCGACCCCACAGCCGGGCCGAGGCGATCCGCACGATGGCCACGCCGACGCCGTGGACGGCCACGACCACGAAGCCGGTCCGCAGATTGGTCAGCAGGTGGTAGGCGAAGAAGCTGGCCGAGATGCCCACCGCGGCGTTCCAGGCGAGCTGATAGTGGAGGAAGGGCCGGGCGCGCACGTCGCCGAGCGCGGCCCGGAGGCTGCGCCAGCCGTCCAGGCCCGACTCGCGGACCACCGCCGCCGGCTCGTGCTGGCGGAGGAGGAGCCCCAGGCTCGCGAGCCCGGCGAGGCAGGCGACCGCGGTCAGCGCGGAGAGCGCGACCCCGGTGAAGCCGAGCGGCGCTAGCCGGTCGAGCGTCACCGCGGCGGTCAGCGAGGCCAGGGTGCCAGCGACGCTCAGGAAGATCGTGCGCTGCCCGAAGTAGCGGCCCCGCAGGCGGCCCGGGACCAGATCGCCCATCCAGGCCACCCACGCGCTGTTGCCGATCACGCCGAAGATCGTGCTGACCGCCACGATGCCGATGAACAGCCGGAGCTTGGCCGCCGGCGCCAGGTCGAGCCAGGGCAGCGCGATCAGGGGCAGGAAGGTGAGCCGCGAGACGCACACCGCGAGGACCGTGGCGAGCTTGCGGCTGTGGGCGCTGATGAACCACGCGGCGGGCAGGCTCGTGACCTGGGCCACCAGCGGCAGCGCGCCGAGGAAGCCGATGATCGCGGCGCTCGCCCCGAGGTAGAGCGCCCAGCCGGTGATGACCGCGCCGGTGGCGCACGCGGCGAAGACCTCCGCGCACGCGCCCTCCGCGACCGCCGCGCAGAGGGAGCGGCGCAGCGGGCGGGCGGGCGCCGCGCGCACGCCGGCCCCACCGGGCGGGGGCGCGCCGGCCAGCGCGGGGCTCGATCCGGGCAGCGGCTCGCCGGGCTGGGGGATCGAGAGGGCCGAGGCGATGCGGGCCAGGGACGCGAGGACGACGGAGACGCGGACCATTCTCACTGCGGCACTTCTCCTTCGAGATGATGGCTACGCCGACAGTGCCTGCAGGTTCGAGGCCACGGATCGACCGCGCGATTCTCTGGAGTTTCACGCGACGGACCTCGACGCCCGGCGGGCCGGTCGACGATCGCTGTCAGCGCGCTGACACGGAGTGCCAGCCGCCGGCGCGGGTAGGAAGAGAATGCCGACGGGCCGGTTGCCCGCCGCGGGCCGGTCGGCTAGTCTCGGACCCGGTACCGGACCCATGACGTGCCCCGCCATCTTCGTGGTCAAGGCCACCATCGCCCCCGAGCTCGAGGCGGCGTTCAACCAGTGGTACGACTCGGTGCGATCGCGGGAGGCGGCGCAGGTCCCGGGCTGCGTCGCGATGCGCCGCTACGCGGCCATCCCGCTCGACACGCCCCACGCGGGCTCCGAGCCCTGGCAGTACATGGTCTGCTACGAGTTCGACTCGGAGGAGTCGCTACGCGCGTTCGCGGAGTCGGACACGCTGCGCGCCATGACGCGGGACTACAACGCCCGCTTCGGCGGCTCGGGGGACCGGGCGCGCCTCGCGTACCGCCAGATCTATCCCTGAGGGGTGCGCGTCTATTCGCCGGAACCGCGAGGCGGCGGCGGGGGGGGAGCCGGGCGCGCGAAGGGAGACGGCGCGGCCAGGATCTGGCGCACCTTGTCCACCAGGGCCTCGGGCGTGAACGGCTTGCCGATGAAGGGCAGGCCGGAGGTCGTCACCTCCGCCACCTTGTAGGCCGACATCAGCAGCACCTTGGTCCACGGGCTCACCTCCTGGACGCGCTTGGCCAAGTCGGTGCCCTTCATGAGCGGCATCACCATGTCGGTGACCAGCAGGTGCACCGCCTGCTGGGTAGACATCCGGATCGCCTGCTGGGGGTCGCCGGTGTCGAGCACCGTGTAGCCCTTGGCGGTGAGCATGCCCCGGACCACCGACCGGATGTCGGGCTCGTCGTCGACCACCAGCACGATCTCCATGGTCCTAGCCTACTTCATCGCGTAGGGGTTGATCGGCGTGCCGACCGCGCGCGCGACCGGTAGCGGTGGCGCGACGAGCAGGAACGCGTAGCGGCCGTCGGCCGCGCAGTCGGCGGCCAGCTCCTCCAGGAAGAAGATCTCCCCGAGGGTGAGGCCCATGTTCGGGATCGCCACCACGTGGAACGGGTTGCGGAAGCCCGGGATCTCCGACGGGCGCACCTCCACCGCGTAGTTGTCGCAGCCGATCGCGGCGATCTGCCGCGCGTGCAGCCACGGGGCGGTGTGCACGGAGACGCCGGGGAACGGATCGAGGTCGTAGTGGCGCCAGTCGTTGCGGTCGAGGTAGCGCGACATGTGGCCGGTGCGCACGAGCAGGATGTCGCCGGGCAGCACCTCGACGCGCTCGGCGACCGCGGTGGCCTCGAGGTCGGCCACCGTGATGGCGTAGCCGGGCTCGAGCGCCTTGACGCCCTTGTGGCGGGCCACGTCCAGCAGCACGCCGCGCCCGGCGAGCTTGCTCGTGGTCTTGTCGATGCTGTTCTTCGCCGCGCCGTTGCTGGTGACCAGCCTGGCGTCGTAGCCGTTGTACATCTTCCCCTCGTAGAAGATGTGGGCGAGGCTGTCCCACTGGGTCACGCACTGCAGCGGCATCACGATCCAGTCGTCGGAGCCGCCGTAGCCCTCCATCGCCGCCACCTCGGCCGGCGTCCGGGGCGCGTCGCCGCCGTCGCGGAACATGGTGTGGATCGGGTTGAAGCGCGCGCGGGTGCCGCTCTGGGGGCCGGTGCGGTCGAGCGGGATGCCGAGGGCGAAGACCTTGCCGGTGGTGGCGAGCCGGCAGGCCGCCGCCACGCGCTCCGGCGTGATGTAGTTGAGCGTGCCGAGCTCGTCCTCGGAGCCCCACCGGCCCCAGTTGCGCACCTGGAGCGCGATCTTTCGGAGCGCTTCCTCGCTCATGGGGTTGGGCGCTCCTTCAGGGCCGGGATCACCTCGCGGGTGAGGATGTCGAGGCTCCGCGCCTCGAGCGCGGGGGGGATGCGGCCGCCCGGGTTCAGCTCCGCGACCACGCCGTCGATCCCGAGCTCGGCGCGCAGCTCGCTGAGGCGGTCGACCACGCCGCGGGCGGTCCCGAACGCGACCTTCCGCGCGAGGATGTCGTCGTAGGAGAGCGCGGCCATCCGCTCGGCCTGCATCCGCCTCCGGTCGGCCGGGCCGGCGCCCGCACGCCCGACCGCCTGGCGGGCCAGGTCGGTCTGCCGGGCGAAGAAGGACGTGAGGCTCTCGCGCGGCTCCTCGCGGGCGCCGGCTGCGGTGGGGGAGGCGTAGACCGGGATCCGCAGGTAGACGCTCGGGCGGCCCGGGTGCCCCGCCCCGCGCCAGGCCTCGCGGTACGGCCCGAGCTGGGCCTGCAGGTCCGCGATCTCGGTCGAGCGCAGGCCGACGAAGATGGGCAGGCCCATCCGGCCGGCGGCCGGGAACGTCTCGTCGCTCGTGGCGGCCATGCGGAGCGGCGGATGCGGCACCTGGTAGGGCCGCGGCGCCACCGTGGCGTTGTCGACGCGGTAGAACTCGCCCCGATGGCTGAACGGTAGGCCGGTCCAGGCCCGGCGGAGGATGTCGAGGGCCTCGCGGAAGCGGGCCTGGCTCTCCGCGTACGGGACGCCGTAGGTGTCGTAGGTGCGCACCACGCCGCTGCGCCCGATGCCGAACTCGAAGCGCCCCTCGCTGATGTGGTCGACCGTCGCCACCTCCTCGGCGATGCGGAGGGGATGGTTCAGCGGGAGGACCTGCACCGCGGTGCCGATCCGGACCCGCCGGGTGCGGGCCGCCACCGCGCTCGCGACCTGGAGCGAGGCGGAGATGATCGAGCGCGTGGGGGTGAAGTGGATCTCGCCGAGCCAGACGCAGTCGACGCCGCCGGCTTCCGCGCGCTCGGCCGTCTCGAAGATGTCACGGAACGCGGTGGCCTGATCCGCCCCGTGGCGCAGCTCCTCGACGAAGACCCCGAAGTGCATGTATGGCGAGGATACTGGACCGCGCCGCGTGGCGGAGTCAAGGGCGGGGGAGAGCCCTCGTCTCGATGATCGGATTGATGATTGGACGGGGGGACGGTACCATCGGCGGCCATGCCACCTGGGTCCAAACCGAAGGAGGAGCCATGATCGCTGCCCGCGCACGCCTGGCCACGCTGTCCCTGCTGCTCACCTTCGCGGCCCCCGCGCTCGCCCAGAACCCGGGCGCGGGCGCCTACCAGCCCGGCCAGAGCTGGCAGCGGGTGCAGTTCCCCGACGGCAGCGGGAGCATCGCCCTGCCGCCCGGCTGGCGCCTGAACAGCGCGCGCCAGGCCGCCGCCGAGATGCAGGGGCCGCGCGGCGAGGCGGTCGCGGTGGGGATCACGATGCCGGTGGGGCCGGGCCAGTTCTCGCAGCCCGGCGTCCTGGCGGGGCCGTACCTGCTCCCGCCCGACGCGTTCGCGTGGGTGTCGGAGGTGGTCGCGCGCCGCGGCGGCTACTCGGCGCAGACGCGCATCGTGGAGGTGGCGCCCACCGCGCCGCTGACCCAGAACGGCCGCACCGCGTACCTCCTGGCGGACCAGATGAACCAGGGGCGGCGCTACCGGTCCTTTGCGCTGGTGAACAGCGCGGCCCTCGGCAACGGCTTCTGGCAGTACTACATGACCCTGCTGACCGCGCCGGTCGAGATCTTCCCGCAGGCGCTGCCCCGGATGACCG
Organism: Methylomirabilia bacterium; assembly: GCA_041497895.1. Taxonomy (GTDB): domain Bacteria; phylum Methylomirabilota; class Methylomirabilia; order Rokubacteriales; family CSP1-6; genus CAMLFJ01. The sequence continues at coordinate 13,213 of JBGQHJ010000008.1, forward strand.
AGGTCTGGCAGTCGTGGTCCATCAGCCAGGGCGAGATGAATCGTCGCACCGCGCAGGCGATGCTGACGATGCAGGAGACCAGCCGCATCATGCAGTCGACCGCCGAGGGCCGCCGCACCACCGAGTGGCACCAGCGGCTGACCGGCATGACGCTCCAGGGCCGCTGGGTGGTCGAGGACACCACCACCGGCCAGCGCCAGGAGCTCTCGTCGCAGGAGATGAACAGCCTCTTCGAGCGCTTTCCCGGCCGCTACCGGGTGCTGTCCTCGTCCGAGCTCCGGTGACCCCGGGGGCGGGGGCCTAGCCGCCCGCCCCCGGGGTGTGCTCGAAGGGCAGCTTGGCGTAGCGCGCCTTCTCGACCTCGAGCACGAGCGCCACCCGTCCCTCCGGGCTGCGGAACGGGAAGGGCTTGCCGGTGTACTTGCGCGAGATCGGGTCCATGATCTCGAGGGCGGGATCGGGCCTCCGCTCCACGACGCGGGCGCGCATCTGCACCTCCCGGTACGGATCGCGGAAGTCCACGATCGAGAGCGCCACCCGCGGATCCCGGCGGGTGTTCCGGGCCTTGAGCGACCCCTCGCCGGTGCAGACCAGGATGCGGTCGCCCTCGCGCCCCACCCAGACCGGCACGCTCTGGGGCGAGCCGTCGGCCATCAGGGTCGCGAGATGGGCGAAGTTGGGGCCGTCGATGAGCTGCTTGATGTCCTGGGACAGGGTCGTCGACATTCGTGTGGTCTCCTTTCACCGGTGGTAGCATACCCGGGCCATGAGACGAGGGCGTCTGATCGGCCTGACCGCAGCGGTCGCGCTGATCGCCCTCGCCTATGGCGGCCACGTCTGGTGGGAGAGCCGGAAGCACATCGCCACCGACGACGCCTACGTCGAGGGTAACATCGTGATCATCAGCGCCAAGGTCGCGGGCCACGTGGCGTCGATCCACGTCGACGACAACCGCGCGGTCAAGGCCGGCGACCTCCTGCTCCGGATCGATCCCCGCGACTACGCGGCCAAGCGCGACCAGGCCCGGGCCGCGGTGGCGGTCGCGGCGGCCAGCCAGCAGGCCACTCGCTCCGAGACCCAGCTCACCCGCGAGACGACCGCGGCCCAGGTCGAGGAGGCGCGCGCCGCGCTCGAGTCCGCCCGGGTGGCCGAGCAGGCGGCCCAGTCGGCGGTGGTCGAGACGCGGGCCACGCTCGAGGCCAAGCACGCGGCCACCGCGGCCATGACCGCGGAGGTCACCGGCTGGCAGTCCACCCAGCGCCAGACCGCGCGGGAGAAGGAGCGGATGCGCCGGCTGCTCGAGGGCGGTTTCGTCTCCCAGCGCGATTTCGACCAGGCCGAGATGGCGGCCGCCACCGCGACCGCCACCCTCGAGGCCACGCAGAAGCGGCTGAATCAGGCCGAGAAGGAGGCGCAGCAGGCCGACGCCGCGCTGACCAGCCGGATCCTCGCGGTGAGCCAGGCCAAGCAGCGCATCAACGAGGCGCGGGCCGCGCTCGGGCGGGTGGAGAGCCAGCGACGCCAGGTCACCGTGAAGGAGGCCGAGATCGAGCGCGCGGTCGCCGCGCTCAGCCAGGCGCAGGCCGACCTCGCGTTCGCGGAGCTGCAGCTCTCGCACGCCGAGGTGCGGGCCCCCGGCGACGGGGTGGTGTCGAAGAAGAGCGTGGAGGTGGGGCAGGTGGTGCAGATGGGCCAGCCCCTGCTCGCGCTCGTGCCCCTGCAGGACGTGTGGGTGGTGGCCAACTTCAAGGAGACCCAGCTCTCCCGCGTGCGGCCCGGGATGCCGGCCACCGTCGAGATCGACACGTTCCCGGGCGAGGTCTTCCACGGCACCGTCGACTCGCTCAGCGCGGGGACCGGCTCGCGCTTCTCGCTGCTGCCGCCCGAGAACGCGACCGGGAACTGGGTCAAGGTGGTCCAGCGCGTGCCGGTGAAGATCCGCCTGGATCCCCGCGAGCTCGGCAATCCCCACACCCTGCGGGCCGGGATGTCGGCGTACGTCGTCATCCACCTGAAGTAGCGGAGCGAGCGCCGTGGTGGCGACCCCCGACGCCGGCCCGGTCTCCTCCGCCCGCAAGTGGGCCATCACGCTCTCGGTGATGGTGGTGGCCTTCATGCAGGTGCTCGACACCAGCGTGACCAACGTGGTGCTGCCGCACCTGCAGGGCTCGCTCTCCGCGGGCCTCGAGGAGGTGTCGTGGGTCATCACCTCCTACCTCGCGGCCAACGCGATCATCATTCCCGCCACCGGCTGGCTCGCCGGGGTGCTGGGGCGCAAGCGGTTCTTCCTGATCTGCTGCGTGCTGTTCACGGTGAGCTCGGTGCTGTCGGGGATGGCCCCGAACCTCACCTTCCTGATCCTCGCCCGCATCTTCCAGGGCATCGGGGGCGGGCCGATCATCCCGCTGTCGCAGGCCATCCTGTGGGAGATCTTCCCGCTCGGGCAGCGCGGGCTCGCGATGGCGGTGTGGGGCGTCGGGTTCATGATGGGGCCGATCATCGGGCCCACCCTCGGCGGCTACATCGCGGACAACTGGTCCTGGCGCTGGATCTTCTACATCAACCTGCCGGTGGGCCTGCTCGGCTTCTTCATGGCGAGCGCGTTCCTGTTCGATCCGCCCTACCTGCGCAAGCCGGCGCGGGTGGACTGGCCCGGGCTCGTGCTCATGGTCCTGGGCTTCGGGTGCCTGCAGCTCTTCCTCGACCGCGGCGAGCGGGAGGACTGGTTCGACTCCACCCTGATCGTCGCCCTCGCGATCGTCGCGGGGGTCGCGCTGGTGGGCTTCGTGGCCCGCGAGCTGCTGGCCAAGGATCCGGTTCTCGACCTGGCCGTGTTCACCGACCGGAACTTCGCCTTCGGGGCCACCTTCATCTCCCTCATCGGGCTCGGCATGTTCTCGAGCATGGTGCTGCTCGCGCTCTACTCCCAGAAGCTGCTCGGCTACGACGCGCTGACCTCGGGGCTGGTGCTCGCTCCCGGGGGCGTCGGCAACATGTTCTCGCTCATCCTGTGCGGCCGGCTGGTGACGCGAGTGGACCAGCGCGTGCTCCTGACCTTCGGCTGCCTGGTCAACGCGCTGAGCCTCTACATGATGTCGAACCTGACCCTCGGGATGGACTACTGGACGCTCACGTTCCCGCGCGTGATCCAGGGCTTCGCGCTCGGCTTCATCTTCGTGCCGCTCTCGACGCTGACGCTCGCCACCATCCGGAGGGACAGGCTGGTCAACGCGACCTCGGCCTACAACGTGCTGCGCAACCTGGGGGGCAGCGTGGGCATCGCGCTCGCCACCACCCTGCTCGCCCAGCGGAGCCAGTTCCACCAGCAGAGCCTGGTGAGCCACGTCACGGTGTGGGACCCCGCGACCCAGGAGCGGCTCGCCCGCTGGGCGAGCCACTTCATGGCCCAGGGCAGCGACGCCTTCACCGCCCAGCGCCAGGCGGTGGCCATGCTCTACCAGGACGCGGTGGGACAGGCCCAGGTGCTGGCCTACGCGGACGACTTCTGGCTCCTCGCCATCCTCTTCTCGATCGTCCCGCTGTTCCTGCCCCTGATGCGCCGCGTCCGGACGGAGCCCGCGCCGTCGCACGCGGAGGCCGGCGACGAGGACGGGCGGGTGGCGCCGCTGCCCGCCCCGGTCGACTAGAGCTAGTCGCCGCTCCGCACCGCGTAGCCCCGCGGGGTCATGCAGCGGGCGAACTGCAGGCGGCCGGAGTAGCCCATGCCCGCCTGATCGTTGCAGGCCTTGAGATCGGTGGCCACGACGTCCGCGGCGGGCCGGGGCTGGGCCCGGGCGGTGACGTCGACGCCGCCGCCGTTGGTGCTGTAGCTCACGGTGTAGCCCCGGCTGATCAGGCAGGCGTCCTTCATGCGGCCGGAGTGCTCGAACGTGCGCGCGTATTCCTTGCACTCCGCCCGGTCCTTGGATTCGGGCGCCTCCGCGGTCGAGGTGGCGGAGGCGCAGCCGGCCAGGAGGATCAGGGCCCCGAGCGTGGCGAGAGCGGATCGCGTCATGTCGTGTCCCTCCTTGGCATATCATAGGGGTTCGGAGGCCAATCCATGAAGAACGTCGAGATGACCATCGCGGGCAACGTCCTCACGATCACCGTCGACCTGACCAAGGAGTTCGGGCCTTCCGCCTCCGGCAAGACCATCATCGTGGCCTCGACCGAGGGCAACGTGACGGTGCCGGACCGCGAGGAGAAGATCGGCCTCAACGTGTATAGGAAGAAGTAACGGGCCCATGAGACCGGAGCCCGAGCATCCGCTGGCCGCGCCCGCGCCCGGCCTCGTCCATCCCTGGCCCGAGCCCCCCGAGGGCGGCGCGAGCATCGTGGTCGCCCCCGGCATCCGCTGGATCCGGATGCCGCTGCCGTTCCAGCTCAACCACATCAACCTGTGGCTGCTCGACGACGGCGACGGGATCACGGTCGTGGACACCGGGGTCGGGCTGCCGCCGACGCGGGCGCTGTGGGAGGGGCTCTTCGCGGGCGAGCTCGCCGGCACGCCGATCGTGCGGGTGCTGGTCACCCACTTCCACCCGGATCACATCGGCAACGCCGACTGGCTCGCCCAGCGCTTCGGCGTCGAGCTGTGGTGCCCGCAGGCCGAGTGGCTCATGGCCCAGCTCGCCTGGCAGGGGATGGGCGGCAACGACTCCGAGAAGCGGCTCAACCACTACCGGCGTCACGGGGTGCCGGAGGCGTCGGTGGAAGCCTTCCGCGGGCGGGGGAACCACTTCCGCCAGCTCGTGCCGTCGGTCGCGCCGGACTTCCGGGCGGTGCGCGAGGGCGACGTGGTCACCATCGGGGGGCGGGCGTGGCACGCCTTCACCGTGATGGGGCACGCGCCGGAGCACGCCTGTCTCTTCTCGCCCGAGGCCAACGTGCTGATCTCGGGGGACCAGGTGCTGCCCAAGATCACCACCAACGTGAGCGTGTGGCCGGATCAGCCGAACGGCAACCCGCTCAAGCTCTACCTCGACTCGCTCGGCCGCTTCCGCCCGCTTCCGGAGTCGACCCTGGTGCTGCCGTCCCACGGCCTGCCGTTCCGGGGCCTGCACCGGCGGCTCGACTACCTCCAGCACCACCACGACGAGCGGCTCAGCGAGACCATCGACGCGCTCGCCGAGCCGCGCACCGCGAACGACCTGGTGCCGGTGCTCTTCCGGCGGCAGCTCGACGCCCACCAGCTCGGCTTCGCCATCGGCGAGACGGTGGCGCACCTGCACTTCCTCGAGGCGCGGGGCCAGGCGAGCCGTCTCGTCGGCGACGACGGGGTCCACCGCTTCCGGAAAGCCTGAGCGGCGACGGGCCTCAGACTTCCGGGCCGGCGTCGAACCGCAGGCCCATCTTGGTCTTGAACACCTCGAGCGCGTGCGGGTCCACCGCCTCGATCTGCTTCGCGATGGCGGGGGGCAGCCCGATATCGTTCCGGTCGTTGATGCCGCCGGTGATGACGGTGAGGAGCACGCTGTCCTTGGTGTCCACGTTGCGGAAGCCGCGGTTGACCCCCGGCGGGCACGAGAAGGTGTCCCACCGGTTCAGCACGATCTTCTCGCCCCCGTCGTCGTTCAGCGAGAACTCGAGCGTGCCCTCCAGCACGATGAAGGTCTCGAAGGTCTTCACGTGCGCGTGCAGGCAGGGGCCCTGGCCGGGCGGCATGATCGAGATGAACATGGTGAGGCCGGCCGCGTTGTAGATCGGCGCGTCGTTGCCGAACGCGGACTGGGTCCGCTCCAGCACCACCGGCATGAGCTGGCGCGCGAGGATGATGTCCTTGGCCGCCTGCGAGACGGTGGTGTCGTTCTTCATGAACTCCATCGGCTGCAGCGCGGCGAAGCGCCCGGTGCGGCGCTCGATCTCCTCCCGGCTCATCTGGACGGTCTGCATGGACTCCTCCTTGGCGCCCCGCGATCTTGGAGCACTGGACCATAGCATGGCCCGGGCCGGGAGCGGTACCCGCCTCGCGTTGACGCCCTCCGGGCCCTGTGGTACCTGAGGGGCCCATGGCGATCACGGTCTACGGGGCGGGCGCGATCGGAGGCACCACCGGCGCGGCCCTCGCTCAGGCCGGCCACGACGTCCTCCTGGTCGACAGCGCCGCGCCGCACGTGGAGGCGATCAACGCCCACGGCATCACGATCGAGCGCCGGGACGGCGCGACCACCACCCGGGTGCCCGCGGTCACGCCGGGTGGGCTGGGCCGCGACCTCGCGCTGGTCCTGCTCGCGGTCAAGAGCCACCACACCGCCGACGCCCTCCGCGACCTCGGGCCGCGGCTCGCCCCGGCCGGCACGATCGTCTCGCTGCAGAACGGGCTCAGCGAGGAGCAGATCGCGACGGCGGTCGGCGCGGCCCGCACGGTGGGCTGCCTGGTCAACTGGGCGGCGGACTGGGTCGCGCCCGGCCGGATCCTGCACGGCGGGCACGGGGCGTTCGTCCTGGGCGAGCTCGACGGGCGGATCACCCCGCGGGTGCGCGAGCTGGCCGCGCTGCTCAGCGTCGTCGAGGAGACGCCGGTCACCGACAACATCTGGGGCTACAAGTGGGCGAAGCTCATCTACGGCGCGCTGCTGTTCGCGACCGCGGTGGTGGATGCGCACGTCTACGAGGTGGTCGAGCGGAGCCCGGGGGTGAAGGACGCGCTGGTCGGCATCGTGGGCGAGGGAATCGCGGTCGCCGACAAGGCGGGAGTGCGCGTCCTGCCCTTCGACGAGTTCGACCCCGCGTGGTACCGCGCCGCCCTCGCGGGCGACGTGGCGGCCCGCGACCGCGCGATGGCCGCCATCGCGGCCCACTACCGGCAGCACACCAAGACCAAGACCGGCATCTGGCGCGACCTCGCGGTGCGCCGACGCAAGACCGAGGTGGACGGTCAGCTCGGCGTGCTCGCCCGCAAGGGCGAGGCGCTCGGAGTGGCGATGCCGCTCACCCGGCGGCTCGCCGAGCTGATCCGTGATCTCGAGGACGGCCGGCGGCAGATGGACTGGCGCAATCTCGACCCGCTGGTGACCCTCGCGGAAAAGGAGGCCCGCCCATGACGCGTGCCCGCTTCGCGCTCGCTGCCCTGGGCGACGGGCGCCCCGACGTCCTCGACCCGCGGCGGCGGGGGCAGCTCTAGCCGTGCGGCTCGAGGGGCGGGTGGCCATCGTGACCGGCGCCGCGCACGGCATCGGCCGCGCGATCTGCGTGGAGCTGGCCCGCGAGGGCGCGCGGGTGTGGGCCTGTGACGTGCGCGCGCCCGAGCTCGCGGCGACGCGCGCCGCGATGGACGCGGTGGGGCCCGGGGCCGGCGAGACCGCGGTGGTGGACGTGCGCGACGCGTCTGCGGTGGCCGCGTTCGTGGCGCGGGTGGACGGAGCGGTCGGCCGCGTCGACATCCTGGTCAACACCGCGGGCGGCGTGTCGGGCCAGGTGATGCGCCCGGTCGAGGAGGTCTCGGACGAGGCGTGGCGCGAGATCTTCGCGGTCAACCTGGATGGCGCGTTCCACTTCACGCGTGCGGTGGCGCCCGCGATGAAGCGGGCCGGGCGTGGCGCCATCGTGAACATCTCCTCGGGCGCCGGCCGGTCCTACAGCCTCACCGGCATCCAGGCCTACGCGAGCGCCAAGGCGGGCCTGATCGGGCTCACCCGGCAGACCGCGCGCGAGCTGGGCCGTCACGGCATCCGGGTCAACTCGGTCGCGCCCGGCTTCATGCGCACGAACCCGGCCACCGAGCGGCAGTGGGAGGCGATGGGCGCGGGGGGGCAGGCGCGGCTCATGGACTCGATCGCGCTCGGGCGGCTCGGCGCGCCGGAGGACGTGGCGCGTGCGGTGCTCTTCTTCGTGTCCGACGACGCGGGCTACGTCACCGGCCAGACCATCAGCGTCGACGGCGGGCAGTGGATGCTCGGCTGAGGAGTCGCCCCGGGATCGACCGACACGCCCCGTGCTAGACTGGCGCCCGCATGGCCAACGAGCACGGCCGCCTGCCGAAGGCCGACCCGGATCGGCTCGATCCGGCGCTGCGCCGCCGCCTGGAGGTGTGGCTCGCCAAGGCCTACCGGGACGACAACCTCTTCCTCACACTCGCGCGCCGGCCCGCGGTCCTCGACCTGTTCCTCTCCTGGGTGTCGTTCATCTACGCGGGCGGCTCGAGCCTCGATCCCGGCCTGGTCGAGCTGTGCCGCATCCGCCTCGCCCAGCGCAACCAGTGCGTGCACTGAAGTCTCGCGCGCAGCGCATCGTTGGTGCGCAAGGGGCTCGGGGAGGACGAGGTGCAGCAGGCGCTCGGCGATCTGGACCGGGCCGCGCTGCCCGCCCGTACGGTGGCCGCGCTCCGGCTGGCCGATTGCTTGAGCGGCGAGAAGCCCGAGGTGGGCGACGCGCTCTTCGACCTGCTGCGCCGGCACTTCGACGAGGGCGAGATCCTCGAGTTGGGCGCCGCGCTCACCGTCGCCTCGGGCTGGCAGCGCTTCATCGAGGCCTTCGGCATCCGGCCCGACGCCTGGAGCGAGAGCACGCCGCTGCCCTGGGAGCGCTGAGCGCGGCCCCCCGCTACTCCCCGATATCCTCCGCCCACAGGGTGGGGTGGGCCGCGATGAACCGGTCCATCAGCTCCCGGCACCGCGTGTCCTGGACCACCTCCACCGTCACGCCCCGGCTGCGCAGCAGGGCCTCTTCCCCCATGAAGGTCTGGTTCTCGCCCACGATCACCCGCGGGATCCCGTAGAGGAGGATCGTCCCGCTGCACATCGCGCACGGCGAGAGCGTGGTGTAGATGGTGCACTCGCGGTAGACGCGGGCGGGCTGCCGTCCCGCGTTCTCGAGCGCGTCCATCTCGCCGTGGAGGGTCGCGCTGCCCTTCTGCACCCGGCGATTGTGGCCGCGCCCGAGGATGCGCCCCCGGTGCACCAGCACCGAGCCGATCGGGATGCCGCCCTCGGCGAAGCCGGCCTCGGCCTCCTCGAGGGCGGCCCGCAGGAACTCGTCCATCCGGCCGCGCGCGCTACCGGCCGCCGCGCATCGTCTGCGGCACCGTCACCGGCTCGGTTCGACGGCCGAGGACCAGATAGAGTCCGCCCGCCACCACGATGCCCACCAGCCAGCTCAGGTCCGCGCCCGAGAGCAGCTTGGTCGAGATCGGCCCCTGCAGCGCGGGCACGAGGCCGTCCTCCACCGACCAGCCCGCGATCAGGCCCGCCACGAAGGCCACGATCGCGCCCCAGTTGACGTCGCCGTAGGCGCTGCGCTCGGGCTCCCGGTAGAGCTCGGCCACGTCGATCCGCCCGTGCCGCGCGAGGAAGAAGTCGGCCAGGATCACGCCGGCCCACGGGCTCATCCACAGCAGCAGGCTGATCATCCAGTTGTCGAAGGCCTTGGCGAACGACGGCTGGAAGAGGAAGTAGATCGTGACCAGGTAGCCCACGATGCCCGCGATCAGCGCCATCGCGGTGCGGGAGACGCGCACCCCCATGCTGAGCGCGGCGAGCGCGGCCGAGTACACGTTCAGGATGTTGGTGGCGACCGGGCCGTGCAGCACGATCAGGAGCACCAGGAGGCTGGTGACCCCGCCGAACACCGCGCTCACCATCTTGGCCGGGTCGGTGTCCATGGTGGTGCTGGCGATGGTCGCACCCAGGATGGCGAGCCACACCGTGGGGACGAACATCCCGACGTAGCTGTACCAGAACACGGAGGACGAGGAGACGTGCCGCGGCACGAAGCGCGAGTAGTCCGCGGCCCACGTCACCCAGGAGATGCCCCAGCCCACCCCGATCGCGGTGGTGAGCAGGGTCAGCATCGCGAAGTGGGCCGCGGGCGGGAGCGAGCTGGTGAGGCCCCAGTTGACCACTCCCGGGCGCGTCCAGGCCAGCACGCTCATCACCGCCATGAGCACCACCGTGATCGGCACCGTGTACTTCTCGAAGGTGCGGATCGCGTAGAAGCCGTAGATGCCGATCAGCACCTGCACCACCATGACCACCGTCACGACCAGGAAGTTGGTCGGCCACGTGTCGGGGACCCCGAACTGGCCGAGGATCGCGACCGCGATCTTCACCGGGAAGTAGGTGTTGACCCCGATCCAGCCGAGCGTCATGAGGAACATCAGCGCGCTCGGCAGGTACGCGCCGCGGCGACCGAAGGCGGAGCGGCTGAGCACCATCTGGTTCACCCCGGTCTTGTGGCCCATCACCGTGAAGGCGGAGAAGATCGCGCAGCCCACCAGGTTGCCCAGCACGATGACCGCGATGGTCTCCCACAGGCCGAGCTTGAGCACGATGCCGAGCGCGCCGAGGGCCCAGTTGATCGGGGCGATGTTGGCGCCCGCCCAGATCCACATCTGCTGCGGACCGGTGGAATCCTTGTCGGATTCCGGGATGGGTTCGATGCGATGAACGTCGGCCCTGAGCTCGCTGCTGGCTTCGCTCGTCATGTTGCCCCCCTTGACCCAGTGATCGGCAGTGCGGCTGGGTGGTGCTGTGGGCTCGGACGACGCCGTCGTGGCCGCCGCGATACTGCGCCGCCCACCCGACCGTGTCAAGAGGCTGGCGGGCCCGCGGGACGGAGGGCCCGCCGCCTTGCCCTCGGCGGTCGGCCGCTTCTATACTCGCGCCGACCGCATGCGACGATACCTGACGCACCGTCTCCTCTCCGCCCTCTTCGTCCTGGTCGGCGTCTCCTTCGTGGTGTTCCTCGCGCTGCACCTCGCCCCCGGCGATCCGGCCCAGGTCCTGCTGGGCCCGATGGCGACCCCGAGCGAGCTCGGGAACCTGCGGGCTCAGCTCGGCCTCGACCGGCCCATGATCGTGCAGTACGGACGGTGGGCCGCGCGCGCGGCGCAGGGCGACCTCGGCCGCTCGATCATGCTGCGCCGGCCGGTGCTGCCGGAGCTGGCGCGCCGCTTCCAGGCCACCCTGATCCTGGCCGGCGGCGCGCTCGTGCTCGCCTTCCCGGCCGGGATCCTGCTGGGGGTGCTGGCGGCCACGCGCCCGGGTTCGGCGATCGATCGCCTCTCCCAGGTCGTGGCGATGGTGGGGATCAGCATGCCCGCGTTCTGGGTCGGGCTCCTCCTGATCATCGGCTTCTCGGTGCGGCTCGGCTGGCTGCCCGGCACCGGCATGTACTCGCCCGCGGGCGACGGCGGCACCGGTGATCTGCTCGCGCACCTGATCCTACCCGCGGTCACGCTGTCGCTGGTGCCGCTCGCCATCGTCTCGCGACTCACGCGCTCGAGCATGCTCGACGTGATCGCCCAGGACTACGTGCGCACCGCGCGGGCGAAGGGCGCCTCCGAGGCGCGGGTGATCGGCTGGCACGCCTTCCGCAACACGCTGGTCGCCCTCGTGACCGTGCTCGGCCTGCAGGTCGGCTACCTCCTCGCGGGCGCGGTGTACGTGGAGACGGTGTTCGCGTGGCCGGGCGTCGGCTTCATGATGGTCAACGCCATCCTCACGCGCGACTTCCCGCTGGTGCAGGGGGGCGTGCTGCTGATCGCGACCACGTACGTCATGATCAACCTCGCCACCGATCTGCTGTACGCGGTGGTGGACCCGCGCGTCCGGCATGTCCACTGAGGCCCCGGCTGCCTCCGCCCCCGCCCGCCGGCGCGGCCACTGGCGCGCGCTCGGCGCGCTCATCGTGGCCCTGGTCGCGGTCGCGGCGGCGCTGGCCCCCGCGTTGCCGCTCGCCGACCCCAACCGCACGCAGCCGAGCGGGCGCCTCGCGCCGCCGCTCAGCCCGGGCCATCCGCTCGGCTCCGACCACCTGGGGCGCGACCTGCTGAGCCGCGTGGTGTGGGGCGCGCGGGTCTCCCTGGTGGTGGGGGTCCTGGCCACCCTGCTCGCGATGCTCGCGGGGACCGCGGTCGGCCTGGTGACCGGCTTCTACGGGGGCCTGACCGATCACGTCGCGATGCGGGGGATCGACCTCATCATGGCCTTCCCCTACATCCTGCTCGCGATGCTGCTGGTGGCCGCGCTCGGGCCGGGGCTGGTCAACGCGATGCTCGCGGTGGCGGTGGTGAACGTGTCGTTCTACGCGCGCGGGGTGCGCGCCGCGGTGCTGCTGCTGCGCGAGCAGGAGTTCGTGGAGGCGGCCCGCGCGGTCGGCTCCACCGAGGGCCGCATCCTGCGCCGCCACATCCTGCCCGGCATCGCGGGGCCCATCCTGGTGTTCGTGTCGATGAACATCGGGGTGATGATCACCGAGAGCGCGGGATTGAGCTTCATCGGCCTGGGCGCCCAGCCGCCCACCGCGGACTGGGGCACGATGCTGGCCGACGGCCGGCAGTTCATCACGGTGGCCGCGCACGTGGCCGCGATTCCCGGGCTCGCGATCTTTCTCTTGGTGCTAGGTTGTAACCTCTTGGGCGACGGGCTGCGCGACGCGCTCGACCCGAGGCTACGGTGACGCGATTCTGGGCAGTGACCCCGCAGGAGGAGGACACCCGATGAGAGGATGGCGGAAGACGATGGCGATGGCGGTGCTGCTGCTCACCGCGCTGGTCGGCGCGGGCGCGCCGGAGGCGCGCGCGGCGGCCAAGACCCTGGTGGTGGGGCTGGTGGCCGAGCCCACCTCGATGGATCCCGGGCAGCTCACCGACATCAACTCGATGCGGGTGCTCTCGAGCGTCTACGACACCCTCGTGCGCTTCAAGGAGGGCTCGTTCACCCAGGAGCCGGGGCTGGCCACCGCGTGGAAGATGTCGCCGGACGGCCTCACCTACACCTTCACCCTGCGCAAGAACGTGAAGTTCCACGACGGCACCCCGTTCGACGCCGACGCGGTCAAGTTCACCTACGACCGGCTGCTCGATCCCAAGCATCCCCAGGCCGAGACCGGGCCCTTCCCGTTCGCCTCGTTCTACTACGGGGCGATCAAGGAGGTCACGGTGGTGGACCCGGGGACGGTGCGCTTCACGCTCAAGCAGCCGTTCTCGCCGCTGCTCAACAACCTCACGCTCAACACCGGGCGCATCGTGAGCCCGACCGCGGTGAAGAAGTACGGCAAGGAGTTCGCGAGCCATCCGGTGGGCACCGGCCCGTTCAAGTTCGTGTCGTGGGACAAGAACGTGCGCATCGTGCTGGAGGCGAATGCCTCGTACTGGGCCGGGCCTCCGAAGCTCGATCGCATCGTGTTCCGGCCGCTGGTGGAGGAGCAGACCCGGGTGACCGAGCTGCTGTCGGGCGGGGTGGACTTCATCGTGGACGTGCCCCCGGACAACGTGGCCCAGGTGAAGAAGGACCCCAAGCTCGTCTACTACGAGCAGCCGGGCCCGCACATCTGGTGGGTGACGCTCAACACCGAGAAGAAGCCGTTCAACGACGTGCGGGTGCGCCGCGCGGTGAACTACGCGGTGAACCGGGACGCGATCGCCGGCGATCTCCTCAAGAAGACCGCCACCGCCGCCATCGGGCCGGTGCCGCCGTCGATCACCTGGGCCTTCACGGATCAGGTCACGAAGTATCCGTACGATCCGGCCCGGGCCAAGAAGCTGCTCGCCGAGGCCGGGTATCCCAATGGGTTCCCGGCGGTGTTCTGGATCCCGGAGTCGGGCTCGGGCATGCAGTCGCCCAAGACCATGGCCCAGGCCATCCAGGCCGACCTGGCCGCGGTCGGCGTGCAGGCCTCGATCCAGACCTTCGAGTGGGGCGCCTACCTCAACAAGTACGGGAAGGGCTTCGGCCAGGAGGCCGACATGGGCGCCATGTCGTTCATGCTGGATCCGGGTGACCCGGCCCCCATGCTGAGCCTGGTCATCGACGGCAAGGGGGGCTTCCGGGGCGGGGCCTATGCGAATCCCGAGGTCGACAAGCTGCTGGCCGAGGCGAGCCGCATCGTGGACCTCAAGAAGCGGGGCGACCTCTACCGGCAGGTGCAGAAGCTGGTGGTGGACGACGCCCCGTGGATCTTCGTCGACAACGCGCTCCAGAACGCGGCCGGCACCAAGAAGGTGAGCGGCTTCAAGCTCCACCCCTCCTTCTACCTTTTCTTCGACAAGATCTCGGTCGCTCCGTAGCCGCGCCGCTCCGCGGTCAGCAGGACTTACCCGGTAGTTCGGGTTCGTCTTCCCGCCGCTCGCCTCGCGCCCGCGCGCGCCATACCCCATCGAGCTCCGCCACCGCGCCGTTCTTGCGCCCGAAACGGCGAGGCACAGTCCTTGCCCTCCCCTTCGCAGCGATCGATCTCAACCGGGGGAGACAGGGCGTGAAGACCGAGCGGGTGCACGAGTTGATCTACCAGGTGCTGGAGACCGAGCGGGGAGGCATCCAGATGTACGAGACCGCGCTCCGCTCCGTCGTCAACGCCGAGCTGGGGGAAGAGTGGGGAGAGTACCTGGAGCAGACGAGGAATCACGAGCGCATCGTGCTCGCGCTGATGGAGAAGCTGGTGTCGGCGGTCAGTGCCGGCGCTCGAGGTCGAGGTCGGTGCGGCGGAGCCGCTCGATCTGCGCCCGGAGTCGCGCCGATTCGTCCTCCCGCGCCAGCAGATCCCCGAGCACCGCCCGCCAGGCGCGCGCCTCGCGCTCCCAGCGGCTCTGCGGGTACTCGGAGAGGAGGCGCGAGAACGTCGCGTGCGCGGTGCGGTAGCTCCGGAGCGGGCTCGTCGGAGACGCCTGGAGGCGGCCGAGGCCGTAGAGGGCGGAGGCGGCGGCCGGATCCGTCGGATACTCGCGCAGCACGCGCTCGTACACGCGGGAGGCTTCCTGGGCCTGCCCCTGCTCGGCGAGGTCGTCGGCCTGTGCGACCAGACGCGCCGGGGCTCGGAACGAGACCGGCGCGGTGCTGCACGCGGCCAGCAGCAGGAGGACGGGAAGCGCGCGGAGGACCCGGATCATGCCGCGGCCGGCGGCGCCTTTGGCAGCTCGATCGTGAAGCAGCTGCCCTGGCCCGGCGCGGAGGCGACGCTCACCGTCCCGTGATGCGCCTCGACCAGCCCCTTGACCACCGCCAGGCCGAGGCCGCTGCCCTGCCGCCGCCCGTGGGCCTGATGGTACGGCTCGAAGATCGCCGAGAGCGCTTCCGGCGGGATGCCGACGCCGGTGTCCTGGACCTGCAGCTCGAGCCGGTCACCTCGCTCGGCGAGGCGCAGTGTCACCGAGCCGTCCGGTCCGGTGAAGTTGACCGCGTTGCCCAGGAGATTCACGACCACGCGCACCAGACTTCCTTCTTCGCCGAGCACCGTGAAGTCGGTCCCCTCCGCGGCCAGGGTCAGCCGGATCCGCTTGGCCTCGGCGACCGGCCGCAGCTCGTCCATCGCGCGCGTCACCGCCTCGAGGGCGTCGATCGGCCGGGTCTCGAGCGGGACCGCGAGGGCGCGGAGGCGGGTGAAGTCCAGGATCTGGTTGACCATGGCCAGCATCCGGCCCGCGCTCGCCTCGATGAGCTGGGCGAGCCGCAGCCCGCGCGGGTCGGCCGCCTTCCGGGCCCGCTCCTGCAGGGTCTCGGCGGCGAGGCGGATCGAGGCGAGGGGATTTCGCAGGTCGTGCGAGACGTGGGAGAAGAACTCCTGCTTGAGCTCGTCGACCTGGCGGAGGCGCTCCGCCATGCGGTCGAACGAGCGGCCGAGCTCGCCGATCTCGTCGCGATCCGGCGTGGCGAGGGGCACGGTCCACGTCCCGGCCGCGAGCGCGGCGGTGGCCGCGGACAGGCGCCGGAGCGATCGCGTCATCCGGAACGCGAGGAAGGCGCTGGCCGCGACGGCCAGGGCCAGGCTGGTCAGCAGCGCGGCCGCCACCGCGTGCCACGTCCACTCCTCGAGCTCGCGGGCGCGAGCCTGGGAGCGGGCCAGCGCGGCCTCGGTGGCGGTGGTCACGCCCCCGAGCGCGGTCTCGACCCGCTGGGTGGCGTCCCGCGCGCGACCTTCCGCGAGCCGCAGCGCGGCCCCCGGATGGGCGGCGGCGAGGAGACGGCTCTCCTCGTCGACGTGGGCGCGGTAGTCGTCGAAGGCCGCGCGGGTCGCCGCGAGGGCGGCCCGCTCCTCATCCGTCTCGACCTGTCGGCCGAGGTCGTCCAGGCCCTCGGCCATCCGGGCCGCCCGCTCGCTCCAGGCCCGCGCGTACTCCTGGTCCCCGAGCACCAGGGCGCGCGTCTCCAGGCGGACGAGGGCGTGGAGCGTCTCCCGCAGCTCGCCCTGTATGCGCAGCGCCGGTACCGAGCGGGTGGCGATCTCCTGGTTGACCTAGACGAGGCGCTTGACGGTGAGCAGGCTCCATCCGATCGAGCTCGAGAGCGCGACGATGGCGAGGGCGGAGACGAGGAAGATCTTGGGGCCGAGTCGCATGGGCGGCCGGGTGGCTGAGGCAGGTGGGCTACGAGCTGGCGTTGAGCAGCACGCTCACCATCTGCCGGACGACCCGCAGCGGGAATGGCTTCTCGAGGATCGGATCGGTGGTGCCGCGGAGGAAGTCGGCGTGCTCCGCCGCGTTGCCGGTCATGAAGATCACGCGGGGCAGCTTGGTGGCGAACCGGACCGGGAAGTGATGGCGCGTCCGGAGCGTCTCGTAGAGGGACGGGCCGTCCGTGCGGGGCATCCGGAGATCGCTCAGCACGAGGTCGTAGGGCTGCTGGTCGAGCAGTGCGAGGGCCTCGGTCCCGTCGCAGGCTCCGTCCACGGTGTGCCCGTCGTTGGTCAGGGCCACGGTGAGGACTTCCCGGAGGGCATCGTCGTCGTCGACGACCAGGATACGGCGGACCACGGGCTCGCCAGTCATACCCGACAAGTATGCACCGCCAGTGCCAGCCCATATTGATCGGCACGACGGTGCTTTACGGAGCAGGCGATCTTACCGGGTTACGTGGGGGAGCCCGGCGTCTGACAAGCCCTGTCAGCCCCGCGTGGGGGGCCCGGTCTCGACCGGCTGGAGCCGACTCTGGGTGAAGAGCAGGTCGCGGGCCAGCTGGGGCACGGGATAGGCGGGGAAGCCGGTGGCCGCGCGCACCCGGGCGAGCGCGCAGGCCTCGTCCTCGAAGAAGCGCTTGATTGCGCGGAGTGCCTCGTGGATCTCGGCGCGCCGGGCCCGCGCACCAGCGTGATCGACCAGGCGCAGCGCGAGCGCCTCCAGCGCCGCGCGCGACTCGCCCCGCAGGAGGGCGGCCCAGGCGGTCGCGCTCCCCCCGGGGAGGCGGCGAAAGCCGCGCACGACGGAGTGGCGCGCGGCGCCGAGGCGCCGGCAGCGATGGCGCGGCACCGGGTGCCCCACGTAGCGCAGCAGCTCCATCAGGCAGAAGAACGCCTCACGCGTGATGTCGCGGGAGCGGAAGGCGCCGTGGAAGTCCACCGCCGGGAAGGCCCCGGGCGACGTGGTCAGGCAGAAGTAGGTCTCGTCGCCCTCGACGTGGAGACCGACGAACGGGTAGAGGAACGGGTACGCGCTCGCCACGTTGCGAGGCGGGCGCAGGGCCTGGATGAGCCTGATCTCCGCGAGTGCCGCGGCCAGCGGCGACTCGCTCACCTCCCACGTGATCCGGGCCGCGGCGCGCACCAGCGCCCGGCGCTTGCGCTCCTTCTTGCGCCGTCCGGCGAGGCGGTACTGGCCGAGGCGCCGGCGGAGGTTCGCCGCCTTCCCGATGTAGAGCAGGCCGCCCGCCGCGTCGTGGAAGCGGTAGACGCCGGGCGCGGCCGGGACCCCGGCCAGGAAGTCGGTGCCGAACGTCCGATCGAACGCGCGCACGCGCGCATCCTCTCAGGAGCGGGGTCCGGCCCGCGAGCTTTTTCGGGTACCATCGAGCCGCCATGCCGGTCACGGTGCGCTTCGTGGGCTCGGGCGATTCCTTCGGCAGCGGCGGGCGCTTCCAGACCTGCATCGTGGTCGACGGCCCGCGCTCCCGCTTCGCCATCGACTTCGGCGCCTCGTCGCTGATCGCGCTCAGCCAGCAGGGCATCGAGCACAACTCGCTCGACGCGATCCTGCTCACCCATCTCCACGGCGACCACTGCGGCGGCGTGCCCTTCCTGCTGATGGACGCGATGCTCGGGGCCCGGCGTACCCGCCCGCTCACCATCGCGGGGCCGCGCGACCTGCGTCCGCGCCTGGACGCGCTCCGCGAGGCGCTCTTCCCCGGCTCCGGCGTGATGACGCCGAAGTTCCCGATCGAGTGGATCGCGATGGAGCCGGGCCGGCCCCACCCGGTGCTGGACCTCGTGGTGACCCCCGAGCACGCCCGGCACACCCGCGAGACCAATCCCACCGCGCTGCGCGTGCAGGTGGGCGGGCGGGTGGTGACCTACACCGGCGACACCGAGTGGACCGACGACGTGGCCCGCGCCGCGCGCGAGGCCGATCTACTGATCGCGGAGTGCTACTTCCACGACAAGCCGGTGAAGTGGCACCTGAACTATCCCGACATCACCGCGCGGGCCACCCGCGTCGGGGCGAAGCGGGTGATCCTGACCCACATGGGCCCGGAGATGCTCGCGCACGCGGCCTCCGTGCCGGAGGAGTGCGCGTACGACGGACTGGTGCTGACCCTGTAGGAGCCGCTAGGCTAGATCTCGCCGAACCCGGGCCGCACCGTCGGCTTCGAGTGCTCGGCGGGGGCCGCCGAGTCGCGCTCGCCTTCGTCCACGCTAGGCCACGGACCGCTGCGCTCGGCGGCGGGCGTGGTGAGCCAAGCTCCCGCACGCTGTCCCGCGAGGTAGGCGATCGGGCTCAGGAACACCACCGTGAGGACCAGCACCGTGGCCAGGGCCATTCGTCTTGGGGTCATCAACGCCTCCTGGAGGGGTGTCCAGAGCAAGGGCCATTCCAGAAGAATAAGTCATGTTTTCAAGATAGTTACAGATGTGCAACTCGGGATACAGGCAGGGATTTACCCCTTGTTGGCAGGGATTCTCCCAGGCCGGACGGGCAGCTTCCCCGTCGGCCTATCGGCTCCTTGCGGACTCCTCGCGGGCGGCGCGGATCAGGGGCGGGTACGCGTAGGTCGGCAGCGAGCAGCCCGGGGCCAGGATGAACCGGGTCGCGCCACCCTGGGCGGTGGCGCGCCGGACCTGCTCGCGCACGCGGGCCGTGGAGACCTCGACGAACCGCACGTGATCGAGCCCGGTCATCAGCGTGAACGGGGTGCGCTGCCGCGCCTCGGCGATCATCGGGCCGCCGTTGACGTCCGCCCAGGAGAGCGCGTGCACCGGGTAGTCCACGAGCCGGTCGAAGTAGAGGCGCTCGCCGTGGGCATGGAGCACGTGGCACTCGCCACGGCCGCGGATGGCCTCGAGGAAGGCCAGGTCGAAGGGCCGCATGAACCGCTCGTACTGCTCGGGGGTCAGGCTCTCCGCGGACGCCGGCACCGAGAGGAAGATGCCGGCCGCGCCGCGGGCCAGGCTCGCCTGCGCGTAGCGGATCAGGTTGTCGTTGACCACCCGGAGCGCGGCCTCGAGGGCCTTCGGCTGCTCGGCCATCAGCCCGGGCATCGCCTCCCGCACCAGGTTGCGCTTGAGGGTGTTCCAGGCGTTGAACACGGTGTCGACGAAGAGGGCCCGATCGCGGAGCGCGCGCGCGACCAGCTCCACCGTCTGGAGCTGGGTGCCGAGCGGAGTCTTGACCGGGTCGAAGGGCTCGAGCCGGGCCAGGTCCGCGGTGGTCGCGACCACCTCCAGGCCGGCTGGCGCGGGGTAATCGTAGTCGTTCATCAGCTTGAGCAGGTCGAGGTCGTAGTGGTCGAAGAACTCGAGGTGCACCTGCGCGGCCCGCTCGGCCGGCGCATGCTGGGTGCCGAAGTGGTACCAGACGGTGAAGGGGGCCCGGTCTACCGGCTGCCCCGCTAGGGTCGCGCGCACCCGCTCGATCTTGTTCATGGCCCGCCGGGTTAGCGGCCGCGGTCGCGGTCGATCAGGACGCGCCGCAGGATCTTGCCGGACGCCGACTTCGGGATCTGCTCGACGAACTCGAGGTGGCGGATGCGCTTGTGGGGCGCGACCCGCTGGGCCACCCAGGCCATGATCGAATCCCCGGTGGTGGCCTGCGCGGTCTCGTCGGGCTTCCGCACCACGTAGGCTTTCGGCACCTCGCCCGCTTCCTCGTCCGCCCGGCGCACCACCGCGGCGTCCAGGACGGCCGGGTGCGTGAGCAGCAGCGCCTCGAGCTCCGCGGGCGCCACCTGCAGGCCCTTGTACTTGATCAGCTCCTTGGTCCGGTCGACGATGAAGAAGTAGCCGTCCGAGTCGACGTAGCCCACGTCCCCGGTGTGGTACCAGCCGTCACGGTCGAGGGACTCGGCGGTCTCCTCGGGACGATTGAGATAGCCCTTCATGATCTGCGGGCCGCGGATCCACAGCTCGCCCTCCTTGCCCACCGGCAGCTCCGCGGTCGAGCCCCCGCCCACCTCGACGATCTTCACCTCGGTGTTCGGCACGATGCAGCCGGCCGAGCCGGGCTTGAACGGCGCGTCGTGGGTCGGGCTCAGGTGGGTCACCGGGCTCGCCTCGGTCATGCCGTAGCCCTGGACCACCGGGCACCCGAGCTTGGCGCTGAGCGCGCGCGCCATCTCCTCGCCGAGCGGCGCCGCCCCCGAGAAGACGAGCCGCACGCTCGAGAGATCGAACTGGGCCACCGCGGGATGCTTCACCAGGCCGAGCACGATGGGCGGCACCAGGGGCAGGATGGTGACGCGGTGCTTCTGGACCAGGGTCAGGAACTCGATCATGTCGAAGCGCGGCATGACCAGGATGGTTCCGCCCCCGGCCAGCCCCAGCATCATGATCACGACCATGCCGTAGATGTGGAAGAACGGCAGCACCGCCATCGTGATATCGCGCTCGCCGAAGCACTCGAAGTTCTTCATGCCCTCGGCCTGGCAGAGGTTCGCCACCAGGTTGCGGTGCGTGAGCATCACGCCCTTGGGCAGGCCGGTGGTCCCGCTCGAGTAGGGGAGCGCCACCAGGTCCTGGGCCGGATCGATCGTGACCGCGGGCGGGGTGTCGCCGTCCTGGAGCAGATCGGTGAACGGCCGCGCCCCCTCCGCCGCGCCGAACACGAACACCTCCTCGACCCGGCTCTTGGCCGCCGCCTCCTTCGCCTTGTCGAGGAACGACGGCACCGTCACCAGGAAGCGCGCGCCGGAGTCGTTGAGCTGGTTGGCGAGCTCGTCGGCGGTGTAGAGCGGGTTCACGGTGGTGTTGATCCCGCCCGCCATCGCCACGCCGAGGAACACCACCGCGTACTCGGGCAGGTTGGGGCAGTAGATCGCGAAGACCTGTCCTTTGCCGAACCCACGCCGGGCCAGGCCGGCCGCGGTGCGACGGACCCCGTCGGCGAGCCGGCGGTAGGTGAGGGTGCGACCGGTGGGCCCGTCGACCAGGGCCGGCTTGTCGCCCTGACGGGCCGCGTGACGCAGCACGTAGTCGGTGATCGGTACGTTCGGAATGGTGACCGGGGAGCTCGTCGAGATCATGCCGAGGAGCCTAGCGGCCCGGCCGGTCCGGGTCAAGCACCCGCGTTGGCGAGGAGCGCGTCCAGCACGCCCGGATCGATGGGCTTGGTCAGGTGGACGTCGAAGCCGGCCTCGCGCGAGCGCCGCCGGTCGCCGTCCTGGCCGTACCCGGTGATCGCCACCAGGAGCATGCCGGGCGGCCCCGCCTCGCGCAGCCGGCGCGCGATGGCGTAGCCGTCGAGCCCGGGCAGGCCGATGTCGACGATCACCGCGTCGGGAGCGAGGGCCAGCGCGCGGGCCAGCCCGTCGGTGCCCTCGGCCGCCTCGTACACCTCGTGCCCCGCGCGATCGAGCAGATGGCGGAGCATCTGCCGCGCGTCGTCGTTGTCCTCGATGATGAGCACGCGGCGCCGGGCCGCGGCGGGCGGATGCTCCGGGGGAAGCGCGGGCGGGGCCGCGGGCGGCCGCGCCGCGGGCAGGCGGACCGTGAACACGCTGCCGCGCCCCGGCCCCGGGCTCGCGGCCTCGATCCGGCCGCGATGGAGATCCACCAGGCGCCGGACCAGGGTGAGCCCGATCCCGAGCCCGGCCTCCCGGCGATGCAGCGTGGTCTGCCCCTGGACGAAGAGATCGAAGATCCGCGGGAGCAGGTCGGGGGGAATGCCGGCGCCGGTGTCCTCCACCCGCAGTACCGCCTCCGGCCCCTGGGTCTCGACCACCACCGTGATTCCGCCGTCGGCGGGCGTGAACTTGAGCGCGTTGCCGAGCAGGTTACCGAGGACCTGCTCGATCCGCGTTTCGTCGGCGTCGATCCAGACCGACGAGGCCACGCGGCACGTGATCGTTCGACCGCGCGCGGCGGTCGCCGCGCCGGCCACCGCGCGGTGGGCGACCGCGGCGAGATCGATGCGGCGCAGGCTCAGGCTGATCTTCCCGGTGGCGAGCCGGGTGACGTCGAGCAGGTCGTCGACGAGTCGGACGAGGTGCTGGACCTGACGCCCGATGATGGCGCGCGCCTCGCCGCTCCGCTCGTCGAGCGGCCCGCACAGCTCGATGACGTGCAGCGCGGTGGTGATGGCGCCGAGCGGGTTGCGCAGCTCGTGGCCGAGCATCGCGAAGAACTCGTCCTTGGCCCGGCTGGCCGCCTCCGCCTGGGCGTGCACGCGCTCGCGCTCGGCCTCGACGCGCTTGCGCTCGCGCGCGTCGAGGCCGATGCCGACCCGGGTGTCGTCGGGCAGGCGCACGTTGGACCACGACGTCTCGACGCGCTCGCCGTCGCGGGTCGTCATCACGAGATCGCGCCAGCCCTCGGCCAGCGAGTCCATGTAGGCCCGCACCCGGGCCCGGTAGATCGGGTCCGGGTAGCAGCGCTCCATGAGATCGACCCGCTGCGCCTCCTCCGCGGACCAGCCGGTGACGCGCTCGAACTCGTGGTTGAGCCGCAGGACCCGGGTGTCCGGCTCGTACATCGTGATCATCACCGGGATCCGGTCGATGATCGTCTGCAGCAGCGAGACCTCCCGCTCGCGGCTCCAGGCCAGGCCGGCCACGATCAGCGTCATGAGCGCCATGGTGGCCATGAAGGCCTGCAGGACCAGCAGGGCGTGGCGCGGCGGGAGCGGGGCGAACGGGCCGAAGCCGCGCAGCGTGCCGTAGACCGCGATGGCCGCCAGGACGACGAGCAGCGAGGCCGCCTCGCGTCGTCCGAACCGGTACGCGGCCCAGAGCAGGGGCGGGATCGCCACGAAGGCCAGCGGGTACTGGCGAAGCGGCGCGGGGGAGAGGCCGCCCCAGATCATCGCGGCGAGGGCCACCACGACGAGCAGCAGCGAGCCCAGCTCGATCAGCCGGGCCCGCCCCGGGCGCGCGGGCTCGCCCTCCGCCCCGAGCCACAGCATGATCGGCGGGGCCACCAGCAGCGCGCCCGCCACGTCGCCCAGGGCCCACGTGAGCCAGATCGCGCCCACGTCGCCCCACGGGGCGTAGCCGGCGAGCGCGAGGCTTCCCACCCCGATCGAGGCGCTGACCGCGGCCGCCGGCAGGGCCGCGGTCGCGAACGCGAAGACGTCGCGCGGCCGGTCGAACGCGCGTAGCCCCCCGGCCCATCGCTCGACCAGCCAGGCTCCGAGCCAGGCCTCGAGGGTGTTGCCGAGCGCGATGCCGAGCGACGTGGCCACCGACCCCGCCGTGGTCACGTTGACCACGAAGGCCCCGACGGCCACCGCCGGCCAGGCCCGGCGGCCCAGCAGCAGGAGCGCGGCGAGCGCGATCCCGGTGGGCGGCCACACCGCGGTGGCGCTCGCGTGGACGGAGGCGAAGAGCAGCCCGATCTTGCCGCCCAGGACGTAGACGATCGTGAGCGCGGCCAGGGAGACCCACTGTCTCGATCCGGACGTGCGCATCCGGCGCTCCCCTTCGTCTATCCGAGGGTCCGTTCGAAGAACTCGGCGACGCGGCGAATGCTGTCGGCCCAGGCCCGCGGGTCGCCGCCCGTGGTGGCCCCCCGTCCGCCGGGGGCGTTCATGTTAACGCGAGTGGCCACGAAGCGCACTGGCCGGTCGCTGTCGAACGAGTGATGCGCCCCCGGGTAGACCACGAGCTCCACCGGATGCGGAGTGGCCTCGGAGGAGCGGGCGAGCACCACGCACGGCGCCGCCGGGGTCCAGTCGTCCTTCTCGCCGATCAGGATCAGGAGCGGGGCCACCGCCCGGTAGGTCCCGGTATCGGCGTGCCAGCTCCCGAGCGTGGCCCGGCAGCCCGGGTAGAGCGCCACCGCGCCCGCGAAGCCGGCGCGCTTGTCGCGGGCGAGCGCCTCCCCCTCGGTCTCCGGCGCGGCCATGGCGGCGAGGGTGGTCGAGCCACCGTGGGAGCCGCCCATCACGCCCACGCGCCGGCCGTCCACGAACGGCAGCGCGCGGGCATGGGCGAGCGCCGCGTAGGCGTCGACGACCCGGCGAGCGGGGCCGACCTGCCCGCGGCTTCGGGAAGCGTCGGTGCAGACGCCGTCGGGGAAGCCGCGCGTGGTGAAGCTGTCGGGGATCACCACCACGTAGCCGCGCGCGACCAGCTCCCGGCTCCAGCGCTCGGGAGCGCCGCTCGAGCGCGGGCCGAGCCCGCTGCAGTCGTGCAGGATCACCACCGCCGGGAAGGGGCCCGGGCCGTGGGGCCGGGCGACGGTGACCGGGATCCGCTCGGACGCGCCGTTGGGCGCGGTGGTCGCCATGGAGCCCTCCGGGGAGATCCCGGCGTGGGCGGCGAGCCCGACGGCCAGGACCGAGGCCACGAGGATCGCGCCGAGCAACCGTCGCACGGGGAGGCCGGCCATGATGGGGAGATTCTATGCCAGGCCGGCCTTGCGCATCCGGCGGGCCGTCGGCTAGCCTTGGGGCCATGACTCGCACCCTCGACGATCGACCCATCCAGGGCCCCATGGTCTGGCACGGCCAGGAGCTGGCCCGCTCGAGCGACTGGATTCGACGGCTGTCCCCCGCCGCGGTGGACGAGATCGACGCCGCGTTGCGGGAGGTGGAGCGGCGGGGCCTCGCGTGGCCGGACATCCGCAAGGCGGACTTCCCGCTGCCGGGCGTGTCGGCCGAGCTGGCCCAGGTCAACCGGGATCTCGAGTGGGGCCGCGGGCTCGTGCTGCTGCGCGGCCTGCCGGTGGAGCGCTACTCCGACGAGCAGCTGCGCACGATCTGGTGGAGCCTCGGCCGCCACCTGGGCACCGCGGTCCACCAGAACGCCCACGGTGAGCTCATCGGCCTGGTCCGCGACGAGGTGCGGCTCTACGGCGAGGTGATCCAGCCCGCGGTGCCGAAGGACGAGCGCGTCACCTCGCGCGCCAAGGCCCGCTCGAGCGGCCCGCTGCGCTGGCACACCGATCGCTGCGACGTGGTCGGCCTGCTCTGCGTGCGCTCCGCCCGCCGCGGGGGCACGAGCCGCGTGGTGAGCGTGCCGGCGGTGAGCAACGCGATCCTCGCGCGCCGGCCCGATCTGCACGCGCTGCTCTGCTCCGACTACTTCCGCAGCCGCGAGGGCGAGGAGGCGGGCGGCGAGGCCTCCTGCTACGCGATGCCGATCTTCGCCATGCACGAGGGCAAGTTCACGACGCAGTACTCGCGCACGTTCGTGGAGGCGGCGCAGAAGATCGCCGCGATTCCGCGCCTCACCCCCGCGCAGGACGAGGCCCTCGATGTCCTGGCCCAGGTCTGCGACGAGTTCGCCTACGAGATGGAGCTCGGGCCCGGCGACATCCAGCTCCTGAACAACCACGTCGTCTACCACGGCCGCACCGCCTACGAGGACGCGGCCGAGCCGGGCCGCGACCGGCTGCTCATGCGTCTCTGGCTGGCCCCGCCCAACAGTCGCCCGCTGCCCGAGGGCTTCGAGGTCCTCTGGGGCAGCGTCAGGGGCGGGGCGGTCCGGGGCGGCATCGCCCAGTCGGCATCCGTCCCCGCCTGACGCGTCGGTCATGAGCGCGGCCCCGCCCGGCAACAGCACGACCCTCGTGCGCGGGCGGTACGTGGTCACCGGGGTCGAGCGGGGCCGCGCCTCGGTGATCGAGGACGGCGCGCTGCTCCAGCGCGACGGGGTCATCGTCGAGGTGGGCCCGGCCGCCGAGCTGGCCCGCCGCCACCCCACCGCGCCGACCCTGGGCTCGCCCGATCACGTCGTCCTGCCCGGCTTCGTCAACAGCCATCACCACGTCGGGCTGACCCCGTTCCAGCTCGGCTCGCCCGACCTGCCGCTCGAGCTGTGGTTCGCGAGTCGCCTGGCCGGCCGCGACGTCGATCCCTATCTCGACACGCTCTACTCCGCGTTCGACATGCTCTCCTCGGGCATCACCACGGTGCAGCACCTCCACGGCTGGCGCGGCGCGCCCGCCTCGCGGGTCGCTTCCGTCGCCGAGCGCATCCTCGAGGCGTACGACGGCGTCGGCATGCGGGTGTCCTACTCCTACGCCCTGCGCGACCAGAACCGCCTGGTCTACGAGGCCGACGAGGACTTCTGCCGCCGACTACCGGCCGCGCTGGGGGCGGAGCTCCGCGAGTACCTGGGCGCCCAGTCCATCCCGCTGCCCGATCACCTGGGGCTCTTCGTGGACCTCTGGGAGCGGGTCGGGCGCAACGCGGGCGAGCGGGCCCGGGTGCAGCTCGCCCCCGCCAACCTGCACTGGTGCTCGGACGAGGCGCTCCGGTCGCTGCGCGACTACTCCGAGAAGTACGACGTCGGCCTGCACATGCATCTCGTGGAGACGGCCTACCAGAAGGAGTACGCGCGCCGCCGCGCCGGCACCACCGCGCTCCGTCATCTCCAGGACCTCGGGCTGCTGGGCCCGCGCATGACCCTCGGCCACGGGGTGTGGCTCACCGAGGACGACATCGAGCTCGCCGCCCGGACCGGCACCATGATCTGCCACAACGCGAGCTCGAACCTGAGGCTGCGGAGCGGGGTGGCGCCGCTGAACCGGTTCCAGGCGCGCGGGGTCCGGGTCGGCCTGGGGCTCGACGAGGCGGGCATCAACGACGACCGCGACATGTTCCAGGAGATGCGGCTCGTGCTCCGGCTGCACCGCGTGCCCGGCATGGACGACGGGGTGCCCACCGCGGCCCAGGTCCTCGAGATGGCGACCGCGGGCGGCGCCGCCACCACCGGATTCGGCGACCGGATCGGGAGCCTCGCGCCCGGCAAGGCGGCTGACCTCGTGCTGCTGCCGTGGCGGAGCCTCGCCGCGCCGTACCTCGATCCGGCCACCGCGCCGGTGGACGCGATCGTGCACCGGGCGCGGGCCGCCGCGGTGGACACCGTGATGGTGGCGGGAGAGGTGGTGCTGCGCGACGGACGCTTCACCCGGATAGATCGGGACGCCGCGCTCGAGGAGCTGGCCGCCGCGCTCCGCGCGCCGCTCGGCCCGGAGGAGCAGCGCCGCCGCCGGCTCTCCCGCGAGATCCTCCCGCACGTGCGGCGCTTCTACGACGGCTGGCTCGACGGGGCGCCGCGCGACCCCTTCTACGCCCCCAGCGCGCGGCGCTAGCGCTCGGGCCAGACCCGCCGGGCGATCTCGCCCACCCGCCGGAGCTTCGCGGCCTGCTGCTCCGCGGTGAGCGGGTTGCCGGCCTCGCCGGAGGCGAACCCGCACTGCGGGCTCACCGCCAGGCGCTCGAGCGGGACCACGCGCGCCGCCTCGCGGATGCGCGCCTCGACCGCCTCCGCCTCCTCGAGGGCGCCCTGCTTGGTGGTCAGGAGCCCGAGCACCACCGTCGCCTCCGGCCGCACGTGGCGCAGCGGGCCGAAGTCGCCCGCGCGCGGAGTGTCGTACTCGAGCAGCAGACGGTCGTAGCGGGTGAGCCGCGGGAACACGCGGTCGGCGATGCGCTCGTAGCCCCCGTTGGCGAGCCAGCGGCCCCCGGGGGCATTGCCCCGGCAGATGTGGATGGCGCGGGTGACCCCGCGCGCCCCCTCGAACACGGTGTCGTCGATCTCGGCGTCGGCGACCAGCTCCGCGGCCATGTCGTGCCCCCAGGCCTCGAAGGCGGCGCGGTTGTCGCCGTCCACGTGCCACTGGGCGTAGTTGGGCGCGTCCATCTGGATGTAGTCGCCCCCCAGCGCGATGATCCGCGGCACCACCTGCTCCCGCAGGTACCCGGCGATCGCGCGCAGGAAGTCCTCCGGGGTCGGGTAGGCCGCGCGCGAGTACTCGGGGTGCCAGAAGATGCGGTGCCAGCTCGGGGAGGGGATCGTGAACTTGGTCCGCGCGCGGGCGTTGGCCTTGAGGAAGGCGTACTCGTCGCCGACCACGTCGCGGGCGACCTGGATCGGCCGGGTGATGAAGGGGCGCGTGGGGTTCGTCCACACCTGGGCCGGCCGTCCGTCCGGCTCCTTCCACAGCGACCACCAGCCCGGGTCGGCGGGGAGGAACTCGAAGCCCCCGAGCGGCGCGCGGCCGGCCGCGTCCTCCCGCAGGGGGATCGTGATGACCCAGGACGAGCGCCGCAGCTCGCCGTCGGTGATCACGTCGAGCCCCGCCTCCTCCTGGAGCGCGATCGCCTCGCGGACCGCGCGATCCTCGGTCGCGCGCAGGGCCTCGGGCGTCACCCGGCCCTCGCGGAGGCCCTGCCGGGCCAGGCGCAGCGCCTCGGGCCGGAGCAGGCTGCCCACCACGTCGGATCGGGGTGTCATCGCGGGGCGACTCGAGGGCCCCATCATGCCACACGGGGCGCTTACTTTTGCAGGCGGAGCCGTTGTACCATGTGGGCACTCGGGTGGTGTGGCCATCCCCCCGCCGCCGCCCCCTCTACCGCTGGTTGACGGGCGTGGCGATTGTCCTCTAACTGCACCGAAAGGGTTCATGCGCCATGAGCGTGTCCGTTGAGTAGGCGGTCTCACCGCCGCCGGCATTCGGGTAATCGACCGCCGCAGGGACAGGGACAAGGCCCAGGGCAAGGCCAGGGCCAAGGACAAGGACAGGGACAAGGGCCACGCGGGCCAATGCCTCCGCGCCCCCCGTCCCGCCCTCCCGTTCCCTCCCTCTTCGAAGGCCTCACCGCGGTCCAGCCGTACGAGAAGCTGAAGCTCGAGACCACCGCGGATCAGCTGTCCATGCGGGCGCTCGACATGATCGCGCCCATCGGACGGGGCCAGCGCGGGCTCATCGTGGCCCCGCCGCGGACCGGCAAGACCATCCTGCTGCAGCAGATCGCGAAGGCGGTCCTCGCCAACCACCCCGAGGTCGCGGTGATCGTGCTACTCGTGGACGAGCGGCCCGAGGAGGTCACCGACTTCAAGATGCAGATCGGCAAGCAGTCGGAGATCGTGGCGTCGAGCAACGACAATCCCTACCGCCGCCACATCGAGGTGACCGAGCAGGTGCTCGACCGGGCGAAGCGGATGGTCGAGGAGAAGCGCGACGTGCTGATCCTCTTCGACTCGCTCACCCGCATGACCCGCGCCTACAACAACGAGCTCTCCTCGCGGGGGCGCACCATGTCCGGCGGCATCGACAGCCGCGCGTTCCAGATGCCGCGCGCCTTCTTCGGGGCCGCCCGCAAGCTCGAGGAGGGCGGCTCGCTCACCATCATCGGCACCGTCCTGGTGGACACCGGCTCGCGGATGGACCAGATCATCTTCGAGGAGTTCAAGGGCACCGGCAACATGGAGCTCTACCTCTCGCGCGAGCTGGCCGACCGGCGCATCTTCCCCTCGTTCGACCTGATGCGGTCGGGCACCCGCCGGGAGGAGCTGCTCTTCTCCGAGGAGGAGATGAAGAAGATCCACCTGCTGCGACGGGCCCTGTCCGGCACCAAGCCGCAGGAGGCGATGGAGGCCATGCTCGGTCGTCTGAAGCTCACCGCCACCAACAAGGACTTCTTGAAGGGGCTCGGCGCCTAGCGCATCGGCCCCACGATCTTACCGACCATCTGGCGGAGCTGGCCCAGGGTGAAGGGCTTCTCGATGACCGGGATCCCGGTGGTGCGCAGGAACGGGCCGTAGTCTGCCGAGTTCGCCTGGGCGGTCACGAAGACGATGCGCTTGAGCACCTGCGGATAATCGCGCTGGACTTCTTCGTAGAGGGCCTGGCCGTCCATCTCGGGCATCCGGAGATCGCAGAACACCAGGTCGAAGCGGTTCCGGCCGATCAGGTCGAGGCCTTCCTTGCCGTTCTCCGCGGTGTGGACGTCGTGACCTTCGATCTTGAGCGCGTCCGAGATCAGCTCGCGGACGGCGCGCTCGTCGTCGATCACCAAGATCCGGGCTCGTCCCATTGATGGCCCCCGTGACGGTTGACGTGGTCGCGGTTCGGGCTATTCTACGACGGGGAGGCGCATAACCTCTAATGACTGGGCACCGGACCGACCGTCGAGCCTTCATCGCGAGCGTGGCGACGGGGATGCTGCTGGTGCGGAGCAGCGCCCTCGCGCGATCCCCCGCGCCACCGCCTCCGGCCGCGACCCTGTCCGCCCGGCCCCGGCGGATCGGCTTCCTCACCCCGTCGGCGGTCTCGCCCCGCGGGATCATGCCCGACATGCGCCAGAAGCTGCGCGAGCTGGGCTACGTGGAGGGGCGCGATCTGCAGTTCGTGATCCGATCGGCCAACGAGGACTTCGAGCGCCTTCCCGATCTGGCCGCCGACCTGGTCCGCTCCGGGGTGGAGCTGATCATCGCGGTGTCCTCGCCCGCGATCCGGGCCGCCGAGAACGCGACCTCCACGATCCCGATCGTGATGGTGAGCGGCACCGATCCGGTGGCGGGCCTGTTCGTGGCGAGCCTCGCCCGCCCGGAGGGCAACGTGACCGGGCTCACCACCTACGTGCCCGAGCTGGCCGGCAAGCGCCTGGAGCTGCTCCGCGAGTGCGTGCCGGGCCTGCGCCGGGTGGCGATCCTGGCCAACCTGCGTAACCCGAGCAGCGGGACCGAGGTGAAGGAGATGGAGACCGCCGCGCGGACGATCTCGATCGAGATCCACGTGGCGGACGCCCGTCTGCCCGAGCAGTACTCCGACGCCTTCGAGTCCATCAGCCGGGGCGGCTGGCAGGCCCTGGTGGTCACCGCGGATCCGGTGCTGGGGAGCAACCGGGATCGGATCGTGCACCTCGCGGCGCGCCACCGGCTGCCCACCATGTACGAGTGGAAGGAGATCGTGGAGGCGGGCGGGCTCATGTCCTACGGCCCGAGCCTGGCCGACGTCAACGGCCGGGTCGCGGTCTACGTGGACAAGATCCTGAGGGGCGCCAACCCGGCCTCGCTCCCGGTGGAGCGGCCCACCCGCTTCGAGCTCGCGCTCAACCTCAAGACCGCGGCCAGCCTCGGCCTCAAGATCCCGGGGCCGGTGGTGGCCCGCGCCGACCGCGTCTTCAAGTAGCTCCGCGCCGGCGGCGGGAAGGTCAAGCCCGGGGCCGCGGGAACACGAACTTCTGCTCGGCCACGTCCCTGGGCCACACCACGCGCGGCGCCTGCCCGAGGATCTGCAGCATCGCGGTGGAGGCGTTGGGGTTGTCGCCCATCTCGTTGAAGACCACCGGGCCGGTGGAGACGGTGACCCCGCCCGCGAAGCTCGTCTTCCGGATGGCGGCCACCACCGCGTCGGGATCGGTGGAGGCGGCGCGTTCCAGCACGTCCGCGATGACCTGGATCGCCTCGTAGGAGTAGGCCCCGCTCGCGTCGAAGTGGCGCCCGCCCGAGCGCTTGGCGTACTCCGCCGCGATCCTCTGCGTTTCCGGCTTGCGGTAGTTCGCGTAGACCGTGCAGTCCATCACGTACTCGATCCTGTCCTTGAGCGGCTGGATCTGCCGGGTCTCGTAGAGCCCGGGGGCGCCGGGGCTGATCACGCCCATCAGCTCGGTTCGCTGCCGCGCTAGCTCCTCCAGCAGCAGGATCGCGGTGGCGGGACGGGTGACCGGGGCCAGCACGTCCGGCCGGGCCGCGCGGGCCCGCGCGACCTCGGTGGAGAGATCGACCGCGTTCTCGGGGTAGGGGATGACGTCGACCACCTCGAAGCCGGGACTGGCCGCCTTGATCGCGGCCTGGAAGCTGTCGGTCTGGGTCTTGCCGAAGAGGTCGTTGCTGTACATGAGCACGAGCCGCTTCGGGCTCGCCTTCGCCTCGCGGAAGATCTCGGTCATGTAGCGGACCGCGTTGCGGCCGAAGGTGACGCTGCCCGGGAAGATCCGGTAGACGTACTGGGTCTTCTGCTGGCTCTCCCGCACCGACCTGGCCGCGTTGGCGGTGGGCGCGTCCGCGGCCGAGATGTCGATGACGTACGGGACCCGGCGCTGCTGGGCCAGGAGCGAGATCGTGGCCACGTGGGCCGAGTGATACGCCCCGGTCATGATCTGGGCGCCCGCGTTGATGAGGCGGTCGGCCTCCGAGCGCGCCACGTCGGCCTTGGTCTCGCTGTCCGCGGTCAGGAGCTCGAGCCGCGCGCCGCCGAGCGACATCACCCCGCCCGCCGCGTTGATCGCCTCGACCGCGAGCTGGGCGCCCAGGCGCGAGTCCTGCCCGACGTCGGCCATCGGCCCGCTCACCGGGCACACCATGCCGATCTTCACGGTGCGGGGCTGGGCCCGCAGGAGCGTGGGGACGCCGACGGCGGCCGCCGTCAGCCCGCCGAGGAACGTCCGCCGCGTGGCCCGGGTCCGGGTCATCGGGCCTTCCTCCTCAGGTCACCGCGTAGAAATCGAGGATCACCGCCTCGGGCCGGCGCACCGCCGAGCCCACCGCGACCAGGTCGTTGAGCCAGCCGTACCCGGGCGCCCCGGTCTCGAAGCGCGGGGTCGTCCGGAAGTAGTACGCGGCGGGGTCGACCGGCTCGCCGCGGCCGAGCCGCGCCAGGATCTCGGGCGGCCCGCAGCGCACGCCGACGTTGCGCACGTAGATCAGCGCCCCGTCGGCGGTGCGCACCGTGTAGCGCGCCTCGAGCGCGGCGCCGCCGTCGCCGCGCACGATCTGCCAGTCGGCCCCGCCCGGCAGCACCACGCCCTGCAGGCGCGGGCCCTCGACGCGCCCGCCGGTGATCGGGATGATGCGGCGCCGGCCGAGCGGCGTGTCGCCCACCACGAGGGGCGCCGCGATCTCCACCGTCGCCCGGCACAGGTGTTCGAGGCGCGGCGTCACCGGCTCGAGGGTCATGGCGCCCGAGACAGTAGCATGGATAATCCGATCATGGAGAGCACCGAGACGCGGAGCCGGTACGACGTCATCGTGGTGGGGGCGGGCCACAACGGGCTGGTGGCCGCGTGCTACCTGGCGCGCGCGGGGCGCCGGGTCCTGGTCCTCGAGCGCCGGTCGCTGGTGGGCGGGGCCTGCGTCACCGAGGAGACCTTTCCCGGCTACAAGGTCTCCACCGCGGCCTACGTCAACAGTCTCTTCCGCAAGGAGATCGTCCGGGACCTGCGTCTCGGCGAGTACGGCTTCGAGGTGCTGGCCCGCAACCCGTCGTCGTTCACCCCGCTGCCCGACGGGCGCTCGCTCACCCTCGGCCCCGACGCCGAGTGGACCCGTCGCGAGATCGCCAAGTTCAGCGCGCGCGACGCGGCCCGCTACCCGGAGTACGAGGCGATGCTCGAGCGGGTCGCCGCCTTCGTCGAGCCCACGCTCGCCATGACCCCGCCCGACCTGCTGCGCCCGCGGGCGCGCGATCTGCTGCGGCTCCTGGGCCTCGGCCGCGCGTTCGGCCGTCTGGGCGACCAGGCCTCGGAGGCGGTGGAGCTGCTCACCGGGCCCGCGCGCCCCATCCTGGACCGCTGGTTCGAGTCGGCCGAGCTCAAGGCGACGCTCGCCACCGACGCGATCATCGGGGCGATGGCGAGCCCGTCCACGCCCGGCACCGGCTACGTGCTCTTCCACCACGTGATGGGCGAGACCGACGGCCGCCGCGGGGTATGGGGCTACGTGCGGGGCGGCATGGGCGGGCTCACCCAGGCCCTCGCCCGCGCCGCCCGCGACCTGGGGGTTGAGATCCGGTGCGACGCGGAGGTGACGCGCATCCTGGTGCGCGACGGGCGCGTGACCGGCGTCGCGCTCGCCGACGGCGAGGAGCCGCGCGCTCCGGTGGTGGCGAGCAACGCCGACGCCCACGTGACGTTCCTGCGCCTGCTTTCCCCCGGCGCGCTGCCGCCCGCGTTCCGGGACGCGGTGGGCCGCATCTCCTACGAGAGCGCCTCGCTCAAGATCAACGTGGCGCTCGCCGAGCTGCCCGACTTCACGGCCTGCCCGGGAAGCGCGCCGGGCCCGCAGCACCGCGGAACCATCCACGTCTGCCCGGATCTCGACTACATCGAGCGGGCCTACGACGACGCCAAGTACGGCCGGCCCTCCGCGCGGCCGGTGCTCGAGTGCACCATCCCCTCGGTGGTGGACCCCACGGTGGCCCCGCCGGGCCGGCACCTGATGTCGATCTTCGTGCAGTACGCGCCCTACGCGCTGCGCGACGGGGACTGGGACACGATGCGCGAGCCCTTCGCCGACCGGTGCTTCGCCCTGCTCGACGAGTACGCGCCCAACTTCAGCCGCTCGGTGCTGGCCCGGCAGGTGCTGGCTCCGCCCGATCTCGAGCGCGTGTTCGGGCTCACCGGGGGCAACATCTTCCAGGGCGCGATGACCCCGGGCCAGCTCTTCTCGCTGCGCCCGGTGCCCGGTCACGCCGGCTACCGCACCCCGGTGCGCGGCCTCTACCTCTGCGGGGCGGCCGCCCACCCGGGCGGCGGGGTCATGGGCACGCCTGGTTACAACGCGGCGCGGGAGATCCTGCGCGCGCGCCGGCCGCGGCTCACCACTTGAAGATCGACAGGAGGTTGTGGAAGTCGTCGGTCCAGGCGGAGACCGCCGGCTCCACGTCCAGGCGCGTCTGCGTCCAGCGGGAGTCGGACGCCAGCTCGCCGAAGTCCTCCGTCCGCCGGGCCAGGATCGCCCAGCTCGCCTCGACCGCGCCGCGAATGTCGTCGGTGCCGCCGTCCTGGAGCATGCGCGCGTAGTGCCCCTCCTCGGCGAGGGCCGCCACCACCGGCTCGAGGCGCAGGTAGCGGTTGGAGATGTGGAGCGCCAGGATGCCGCGGGGCCCCAGCAGATCGAAGTAGAGGCGGAGCGCCTCGCGGGTGAGCAGGTGGACCGGGATCGCGTCCGAGCTGAACGCGTCCACCAGGATCACGTCGTAGCGCTCCTCGGGCCGGTCCCGCCGGACCGCTTCCATGCGGATGCGCGCGTCGCCCAGCTCGAGCCGCACGGTCACCGCGCGGTCGCGCGCGTCGGTGACGTAGGTGAAGTAGGCCGGGTCGAAGGCGACGTCGCGCACGAGCCGGTCGATCTCGTAGAAGGTGATGCGGTCGCCCGGCCGCGCGTAGGCGGCGAGGGTGCCGGTGCCGAGCCCGACCACCGCCATGTGCCGGCTGCCCGGGCGGCGGTCGAGCTCGGCGAAGAGCTGGCCGATCGGGCCTTTGCGCTGGTAGTAGGACAGAGGCTCCGCGCGCCGGGAAGGTTCGAGGCTCTGGCGCCCGTGGAGCGTGGTGCCGTGGCGCAGCTCGGTGTAGCCCTTCGGGTCGCGGTCTCGCGAGATGCGGAGCACGCCGAAGAAGGACCGGCTCTGCCGGATCTGGTCGCTGTTGCGCGCGTCCACGAAGCCCGAGATCAGCAGGACCGAGGCCAGGGCCAGGCCCAGGTGGAGCGGGCGGCGGCGCAGGAACCACGCCACCGCCAGCGGCGGCCCGTAGATCAGCAGCTTGTTCACGAGGCGCTCGGCGGGGTCGAGCCAGTCGCTGACTCGATCCGCGCTCAGGTCGAGCACGCGCTCCAGGAACGCGAAGTCGACGCGGAGGGTGGCCGATTCCGAGTAGAGCACGAGCGCGAGCGCGGCCGCCGCCGCCACCGCGAGCAGCGCGCGCCGCGCGCCTCCGCCCGGGCCGAGCGCGGCGCTCCGCGTCGCGGCGAGGAGCACGCAGGCCAGCACCATCATCAGCGGGTACTCGATCAGCGAGGAGAAGACGAGCGGGGCCACCAGGGCGTTGAACAGCCCGCCCAGCACGCCGCCCACCGAGATCAGCAGGTAGAACTCGGTGAGGTGCCGGGGGCCCGGGCGGTCGAGCGCGAGGGCCCCGTGGCACGCGAGCGCGAGGACGAAGAGCAGGCCGAAGTGCCAGAGCACGATGACCCAGATGCGCTCGGGCAGCGCCGAGACCATGAGAAAGATCACGAGGAGGGTCAAGGGGAGCGCGAGCGCCACCACCAGGTGATGGAGCAGTCGCGGCCAGCGCCCGAAGGCCAGGATGAAGGTCAGCAGGTAGATGGCGAGCGGCAGCACCCAGAGCAGGGGCACCGCGGCCAGGTCGGTGGTGATGTAGGTGGTGACGCCGAGGAGCAGGCTCGACGGCACGAGGGCGAGCACGATCCAGTAGAGCCGCCGCGCCCACCGGGGGCGCTCTTCGACCGGAGCCGGCGCGGCCTCCGCCTCCGCCGAGGCGGCCGCCGGCCCCGCGGCCGGCTTCAGCCAGAGGGTGAGCGCGCAGAGCGCGGTCAGGACGGCGAGCAGGCCGTAGCCCACGCTCCACAGCGCGGTCTGGCCGAGCCAGCTCGATCCCTGCAGGTGCAGGCGCGGCTCCACCAGGGTGGGATAGCCCAGCAGCGCGAGCATGCTGCCGAGATTGCTCGCCGCGTAGAGGAAGTACGGATCGCGCGCGGCGGGGTGCCCGGTGTGGGTGAACCACTTCTGGAGCAGCGGGGCGGTGGCGCTGACGACCAGGAAGGGCAGGCCCACCGAGAGCGAGAGCAGCGTCAGCACGTCGAGGATCGGGTTGGCCTCGCCGCCCCTCAGCAGGCGCGGGTTCACCGCGAGCGGCAGGACCGCGAACGGCAGCGCGAGGGCGACGACGTGGACCAGCACCTGACGCGAGGGCCGCAGCCGGGTGGTCAGCGCGTGCGCGTACGCGTAGCCGCCGAGCAGCGCGGCCTGGAAGAACACCATGCAGGTGCTCCAGACCGCGGGAGTGCCGCCGAGCAGGGGCAGGATCATCTTGCCCACCATCGGCTGCATCACGAAGAGGAGGGTGGCTCCCGTGAACAGGGTGAGCGAGTAGAGCAGCAGGACGGCGGTCAGACTCCGGATCCCCCAGTGGCCGCCTCCGGGCGGCGGCACGTAGCATAGCCGTATCCGGGCCCGCGAGTCACGGTAGAATCGTCCCTGCGATGCTCGCCCTGCAGCCCTCGCCCGGTCCCGTCCTCGGGTTCGGCGTCGAGACCTTCGCGTTCCGCAACGACAGCCGCATCCACCACCGGGGCAAGCCCGACATCTACTGCAATCGGTGTTTCCTGATGGCGCGGGCGGTCGGGCAGTTCCAGCGCTTCGCCCGCTTCGAGCCCGAGGCCGCGCGCCTCGAGCCCGCGGCGTATGCGGCGCGCGTATGGCGGGTGATTCGCCGCGCCGCGTGGCGGGCTCCGCTCCCCGCGGCCCACCGCGTGGTGATCCCGGGCTACGCCTCGCTCCACGCCTTCTCCGGCGCGGAGGAGGCCGCGGTCAAGGCCGGGCTGCGGGGACGCTTCTGGACGCTGGTGCACCCGACCAACTGGCGAATGACCTTCCCCTCGCTGCCGGGGCAGCAGGAGCGCGTGGCCCGCGAGACAGTCGCCGAGCTGCGGGCGAGCCGGCCGGTGCAGCTCTTCGTGACCGACTTCCCGCGGATCGAGCTGAACCACTCGGTGCTCGTCTTCGACTACCGGACGAGCGGGCCCGACACGGTGGACTTCGTGGTCTACGACCCCAACGATCCGTCCGCGCCGGGGGTCGTCCGCTTCGATCGCCGCGACGAGCGCTTCCACCCCGCGCCGCTCTGCGGCGTGACGGTTCCGCGCTTCCGCGCCTTCCGCCAGTACTACTCGCCGCTGTTCTAGGCGGCCGCGCGGCCGCGCTCAGGGCCCCGGGCCCTCCAGCCGCCAGGCGGCGCCCTCTCGCCGCGCCACCTCCGGCTCGCGCTCCCAGGACAGCACGGTGGTCCAGGCGCCCAGGCCGCGCAGCCGTCCGGAAATCTCGCCGGTGGAGTACACCCAGGCCGCCCCGTTCACCATCCGCACCTCGTCGATACGCACCCGGGCCTGCACGGTGTCGTACAGGGCGAACATGGCCAGGAGATCGTCGCGGACGCTCGCCTTGGTGACCGGTCCGTTCCGGTAGCGATCGGAGACGTAGGCGAGCACCCCCGCGGTGTCCATGGCCTGGAACCGGCCGGTGGCCGCGACGAGCGTCTGCTGCAGCTCGCCCACCGTGGCGGACGTCGCGGCGGCCCCCGCGGGCGCCGGCGGCGCCTGGGCCCGCAGCGGACCGGCGGGCGCGCCGAGCGCGAGCGCGGTCAGCCAGAGCCCGAGCCGCCACCCGCGGCGACTAGGAATGGGCGGCTCCGTTCTGTCGCCGCCACCGGGCCACCGCGCGGCCGAAGCGGAGCGCCCGAAGCGGGGACTGCCCGCGGCGGCGCCCCTCCCGGTAGCTGCGCAGCACCGCCCACGCGAAGGCCACCGCGCGAGAGCGCCGCGCCAGCCGCTTGAAGCGTCGTGTCATCGTCTCTTCCCTCCCTCGACGGAACAACTTACGGCCCGTCTTCGTGTAAGCCTTACACCCCCCGGGTACTTTCGGGCCGGGGCATGGACGATTCGGGTGCTCGAGGCGGGCTTTCCCACGCCTGGTATCACCCTTGCTCTCCTATATGCGGGAGCGGGGCCAAATGCCCCGAGGAAAAAATCAGCCGACCGGAAGCAGAGCCGGAAGCAGAGGAGGATCGGCCATGACGCGCTACCTCACGTTCGTGGGAGTCGCCGGGCTCGTCGCGCTGCCGGCCGGGGCCGTCGCCCCGGCCGCGGCGCAGGCGGCGCATCCGCTGCAGCCGTCCGGGCCCGGCATCGCCCGGCTCGACCGCGGTGCCGGCATGATCGAGGGCAAGCTGACCCGGGTGGACGGCCGCACCGAGACGGTCGACGTCTCGGTCGGTCTGCTGGGCCTCCTCGGCAAGACGATCGAGGTCAACCACGACACCCTCATCCAGGTGGACGGCCGCCAGGGGCGGTTCGCCGACCTGCAGGAGGGCGCGAAGGTGAAGGCCTTCTACGAGGAGCGCGGGGCGAAGCTGGTCGCCACCCGGCTCGAGGTGACCACCGGCGGCTAGAAGTACTCGAGGGTGCCGGGCTCGGCGAGCATCTTGAGGCGGAGCCCGGCCATGAAGATCAGGTAGGGGTGGGCGCCGCGGGCCACGAGCGCGTCGCGATCCATGCGGCGCAGGTCGGCCCGCTCGTCGTCGGTGAGCTCCAGGTCCCCGGTGGCGGCCTGGGCGTCGGCCAGGAAGCGCTCCGCGAACGACCGGTCCGACTTGAGCGCGTAGAGACACCGGTTCAGCGCGTACGCGCTCGACGGCGGGAAGCGGTAGTGGGCGGTCTCGCTCACGGCTGGGCCGGAAGCGGCCACTCGACGACCGCGTTGCCGTGATGCCACGAGGGCTCGTAGCAATGGACCTGGGCCCGCGCGTCGCCCACCGCGCCCAGCAGCGTGATCCAGGTGCGCAGCTCGATGTTGCCCCGCTTGTCGAGCTCCTCGCCGGTGAGACGGGCCAGCTCGCGCCCGCGCCCGTCGACCAGCGTCTCCAGCAGCCCGCGATCGTACTCGAACTCGGGGGAGGCGTAGCGGTCGGTCCCCGGGAAGTGCGACATGCCGCCCGAGGCGATGAGCGCGACGCGCTCCGGGCGGGCCCGCAGGATCTCGCCCAGCGCCTGGCCCCACGCGTGACAGCGCGCCGGGGTGGGCTGCGGCGGCAGGTACACGTTGACGTGCAGGGGCACGATGGGCCGCGGCGGCTCCGGCATCACGAAGTGCAGCGGCACGTAGAACGCGTAGTCCAGCTTGGCGTCCTGGGTATAGAGCAGATCGAAGCCGCGCTCGATGCCCTGCTCGACGATCTCGCGGGCGAGGCCCTCGTGGATGTCGAACCGGTAGCGGTAGGGGCCGAAGGTGCCCGCGCACTGCCGTCCCACGTACACCGCGAGGGCGGGCACCGCGTCGAGGAAGAAGGCCTCGACGTGATCGCCCGCGATCACCGCGAGCACGTCCGGCCGCAGCTCCTCGAGCCGCCGCTTGACCCGGCCCATCGCGTCGTGCACGCGGAGGACCAGCGCGCGGTCCTCGGTCTCGGGGCGGATGAGGAGCTGGGGGGTGTGCGCGACCGCGAAGGCGCCGACGAGCATGGCAAGGGAAACCCTAGCACAGGAGGGTCTCGACTTGGGGTCCGCGCGAAGCGTATGCTTGGGGGCCGCAGACGGAAATTTCACTCGGACCATCCAGGAGGTCGCCGGCATGGCAGCCGCAAGCACGAAGTTCAAGGTCGTCGTCCAGAAGCCGTCGGGCGGGATCACCTATGACCTGGCCGACTCGGCCTACGCGATCGAGCGCGAGGCGCTCGACCCGATCGGGGCCGAGATCGTCGAGGTCCCGGCCAAGACCGAGGAGGAGTTCATCGCCGCCGCGAAGGACGCCGACGCGGTCATCGCGCGCAACCGGCGCATCACCGCGGCCATCATCAAGGGTCTGCGCAATTGCAAGGTGATCGGGCTCGGCAGCGTGGGCGCCGACACGGTGGACGTGGACGCGGCGACCGAGGCCGGTATCGTGGTCACCAACGTGCCCGACGTGTTCATCGACGAGGTGGCCGATCACACCATGGCCATGTTCCTCGCGGCGCATCGCCGGCTGCGCCTGATGCACCAGCTCACCGTCGACAACAAGTGGACGGAGGGGCGGCCGTACTTCGCGAACATCCCGCGGCTCTACGGGCAGACCATCGGCCTGATCTCCTTCGGCAACGTGGCCAAGGCGGTCGCGCGCCGCTGCCACGCCTTCGGCCTGCGGGTGATCGCCTACGACCCGTTCCTGGCCGAGCTCGAGATGACCGCGGTCGGGGTCGAGCCGGTGACGAGCCTGATCGAGCTGTGCCAGCGCGCGGACTTCCTGTCCATGCACGCGCCGCTCAACGGAGAGACGCGCCACATGATGAGCGAGCGCGAGTTCCGGGCCATGAAGAAGAGCGCGATCTTCATCAACAACGGGCGGGGGCCGACCGTCGACGAGAAGGCCTTGAGCGAGGCGCTGCGCCAGGGCTGGATCGCGGGCGCCGCGCTCGACGTGTTCGAGGTGGAGCCGGCCGACCCGAACAACGCGCTGCTCCACATGGACAACGTGCTGGTGAGCCCCCACATCGCCTCGGCGACCGCTCGAATGGCGCCCGAGACGCGTCGGCGCCTGGGTCGCGAGATCGCCACCGTGCTGCAGGGCAAGTGGCCCCGCTCCGCGGTCAACCCCGGCGTGCTCCCCAAGACCTCCCTCATCCGCTGGCAGCCCTACCCCATGGGCCGCGGCCCGAACCGCTGAGAGCCGGGGTCAGGTCTTACATTCCGACATTTTCTCCCGGGTCGGCTGCAGGGGACCGGTCAGGAAATGTCGGAATGTAAGACCTGACCCCGATTAGAAGCGCGACCAGATGTCGCGGAGGGAGGCGAGGGCCGCGGGGGGGAGCGGGCCCCGGTTGACGGCGGCGGCGGCGTAGTCGAGCTGGGCGAGGTCGGAGCAGCCGATCAGGACGGTGGAGAGCGCCGAGCCCGTGATCGCGAAGCGCAGCGCGGCCTCGACCACGCTGCCCGCGTGGCCCTGGCCCACGAGCGGCTCGAGCGAGCGGGCCCGCGTGGCGTCGGTCGCGTAGTCGGGTCCCGAGGCGATCGGGGCCACGGTGGGGATGGCGGTCGGGTGGCGCGCCACCTGGCCGCTCAG
The DNA here is from genome assembly GCA_041497895.1 of Methylomirabilia bacterium. GTDB lineage: Bacteria > Methylomirabilota > Methylomirabilia > Rokubacteriales > CSP1-6 > CAMLFJ01. The sequence continues at coordinate 54,847 of JBGQHJ010000008.1, forward strand.
CGCGCCGCCCGCGAGCACGCGGATGCCGATGGTGCCCACGCGCTGCTCCTGCGCCAGCGCGAGCAGCCGATCGTAGTCCTGCGCCGGATAGCCCGCCGGCACCTCGTAGGCGCCGGTCGGGTTGAGCAGGTTGAACACCACCTGCGCGGTGTCGACCGCTCCGCTCGCGAGCGCGCGGTGCAGCGCGCCGGTCTCGCCGGAGGCGGTGACCCCGAAGAAGCGCACCTTGCCCTGCTCCTGCAGCCGCCGCACCGCCGGCACCACCGCCTCCAGCACGCGCGCTACCCCGAGCGGCCGCTCGTCGCCCACGCGCCCGATCAGGTTGTGCAGGTGCAGCAGGTCCACGCGCTCGATCCCGAGCCGCGCGAGGCTCGTCTCGACCGAGCGCGCCACCGCGCCCGCCACGTCGGCCAGCTCGCTCGCGACGAGCCGCCACTTGGTGCCCACGATGACCTGGGGCCTGAGCGCGCGCAGCACCTGGCCCAGGTTCTTCTCCGACTCGCCCGAGCCGTAGGCCGGCGCGGTGTCGAGGTAGTTGATCCCGAGCTCGAGCGCGCGGGCGACTCCACGCTCGCGATCGGCGGGCGCGCCCCGCACCATGAGCCCGCCCACGTCGCCACAGCCGAATCCCAGCGCCGACACCCGCAGCCCCGTCCGCCCGAGCACCCGGTATTCCATGGGCGATTCTTATACCACTTCCGGCGCTCGCTTGCCCCTGGCGCGACCGTTGGGTACTCTCTGACCGCATGCGCCACGTCCGCCTCGGCCGCACCGGGCTCGCCGTCTCCCGCCTCTGTCTCGGCACCATGACCTTCGGCCTGCAGTGCGACGAGGTCGCCTCCCGCGCCATCCTCGACCGCGCCGCGGCGGGTGGTATCACCTTCCTCGACACCGCGGACGTCTATCCGGTGGGCGGCGGCTTCGAGACGGTGGGGCGCACCGAGGAGATCGTGGGGCGCTGGCTCGAGGGCCGGCGCCACGATTTCGTGGTGGCCACCAAGTGCGGCGGGGCGATGAGCGAGCGGCGCTGGGACCGCGGGGCCTCTCGCAAGCACATCATGGACGCCATCGACGGCTCGCTGCGCCGGCTGCGCACCGACTACGTGGACCTCTACCAGCTCCACCACCCCGACGCGGAGACGCCGATCGACGAGAGCCTGCGCGCCCTCGACGACGTCGTCCGGGCGGGCAAGGCCCGCTACGTGGGCTGCTCGAACTTCCCCGCCTACCAGGTGGCGCGGGCCCTCGGGCGCAGCGAGGTGCGCGGCATCGCGCGCTTCGACTCGGCGCAGCCGCGCTACAACTTGCTCTTCCGCCAGATCGAGCGCGACCTCCTGCCCCTCTGCCGGGAGGAGGGCATCGGCGTCATCCCCTACAACCCGCTGGCGGGGGGCCTGCTCTCCGGCAAGCACCGGCGGGACTCGGGCCCCACCCCGGGCACCCGCTTCACCCTCGGCAACGCGGCCGAGCGCTATCAGGATCGCTACTGGCACGAGCGCGAGTTCGACACCGTCGAGGCGCTGCGCCCGCTCGCGGCCGACGCTGGGCTCTCGCTCGCGAGCCTCGCGCTGGCCTGGATGCTCGCCGAGCCCGCCATCACCGCGCCGATCGTGGGGGCGAGCCGTCCCGCTCAGCTCGAGGACGCGATCGCGGCGACCGAGAAGCCGCTCGACGCCGCGCTCAAGGCCCGCCTGGACCAGATCACCCGCGAATACCGCTGGGGCGACGATCCGCGCTGAGGCGCGCGTCGACCGGGAGGAGGCCGTCATGCCCACCACCACGAGCCGCCAGATCGTGCTCCGCCGCCACCCCGTCGGGATGCCCACGCCGGGCGACTTCGACCTGATCGAGTCGCCGCTCCCGTCGCCGAAGGACGGCGAGGTGCTGTGCCGGACCATCTATCTCTCGCTCGACCCGTACATGCGCGGCCGCATCAGCGGCGCCCGCTCCTACGCCCAGCCGGTGGAGCCGGGGCAGGTGATCGTGGGCGCCACCGTCGGCCAGGTGCTCGAGTCGCGATCCGCGGGCCTCGCCCCGGGCGACATCGTGCTGGGCTACGACGGCTGGCAGTCACACGGCGTCGCCAGGGGCGCCGGGCTCCGCAAGCTCGACCCGAAGCAGGCGCCGATCTCGACCGCGCTCGGCGTGCTCGGCATGCCGGGCATGACCGCGTACGTGGGGCTGCTCGACATCGGTCAGCCCCGGGCGGGGGAGACGGTGGTGGTATCGGCCGCCTCGGGCGCGGTCGGCTCCGCGGTGGGGCAGATCGCGAAGATCAAGGGAGCCCGCGCGGTCGGCATCGCGGGCTCCCAGGACAAGTGCGACTACGTGGTCCGCGAGCTCGGGTTCGACGCGTGCGTGAACTACAAGACCGGCGACCTGGCCGCCGCGCTCCGGACGGCCTGTCCGGGCGGCATCGACGTCTACTTCGAGAACGTGGGCGGCGACGTGCTCCGCGCGGTGATGACGCTGCTGAACCAGAACGCGCGCATCCCCCTCTGCGGGCTCATCTCCGAGTACAACGCCACCGACTCGACGCCGGGCCCGAACCTCCGCCCGCTCCTGTTCAACCGCGTGCTGATCAAGGGCTTCATCGTCTCGGACCACCTGGCGCGCATGGGCGAGTTCCTGAAGGACAGCGGCGGCTGGGTCCGCGAGGGCCGGCTCAAGTACCGCGAGGACATCGTGACCGGGCTGGACCGGGCGCCGGAGGCCTTCATCGGGCTGCTCCAGGGCAAGAACTTCGGCAAGCTGCTGGTGCGGGTGGGGGAGGACCCCACCAAGTGAGCCGTCTGCGGCGCCTGCCCCGCGCGCTCACGATGGCCCTGCTCGCCCTCGGGCTGACCGCGACCGCGGCCCCCGCCCAGGTGTTCATCGCGTCCAAGCCGCATCCCGACTTCTGGATCGCGCCGCTGCTCATCACCGCGAACATCGAGCCCAAGGACGTGGCCGGCCACAACGGTCCGCTCATGCTCCAGGTGTCCTTCAGCGTTGCCCCGCCGCCCGCGCGCGATCCGTCCGAGATCGCCCAGGACATCTACCTGCTGTGGCCGGTCCAGCTCGTCGGCACCGACGGCGCCGACGGCGCCGATCCCGAGCTCTTGCGGCAGGTGGAGGGCGCCGGCTTCAAGGTGCTCGTGCACGGGCACGTCGCGCACTCGGCGCGCAGCCGGGCCCAGATGGGCACCGGGGCGGGCGCGGCGGGCCGGCGCGACCTGGGCGCGGTCCCGTTCGTGACCTTCGCGCGGCCCGAGGGGCTGGCCCGGGGCGCGAAGCCGGCCTCGCTCATCCGCATCCCGTGGAAGCCGGAGCTCGCGAGCCTCGACTGGGTGCCGCGGCTCGAGCTCGCCGCGAAGGGATCGATCACCGATCGCCGGGTGAGCTGGCTCGAGGACATGTTCTGGGGCCGGCGCAACATCATCACCTTGAGCTTCGGCGACGTCGGGTACTCGTCGCTCTACCCGTTCTACTTCGGCAAGCGCGATCGGGTCATCCCGCTGGCTCCCGACTTCTCGCGGCTGGCCGTGAATTTCGGCCAGGCGAACCACCTCAAGATCGACGAGGTGGTGCCGATGACCGCGAGCCGGCGGATGAGCGAGACGCGGGAGAACACGGAAACGTTCTCGATCCCGCTGCTGGCCGCGGACGGCATCGTGCCGCAGGTGCTCAAGATCCAGTTCGTCTACTTCCGGGGCCGGCTGCCGTGGCGGCCGATCCTGCTCTCCGCCCTGCTGCTCGGCCTCGGCAACCTCACCGGCCCCATCGTCGGCAACCTGTTGCGGCGGCTTGCCCGGACCCTGCGCGACCGCGTGCACGTCGGGCGCGGCGAGGCCACCGGGAAGGCCACCGGCCGCGTGCCGTCGACCGAGACGCTCGCGCGCATCCGGCCGGGGGAGACGACGCACGAGGAGGTGCTGAGACTGGTCGGCAGCGAGCCCGAGGAGGAGCAGCGGCTGCCCACCGGGGAGATCCGGGCGATGATCTACCGCGGCCAGCGCCTCGTCCCGCACCACGGGCGGCGGTTCGGCTGGTTCGCCACCGTGAGCCACTGGGACGTGGAGCACAACGAGGTGCAGATCGACTTCGAGCAGGACCGGGTGCGCGATATCCAGGCCCGCATCCGCCGCACCCGCGCTCAGCCGGCGACCGGCTGACGCGAGCGCGCCGGGGTCAGTGGGCGCGGATCCAGGCCGCGATCGCGGAGACCACCCGGGGCTCGAGGCCGAGGTAGCCGTGCGGGGCCTTCGCCTCGCAGGGTGGCGAGATGGCCGGGCTCCCTCCCTCGAAGGTCATCAGCTCCTTGACCGGCGCCTTCTTGAGCGCCTTCATGATGGCCACCGCCCCCGAGTAGGGAGAGGACTGGCAGGTGTCGTCCTTGTGATGCACCACCAGGGTGGGCACCCGGATGTCCTCCAGCCCGCCGTGGAGCGCGGTCTCGTAGCTCGCCTTGGACGACACGGTGACCGAGGAGGTGAGCACGACGCCGTCGGGCCCGCCCTCGGCGATGCGAGCCGCCGCGTTGGCCGCGGAGAGCGTGCCCATGCTCGTGCCCACCACCCACACCGGCACCGGCGCGATCTCGCGCACCGCCGCGATCGCCTGCTTCACGTCCACCGCGTGCTCCTTGGTGGTGCGAAAGTTCCACAGGCCACGCGGGTGATCCGAGGGCGTGTCAAGAATGGCTACCAGGAAGCCCTCGCGCACCCAGCGCTGCCGGGTCCGGACCAGGAAATTGCCCTGGAGCTGCCCCAGGCCGGCCGGCGTCAGGGCCAGGTTGCCGTCGCCCCCGGCGAAGATGATCACGGTGGCGACCGGAGCGCTTTCCGGTCGCAGCAGCAGGAACGACTCCGTGACCCCCGGGCGGGCCGGCAGCGTGCGCACCTCCTCGTCGGCGGCGCGGGCGGGCGACCACGGCGAGCCGCCCAGGACGACCGCGAGGCCGAGGCAGACGAGGCGGCGGCGCAGGGTCATGGCCGAGCCGATGATAGGCGGGGGCGGTTCCGCTGGCAAGGCGTCGGGTCGCCGTTGTACAGTCCGGTCGCGTCGGGATACGAGGCGGACTCGAGGAGGCGGTGAGGATGGCGACGATCTACGACGAGGTCTACCAGCGCGCGCGGCGTGACCCGGAGGGATTCTGGGCCGCCGCGGCCGAGGACATCCACTGGGAGCGGCGGTGGGACCGGGTGCTCGACTCGACCCGGCCGCCCTACTACCGCTGGTTCCAGGGCGGCCGGCTCAACACCTGCTACAACGCCCTCGACCTGCACGTCGACCGCGGCCGCGGCAAGCAGCTCGCCCTGATCTACGACTCGCCGGTGACGCAGACCGTGCGGTCCTTCACCTACCTCGAGCTGCGCGATCAGGTCGCCCGCTTCGCCGGCGCGCTGCGGCGGCAGGGCGTGGCGCAGGGCGACCGGGTCATCATCTACATGCCGATGGTGCCGGAGGCGGTGATCGCGATGCTCGCCTGCGCGCGCCTCGGCGCCATCCACTCGGTGGTCTTCGGCGGCTTCGCGCCCAAGGAGCTGGCCACCCGCATCGACGACGCGAAGCCGAGCCTGATGCTCTCCGCCTCCTGCGGCATCGAGGGCAGCCGGGTCATCCCGTACAAGCCGTTGCTCGACCAGGCCATCGACATGGCCTCGCACAAGCCGACGCGCTGCCTGATCCTGCAGCGGCCGATGGAGACGGCCCGCATGCTGCCGGGCCGCGACGTGGACTGGCAGGAGGCGGTCGCGGCCGCGTCGCCGGTGGAGTGCGTGCCGGTGGCCGCGACCGACCCGCTCTACATCCTGTACACCTCGGGCACGACCGGGATTCCCAAGGGCGTGGTGCGCGACAACGGGGGCCACGCGGTCGCGCTCAAGTGGAGCATGGGCGCGGTGTACGGCATGGGCGCGGGCGAGGTGTACTGGGCCGCCTCCGACATCGGCTGGGTGGTGGGCCACTCCTACATCGTGTACGCGCCGCTGCTCAAGGGTTGCACCACCATCCTCTACGAGGGCAAGCCGGTGGGCACCCCGGATCCGGGGGCGTTCTGGCGGGTGTGCGCCCAGCACGGGGTGAACGCGCTGTTCACCGCCCCCACCGCGTTCCGGGCCATCAAGAAGGAAGACCCGCGGGGCGAGCACATGGGCCGCTACGACCTGTCGCGCTTCCGCACCCTGTTCCTGGCCGGCGAGCGCTGCGATCCCGACACGCTGATCTGGGCGCGCGAGCGCCTTGCCGTGCCGGTGGTGGACCACTGGTGGCAGACCGAGACCGGCTGGCCGATGGCCGCGAACTGCGTCGGACTCGGCATGCTGCCGGTGAAGCCGGGCTCGCCGACCAAGGTGGTGCCGGGCTACGACATCCAGGTGCTCGGCGACGACAACCGCGAGGTGCCCGCGGGCCAGATCGGGTCGATCGCGGTGAAGCTGCCGATGCCGCCCGGCTGCCTGCCCACGCTCTGGCACAACGACGCGGGCTACGAGCGGTCGTACCTCGAGCGGCATCCCGGTTTCTACCTCACCGGGGACGCGGGCTACAAGGACGAGGACGAGTACATCTACATCATGAGCCGCGTGGACGACATCATCAACGTGGCCGGGCACCGGCTCTCCACCGGGGCGATGGAGGAGGTGCTCTCCTCGCATCCGGACGTGGCGGAGTGCGCGGTGATGGGCGTGACCGACGAGATCAAGGGCGAGGTGCCGGTGGGGTTCGTGGTCACCAAGGCGGGCGTGGCGCGGACCGACGCCGACCTCTGCCGCGAGCTGGTCGAGCTGGTGCGCGAGCGCATCGGGCCGGTGGCCGCGTTCAAGACGGTGGCGGTGGTGAAGCGTCTGCCCAAGACCCGCTCCGGCAAGATCCTCCGGGGGACCATGAAGAAGATGGCGGACGGCGTCGAGTACGGCGTGCCCGCCACCATCGACGATCCCGCCATCCTCGGCGAGATCGGCGACTCCCTCAAATCCCTCGGCTACCCCCGGAACGGCTAGGGGTCAGGTCTTTACATTCCGACATTTCCACGCGCCCGGCCACTCACTCGGTCGCGAAAAATGTCGGAATGTAAGACCTGACCCCGGGCTTTGGCCGCCTGACCCCGGGCTTAGGACGCCGCGAGGCGGCGGCGGGCGGCCATGCCGAGCGCGGTCAGGCTGCTGCCCAGGAGCAGCAGGGTGGCCGGCTCCGGGGCCTCGGCCGGGGGCTCGTCGTGGCTGTTGGTGAACTCGCTGATGAACGCGTCCTGCAGCAGCTGGATGTCCTTC
>JBGQHJ010000009.1:0-61963 GCA_041497895.1 Methylomirabilia bacterium
CCGGCCCGTCTTCCGCCGGCACCCAGGCGCGCCCGATCAGCAGGGCGTCGGCGGCGTCGCGCGGACGGCAGTCGCGGGCGGAGAGCCGCGGGGCCGGGCTCATCGAAGCGCCGCGTACACGGCGTCGACCAGGCTCGCCACGCGCCGATGCGGATGCCGGGCGGTGCCGATGACGTACTGGTTGGTCACGTAGCCGAAGGCGACGCGGGCGTCCGGGTCGGCGAAGCCGACCGAGCCTCCGTGGCCCGGGTGGCCGAAGGTGCGCCGGCCGGGACCGCAGTCGAAGACCCCGCCCGGCATGCCCAGCATGAAGCCGCTGGCGAAACGGGTGGGGAGAGTGAGGACCTCGTCGCGGCCCGACGACTGCTCGACGATGGCGCGGTCGATGGCCGCGGGGGTGAGCAACCGGATCCCGTCGATCTCGCCGCCGCGGGCGAGCGCGGCGTAGACGCGCGCGACCCCGCGGGCGCTGGTGTGCCCGTTGGCCCCCGGGATCTCGGCCGCGCGCCAGGCGCGCGTGTTGACCAGGTCGGCGCTGCGGGGCGGATTGAGAAACGTGCGGCCGGAGACCGATTCCGGATCGGCCAGGATGGTGTCCCAGATCGTGGGCTCGGTCGGCGGCGGGGGCGGCAGGACGGTGGCCGCGCGGCGGTCGATCTCCTCGGGCACGCCGATGAAGAAGTCGGCGTGGAGCGGCCCGGTGACCTCGTCGCGGAGGAACGCCCCGACGCTGCGCCCGTCCACGCGGCGGATGACCTCGCCGACGAGATGGCCGAAGGTGATCGCGTGATAGCCGTGGCGGCTGCCCGGCGCCCACCAGGGTAGGCTTTCCGCGAGCGCGGCGGTCATGGCCGACCAGTCGAGCAGCGCCTCCGCGGGCAGCGTCCGGCGAATGGCGGGCAGCCCCGCGCGGTGGCTCAGGAGCCAGCGTACCGGGATGTCCTCCTTGCCGGCCTGGGCGAACTCTGGCCAGTAGCGCGCCACCGGCGCGTCCAGGTCGAGCTTGCCGCGCTCGGCCAGCATGTGGGCGCAGAGCGCGACCATCCCCTTGGTGGTCGAGGCCACGCTGACGATCGTGTCCGCGGTCCACGGCCGGGCGCGGGCCGCGTCGGTGTGGCCGCCCCAGCAGTCCACCACCCGCGCCCCGTCGAGGTACACGCAGACGGAGGCGCCCACGTCGCCGCGCTCGGTGAAGTTCCGGAAGAACTCCTCGCGGACCGCGGTGAAGCGGGGCTCGCAGTGCCCGTCGACCGTCAGCATCGGGTCACGTGGGCGGAGACCGCGAGCCAGCGGCCGCCCTGGCGCGCCCACACGTCGGTGTAGCGTCCTCCGCCCGGCTGGCCGTCGGGCTTCTTGTAGGCGGTGCGCGCGTGGATGATCGCCACGTCGCCCAGGAGCCGGATCAGCACGTCGTGCGCCTCGAGCTGGGAGATCGTGACCGGACGCGCGGTCTGGGCGAGGAACGCGGCGCGGTCGATCAGGGTGCCGTCGGGGTTCGAGCAGTAGAACTCCTTGGCCAGGATCTCGTCGAAGCGGCGGACGTCGCCGTTCTGGACCGAGGAGATGTAGTCGCGGTTGAGGCCTTCCAGGATCTCGAGGTCCGACATGGCGGTCCTCCTCAGGATGCGTCGTAGCCGGACGGCTTGCGGAAGCCGCCGATCTCGCGGGCCAGCCGCGCGGTGAAGCGGATCGGGGTCAGGTCCTCGAGGTACGGGCCGATCGCCTGCAGCCCGATCGGCAGCCCCTCGCGGGAGAGGCCCACCGGGAATGCGGTGGCGGGCTGGCCCGGCACCGTCGACAGCGCGGGGTAGCCGAGGCCGTGCAGGTACGGGACCGAGGCGCCGTTCACCGAGAAGCTCAGGGTCAGGTCGCTGTCGTCGGCCGGCCACGCGCGCTCGATGTGCGGATACGCGAGCACGTTGATGGCGGGGGCCAGCAGCACGTCCCACTCGCGGAAGAACGCGCGCCACGCGGCACGGTGCTGCTCGCGGCGGCCGTTCCACAGGATGTAGTCGCCCGCGGTGCCCTCGAGCCCGCGCGCGGCGCCCAGCGAGAAGTCGTCGCCCGCGCGCTTGAAGGTCTCGACGCGCTGGCGCCGCGTGTCGGCGTCGATGCGCGCGCCGGTCACCGCGGAGAGCAGCGTGCGGTAGAAGGCGTGGTACTCGCGGTGATCGCCGAGCCCGTCCGGCTGGATCTCCTTGACCATCGCGCCCATCTTGGCGAGGCGACCGGCCAGATCTTGCAGCGCCGCCGTGATCTGATCGTCCACCGGAAGCCACGAGATCGGGGGCAGCACCGCCACCCGGAAGTCGGCGAGGCGCTCACGCCGGGCGGGCGGCAGTGTGACCTTCCACGCCACGTCCTCGCCCGCCTCCGGGCCGGCCAGCACCGAGAGCGCCAGCTCCAGATCCTCCGCGCTCCGGGCGAGGGGGCCCTGCACCCCCATGACGACCGCCGGGTTGGGCAGGGGCGGCATCGGGAACTGGCCGCTCTTCGGCAGCAGGGTCTCGCTCGGGCGGTGCCCGTAGATCCCGCAGAAGGCGGCCGGCACGCGGATGGAACCGCCGATGTCGGAGCCGACCTCGAGGGCGCTGAGCCCGGCCGCGATGGCGGCCGCGCTGCCGCCGCTGCTGCCGCTCGGGGTGCGCGTGAGATCCCAGGGGTTGTTGGTCCGCCCGTAGATGGGATTGGCCGACTGCCAGTCCGCGAGCATGGGCGGCACGTTGGTCTTGCCGAGGAGCACCGCGCCCGCGGCGCGGGTGCGCGTGGCGACCGGCGCGTCGTGCTGCGAGATGAAGCCCTTCCAGTCCGGCACCCCGCAGGTCGTGTGCAGCCCGGTGACGTTGATGGACTCCTTGAGGGTGATCGGCAGGCCGAGGAGGGGGCGATGCTCGCCGCGCGCCCGGGCGTGCTCGGCCCCCACCGCCTGCTCCCGGGCGCGGGTGTAGTCGCGCACCACCACCGCGTTGAGCGCGCGGTCGTGGCGCTCGACGCGACGGATGTAGAGCTCGGTCAGCTCCGGCGCGGTGATGGTGCCGCTACGGAGCGCGCCGACCAGCGCGGTCGCGGTCGAGAACGGGTCGATGTCGGCCATGGCGGCTCTCCTTCCCCTCACCGCACCCAGCCGCCGTGGACCGGGTGGTGCGAGCAGATGAACTCCACGAACGCGGGGCGGCCCTTGGCATTCTCGTCGAAGGCGCGCTTGAGCGCGGGGATGATCTCGGCGGGCTGGGTCACGTCCTCGGCGTGGAAGCCGACCGCGCGCGCCATGTTGGCCATGCAGGCCGAGCCGTGGTCGGAGACCTTCCAGGTATAGGGATCGTGGCCCTCGCCCCAGAAGCCGGGGCCGTAGCCCGAGTAGCCGCCGTTGTTGATGTGGATGGTGGTGATGCCGATGCGGTAGCGGGCCACCGCCTCGAAGTTGCCCATCATGTAGCAGACGCCCGCGTCGCCGGTCACGTGCACGCACTGGCGCTGCGGGTAGGCGAGCTTGGCCGCGACCGCGCCGGCCAGGCTGAAGCCGAGGGTCGAGACGTTGCCCCAGCCGAGGTAGCCGCGCGGGATCTGCGCCTCGTACACGGTGCTGGTCTGGTCGCGGGTGTTGCCGGAGTCGGCGGTGAGGAACGAGTTCTTCGGATCGAGCACCTTGGCGAGGTCGCCGAACACCCGGTAGGGGTTGATCGGCGTCTCGCTCGACTCGAGCCACGGGCGGAACTTGTCCTTGAAGACCTGCCGCGCCCAGCGGATCTCCTCGAGGACCTCCGGCTTCTTGCGCGCGCCCTTGCTCTGGAGCTCGGCCACCAGGGCCTGGAGCGTGAGCTTGGCGTCGCCGATCACCGCGTGGCGGGTCTCGTAGCTGCGATTGATGTCGAGGGTGTCGATCGTGCACTGCACGATCGTCTTCTTGTGCGCGTCCGGCACCGTGTGGCTGAAGCGGCCGGGGAACAGGCTCGAGCCGATCGAGAACAGGAGATCGCACTTGCGCAGGAAGTGGTCGGCCATCGAGCCGCGCACCCCGACCGAGAGCGGGTGGCTCTCCGGGAACACCCCCTTGGCCTTGAGCGTGGTCAGCACCGGGATCTGGGCCGCCTCCGCGAACTGCAGCAGCTCGGCCGCCGCGTCCGCGTAGCAGACGCCCTCGCCCACGTGGAGCAGGGGATCCTTGGCCGCGAGCAGCGCGCGGATCGCCGACTTGACGTCGTCCGGATCGGGCCCGGTGCGCCAGCCCTTCACCGGGGAATACGGATGCTCGTCGGGATCGTACTCGCCGAGATCGCGCGGGATCAGGAGCAGCACCGGGCCCGGCCGGCCGGAGCGGAGATGCGTGTAGGCGCGGCGCGTGTACTCCGGGATGAGATCGGCGCGGTCAACCTTGCCCACCCACTTGGTGACCGGCCTGAAGGCCTCGGCCATGTCGAAGTGGGTGTGGCGGCTCGCGCCCACGCCGAGTCCTTCCGCGATCACCAGCATCGGCGAGGAGTCCTCCCACGCCTGGGCCACCGCCCCGAACGCCATCTGGATGCCCGCCGCGTTGAGGCCGGCCATGACGGTGCAGACCCCGATCTGCTTGCCGTTGGTGACGCGGGAGAAGCCGTCGGCCACCGCGACCGCGAAGCGCTCCTCGCCCATCATGAGGATCGGCATGCCCTCCTCGCCGAGCGCGTTGTTCACCGGGCTCGTCGGGTAGCAGCTCACCCACGGGGTGCCCTCGGACTTGAGAATGCGGGCGAAGCCGTTGACCGCCTTGATCTTCATGCCGTCTCCTTTGGTTTGCGGATCTCCGCGACGGCGGTCGCGAACCCGGCGCGCAGGATGCCCACGTCGGAGGAATAGTTGACGATGGTCGCGCCGAGCGCGATCACCTCCCGCACCGCCTCGATCGTATCGACCGCCATCGCCACCGTCTTGCCGTGCCTGCGCGCGGCCTCGCCCAGCCGCACCCGATGCTCGCGGAGGACGTCTTTCTGGGACGGCGCGCCCAGGACGCCCAGGTCCTGGGCCAGGTCGGTCGGGCCGATGGTGAGCGCGTCGATGCCGGGGACCGCCGCGATCTCGTCGAGGCGCGCGAAGGCGCCCCGGCTCTCGAGCATCGCGGTCACGTGCACGCGGGCGTTCGCGGTCGCCATGTGCTCGGCGGGCGGCCGCACCCGGAACGCGGTGTGCGGGCCCGAGCCGTACATGCCGCGCGAGCCGAGCGGGGCGTAGCGGGTCGCCGCCACCACCGCCGCCGCGTGCTCGCCGGACTCCACCTGGGGGATGTGCAGGTTCCACACCCCGGCGTCCAGCAGCCGGGTGATCCACTCGCGGTTGCCGTCCGGCGGGCGAACGACCAGAGGGAAGTCGAGCGCGCGCGCGAGGGCCGCCATGTCGGCCACCGTCTCGATGGAGAACGCGGAGTGCTCGAGGTCGAGACGCGCGTAGTCGAGGCCGGCGGCCTGCAGGAGCGTGAGCACGCTGGGCGTGCGGATCATGGTGATCCAGGTCCCGATCTGGACCTCCCCGCGCTCGGCCCGCGCGCGGTAGGCGTTCTTTGGCAGCTCGCTCACCGCCATCTCACGAGCCCCAGCTCACGCTCTCGCCGCCGTCCACGATGAGGGAGACCCCGGTGATGAAGCCGGCTTCCTCGGAGTGCAGGAAGAGCGCCGCGTTCGCCACGTCCCACCCGGTGCCCATGCGCCGGCCGAGCGGTACCCGGCGGTCGCGCGCGGCGATGACCTCTTCTCGAGCGGTGCCGGCCGCTACCCGGGACTCGATCGCCATCGGCGTGTTCATCAGCCCGGGCAGGATCGAGTTGGCGCGCACGCCGTAGCGCGCGTTGTGGGCGGCCAGGTTCTCGGTGAGCGCCACCACCGCGGCCTTGGTGGTCTTGTAGCCCACCAGCGGGTAGGCGTTCAGCGCGGCCATCGACGCGATGTTCACGATGGAGCCGCGCGCCTCCCGCAGGGCGGGCAGGGCGTGCTTGCAGGTGAGCCAGGTGGCCTTCAGGTTGACGGCCAGGCTGCGGTCGAAGGCCTCCTCGGTGAGGTCGGTCGCCACCGCGTCGCCCAGGGCCAGGCTCGCGCCCACGTTGTTGTGGAGGATGTCGATCCGCCCGAAGCGCTCCCGGGCCGCCGCGATCAGGCGCTTGACGTCGTCCTCCCGGGTCACGTCGGCGGCGAAGGCCCAGGCGCGGCCGCCTTCGGCCTCGATCATGTCGGCGGTTTCCTGGGCGGAGGCCAGCGCGCGGTCGACGACACACACGTGCGCGCCCTCCCGTCCCAGCACGATGGCGGTGGCCCGCCCGTTGCCGACCGTCTGACCCGGGGTCTGGCCGCCCCCGACGACGATGGCCGCCTTGCCCTCGACGCGCTTGCCCATCGGGGAGCGGGCTACTGCGGACGGAAGCCCGAGGAGCCGACCCAGCCGGTCTCGGAGACGTCCAGCATGACCCCGTCGGGGCCGGAGTACTTCACCTCGACATTGCCCCGCCTCTTCGCGTCGCGGTTGGCGTGGCGTGGCTCGCCCCGACCCACCCCGAGCGCCTCGTTGACGTCGTCGCGGCGCGAGGAGCCCGCGGCGGCCAGGCGCAGGGCGATCTCCTCGAGGCTCTCGACCTGGAAGCCGATGTGGTGGATGCCCGAGAAGTCCTTCCCGCGCTCGACCCCGGCCACCGCGTCGTTCTTGAAGTTGAGCACCGCCACGTTGAGATCGCCGTCGGTGAGGAAGAAGCCGCTGACCGCGGGATGATCCACCCGCCCGATCTGCTTCATCCCGAACACGTCGACGTAGAACTCGGCGGTCTTCTCGGGGTCCTGGGTCGACAGCGCGATGTGCTTGATCTTCGGCATGGGGCCTCCTTGGCCCCTCCCTTCTACCGCGGCCCCGCGGCCTGCGCAAGCGCATCCCGCCCGGGCCGCGCGACCTGCTACACTACCGCCCGCAGGCAGATCCGCGAATCCCCGAGGGAGGACGATCCGATGGCCATGTTCACGAGAGTCGCGCTGACCGCGCTGGCCCTGATCGCGGCCGTCGTGTCGCCCGCGATCGGGCAGACCACCACGCTCACGATGTCGTCGTGGGTGTCGCCCCAGCACCACCTCACCAGCGTCGTGCTGCAGGGTTGGGCCAACGAGGTCGAGAAGGCCACCGGCGGCCGGGTCAAGCTGACCATGCTACCCAAGCATCCCTCCGCACCGCCGGGCACCTTCGACGCGGTGCGGGACGGGCTGGTCGACGTTTCCTACGTCACCGCCAGCTACACGCCGGCCCGGCACATCCTGCCGCTCATGGCCGAGCTGCCGGGGGCGGGGGACACCGCGCTCGTCAACTCGGTGGCCTACTCGCGCATCTACTGGAAGCACTTCCACGCGGTCGGCGAGTACAAGGGCGTGAAGCTCCTCGGCGTCTTCACCCACGGCCCCGGGCAGATGTTCACCAAGCGGCCGGTCAACGGGATCGCCGACGTGCAGGGGCTCAAGATCCGCACCGGGGGCGGCGTCGCGGAGGCGGTGGCCAAGGCGCTCGGCGCGTCCGCCTTCGTCAAGCCCGCGCCGGAGTCCTACGAGCTGCTCAAGGGCGGGGTGGCCGACGGGGTGTTCTTCCCCCTCGAGTCGATCATCTCGTTCAAGCTCGAGACCGTGCTCGAGCAGGCCACGCTCTTCCCGGGCGGCATGTACAGCTCGGCCTTCGGCTTCTTCATGAACGAGGACAAGTGGAACAAGCTCGCCAAGGAGGACCAGGCCGCGATCGAGAAGGTCTCGGGCGAGCACCTCGCGCGCCTGGCCGGTCGCTCCTGGGACGAGGCCGACGCCAAGGGGCTCGAGGCGCTCAAGAAGTCCGGGGTGAAGATCGTCACCGCCGACCCCGCCTTCGCGGCCGAGGTGGCGAAGCGCTCCGCGCCCATCGTGGACGACTGGATCAAGAAGGCTTCCGCCAAGGGGGTGGACGCGGCGAAGATCCTCGCCGAGTTCCGCGCCGAGCTCAGGAAGGTCGCCGCCGGCCAGTGACCGCGCGCTCCGTGTGGGGGCGGCGCGTCGAGGGCCTCCTCGGCGTCGCCGCCTCCGCTATTTTGTTGACCCTGATGGGCCTCACGTTCGTCGACGTGATCGCCCGCTACGTGTTCAACCGGCCGCTCGCGGGGGCCTTCGAGCTCACCGAGCTGCTGCTCCTGGTGCTCATCTTCGCGGGCCTCCCCCTCGTCACCCACGCCGACGAGCACGCCCTGATGGACTTCATCGACCGCCCGCTCGGGCCGCGGGCCACCCGGGTGCTGGAGCGGCTGGTGCAGCTCCTGTGCGCGGGAGTGATGGCCCTGCTCACCTGGCTGGTGTGGCTCAAGGCCGACCGCATCTGGGCCTACCGGGACGCCACCGACGTGCTGCGCATCGTCTACGGGCCGTTCGTCTACTTCATGGCCGTCACCATCGGGCTCACCGCGGTGATCCACCTGTACAAGGTCGTGGAGCGCCGGTGATCGAGGGGCTGATCGGCCTCTGCGCCATGATGGTGCTGGCCTTCCTGCGCGTGCCGATCTCCTACGCGATGGGGATCGTCGGCATCGTGGGCTACGCCTACATGCGCGACTGGAACTGGTGGGTCGCCTTCGCGACCGCCCAGACCAAGATCTACGAGACCGGGCGCAACTACACGCTCTCGGTGGTGCCGCTGTTCATCCTGATGGGCAACCTGGTCACCCGGGCCGGCATGTCGCAGGAGCTGTTCCGGGCCGCCTACGCCTTCATCGGCCACCTGCGCGGAGGGCTCGCGATGGCCACCGTGTGGGCCTCCGCCGGCTTCGGGGGCATCTGCGGCTCCTCCATCGCCACCGCGGCCACCATGGCCAAGGTCGCGTACCCGTCGATGAAGCGCTTCGGCTATCACGACCAGCTCGCGGCGGGCACGGTGGCGGGGGCGGGGACCCTCGGGATCATGATCCCGCCGTCCACCATCATGATCATCTACGGCGTGTTCACCGAGACCAACATCGGCAAGCTCTTCGCGGCCGGCGTGCTGCCCGGCATCCTCGGCGCGATCCTGCTCTGCCTCGCCATCGTCTGCACCACGTGGCGGCACCCCGACTGGGGCCCGCCCGGCCGTCGTTCCTCCTGGCGTGAGCGCGGGGCCGCGCTGCGCGACGTGTGGGCGGTGGCGGTCCTCTTCCTGTTCGTGATGGGCGGCATCTACGGCGGCCTCTTCACCGCCACCGAGGGGGCGGGCATGGGGGCGACGGGCGCGCTGGTCTTCGCGCTCGCCCGGCGGGCGCTCACCTGGCGCACGCTCTACGACGCGCTGCTCGAGTCCGCGCGCACCACCTCGATGCTGTTCCTGATCCTGATCGGCGCGCTCATGTTCGCCGAGTTCGTCAACATCACCACCATGCCCGCCGACCTCAAGGCCCTCGTCTCGCGCCTGGGCCTGAGCCCGCTCATGGTGGTCTCGCTCATCTGCGCCATCTACGTCGTGCTGGGCACCGCGATGGAGGAGCTGTCGATGGTGCTGCTCACCATGCCGGTCTTCTTTCCGGTGGTCGTGGATCTCGGGTTCGACCCGGTGTGGTTCGGCATCATCATCGTGTGCGTGGTGGAGATCGGGCTCATCAGCCCGCCGGTGGGCATGAACATGTTCGTGCTCAAGACGCTCTTGCCCGAGGTATCGACCGGCACCGTCTTCCGCGGCGTGATGCCGTTCATGTGGGCCGACGTCGTCCGCCTTGCCATCCTGGTGGCGTTCCCGATCATCTCGCTCTGGCTGCCGAGCCTCATGCGCTGACAAGGCCATGACCGGGCGCCAGGTGCTCGCGTGGCTCGCCGGCGGCGCGGTGGTGGTGATCGCGTGGCTCGCGCACCCGTTCGCCACCGGCCTCCTGCTGGGCGCGCTGATGGGCTTCACCCTGCAGCCGGTCCACGCGCGGCTGGCCAGGTGGTGCGGGCGTCCCACGCTGGCGTCGGTCGCCATCGTGGTGGCCGCCGGGCTCGCCATCGTGGGCAGCGTGGTGGCCTTCGTCTCGGTCTTCGTCACCCAGGCGGTGGCCTTTACCACCGTGGTGCGCGAGGAGCTCAAGCCGGGCGGCGCCCTGGCCGCGTGGGTGAGCACGCTGACCGGCTGGCTCGCCCTCATCGGGATCTCTCCCGACGCCATCGTGGAGCGGCTGCGCGCCGCGGCGGGCGACATCGCGAGCGGATCGGCCGCGGTCGCCGGGACGGTTGCCTCGGTCACGGTGGGGAGCCTGCTCGGCCTCTTCTTCGCCCTGCTCACCATGCACGTGATCCTGCGGCACTGGGCCCGCATCATCGCGACGGTCGCCGAGGTCTCGCCGCTCCGCCGCGAGGACACCCGCGCTTTGCTGGAGGAGTTCCGCGCCGTCGGGCGTACCACGCTCTCCGGCACCGTGCTCACCGGGGTGACCCAGGGCGCGCTCGCCGCGATCGGGTTCTGGGTGACCGGGGTGCCCCAGCCGCTCTTTCTGGGCATCGCCACCGCCATCGCCTCGCTGCTGCCCGCGATCGGCACGCTCCTGGTCTGGGTGCCCGCTGGCCTCTACCTCCTGGCCATCGGGGCCCCGGGCGCCGGGGTCGTGGAGCTCGGGTGGGGCGCGCTCGTGGTCGTCGGCTTCAGCGACTACGTGATCCGCCCGCGGCTGGTGGGCGACGAGGGCATGCCCGCGATCCTGACCTTCCTCGCGCTGTTCGGTGGCCTCGAGGTGCTGGGGCTGTCCGGGCTGATCGCGGGGCCGGTGCTCATGGCCCTGGCGGTGGCGGTGCTGCGCCTGTACGCGCGGGAGGCGCGGACGGGATAGGCGCTAGCTGCGCGCGGCGATCTCCGCGTCGAGCAGCTCGCGGAGCTGCCGCAGGTCCTCGAGGTCGAAGTTCTTCAGCTGGTCCTCCACGAGCACCTCGATCGCGCCCTGGACCACGAGCCGCTGGTGGACCGCCTTGAAGAGATCGCCCAGCCACTCGCCCTGCTTCTTGGCGTTGGCGTCGAGCTGGATCTTGCCGGACTGGATCAACGCGACGACGATGTCCCGGGCCATCTCCGACACGCTCGCTCCGGCCATGTCCCCTCCCTGTGGCTCGCCTGCGGGATATCGGTGGCTCATGCTCTCCGAGCCTACCAAGGTCCGGCGACACCGGCAACGCGCCGCCGGCGTCGAGGATCAGAGCGCGCGCAGCCGGGGATAGAAGAAGACGGTGGCGGAGGCGAGCGCCACCAGGGCGAGGCCGCTCACCCCGAGCGCCGCGCTCACCCCGAGCAGCGAGGCGAGCGCGCCGATCTGGATCTGGCCGAGCGGGGCGAAGCCGATGGCCACCACCCAGGCGCCGCCCGCGCGCCCGCGCAGGTGATGGGGCACGCTCAGCTGGAGCAGGCTCTGGGCGAGGAGGTCGGCGAGGGCCCCGGCCGCGTTGGCCGCCACCACCACGACCATCACCCCGGTGAAGCCCACCACATAGGGGGCGCCGCCCAGCGCCACCAGGCTCACCCCGAAGGCCACCAGCACGCCCACGAATACCGCGCCGCCGCCACCGAGGAGACCGCGCATGGAGACGACCAGGCCCAGCATGCCGCCCACCGCACGCGCCGCGCTCATCGCGCCCAGTCCCTCGGGCCCGGTGTGGAGCACGTCGCGCGACAGGCTCGGCAGGAGCGCCTGGTGCGCGAAGCCCAGGACCTCCGCGCCGGCGGTGAGCAGCATCAGCACCAGCAGCATGCGGTCCTCGCGCACCGCGGTCACGAAGCCGGTGACGCCGCGCCAGATCGAGTCGGGCGCGCCGGTCGCGACCGGGGCGAGCGCGCGAGCCGGGAGCAGAGCCAGGCCACCCAGCAGGTAGGCGACCGCGACCGCGAGATAGGCTTCGCCCGAGCCCCGGTGCGCGATGATCGCGCCGACCCCGAGCGAGCCCACCAGCCAGCCCGCGCGCATGGCCAGGCCCAGGATCGCGAGGCCGTCGACGAGGGCGGACGCGCCCACCACGTCGTGCGCGTAGCTCTGCCGCGCCGCGTGCTCGACGCCGCGGAGGGCGCCGGCCACGAAGGTCAGGAGCAGGAGCTGGGCGAGGGTGACGACCCCGAGCAGGGTCAGCGTGCCCATGGCCGCCGCGGTCAGGGCCTGGACGGCCCCGGTGATCAGGAGCAGCCGCGGGCGGGCCACGCGGTCGGCGAGCACGCCCGCCGGCACGCCCACGAAGACGAGCGGCAGCATGCGGGAGCCGAGCGCGGCGCCGACCAGGAACGGCGAGTTCGTCAGCTCGAGCGCGAGCCAGCCGAGCACCACCATCTCGCCCATCATGCCGACCGAGTTGAAGAGGGTGCCGGCACCGAGGCAGCGAAGGTCGCGAAGCCGGAGCAGCGCGGAGGCGGTCACCCGCTGGCGGGGGCGAGCGCGGGCCGGCGCAGGAGGGCGACGGCGAGCGGGCCCAGCACGAGCAGCGCGCCCACCGCGTTCAGGATCGCGAAGCCCCAGAGCCCGAGGATCATCCCGCCCGCCGCCGAGCCGATGGCGCCCATGAGGCCCATGAAGAGATCGGCCAGGCCCTGCACCGAGGCGCGCTCCGCCGGAGAGAGCGCGTCGGTGAGGAGCGCGCTGCCGGCCACGAAGGCGAGGTTCCAGCCGACTCCGTTGAGGAACAGGCCCGCGATGATCGTGGCGCCGGCCTCGCCGGGAGCGAGGCCGGCCAGGGCGACCGCGGAGATCAGCATGAGGGCGCCGGCCGCGATCACCGGCATGCGGCCGAAACGGTCGGCGAGCCAGCCCGAGAGCGGCGAGGCCACGTACATGCCGGCCAGGTGGAGCGAGACCGCGATCCCGATGGTCCCGACGGTGTGCCCCTGGTCGTGCAGGTAGAGCGGCGAGGTCGAGGTGGTGCTGATCATCACGAACTGGCTGATCGACAGCGTGGCCAGCGCGATCTGCACGCGCACGTCGGTCAGGATGGCGCCGAGCGAGCGGGCGACGCCGGCGGGCCGGCCCGCGTCCGCCTCCGCGCGGCGGGCGAGCGCGAGCGGATCGGGCCGCAGGAACAGGAAGGTGAGCGCCGCGGCGACCCCGTAGCCGGCCACGCTCACCAGGAACGGGCTCGCGGTGGCCGGGATGTGGAGGCGCACGCCCAGGGAGAGCGCGGGCGCCATGAGGTTCGGCCCGATGATCGAGCCGAGCGCGGAGCCACCCACGATGAGGCCCATCGCGCGGCCACGCTGCTCGGGCCGGCTCACGTCGGCGGCGGCGTAGCGCGCGAGCAGGTTCGAGGTGGACGCGATGCCGAAGAGCGCCATGCCGAAGAGCATCAGGGGGAAGCTCCTCACCGCCACGCCCAGGAGCCCCAGCACCGCGCCCACCACCGCGAGCCCGTAGCCGAGCGCGAGGCCGGGCCGTCGGCCCGCGCGGTCCATGAGGCGCGCGAGCGGCCAGCTCGCGAGCGCGGTCCCGAGCGCGCCCACCGCGATCGGCACGCCGGACCAGGTATTGGTGCCGGTGATGCTGGCCGCCATGATGCTGCCGACGGCCAGGCTGATCGAGTGGCCGGTGCTGCCGCAGACCTGAGCCACGAACAGCGTGGTCATCAGCTTCCCGCGGGTCGATCCGCGGCGTGACGTCGTCGTCAGGGCGTGCATGAGCGAATGAGCCGGGAAGAATCGTACCACGCGCGCGCCGCGCGGCCCGATTCTGGTACCATGCCACGATGCGCGTGAGTCGCGTGACCCCGTTTCTCGCCGACCTGGGCGGCGGGAAGAACCTCTGCTTCGTGAAGGTCGAGACCGCCGGCGGCCCGCACGGCTGGGGCGAGTGCTACACCCAGGCCGATCGCGACACCAGCATCGTGGCCCTCGTGGAAGCGATCGGCCGCTACCTGGTCGGCCGCGACGCCTCCCACATCACCCACTTCGTGCACTGGGCCTATCACGACTGGGCCGCCAAGCGCGGGGCGATGGACTTCTGGAGCGCGGTGAGCGGGCTCGAGCAGGCGCTGTGGGACATCGCGGGCAAGCGCTACGGGGTGCCGGTGCACGCGCTGCTGGGCGGGCCGTGCCGGGAGCGGGTGCGGGTCTACGCCAACGGCTGGTACGGCGGCGCCAAGGCGCCCGCGGACTACGCGGCGCGGGCGCGGGAGACGGTGGCCCGCGGCTTCGGCGCGCTCAAGTTCGACCCTTTCCCCGGGCCGTGGCGCACGCACGTGCCTCGCGACGTCGAGGAGAAGGCGGTCGCGACGGTGGCCGCGGTGCGGGAGGCGGTCGGCCCCGCGATCGATCTGCTGATCGAGGTGCACCGCCGCCTCGCCCCGATGCACGCGGTCCGCGTCGCCCGCGAGCTGGAGCGCTTCCGGCCATTCTGGTACGAGGAGCCGGTGTCCTCCACCAATCTCGAGGCGCTCGCCGAGTGCCGTCGGCAGATCGCGATCCCGATCGTGACCGGCGAGGAGCTCTACACCCGCGCCGAGTTCCGGCGCTGCTTCGAGCTGCGCGCGGCCGACATCGTGAATCCGGACGTCTGCAACTGCGGCGGCATCCAGGAGCTGCGGGCGATCGCCCAGATGGCGGAGCCCTCGCTGGTGACCGTCTCGCCCCACAACTACAACTCGACGACGGTGGGGCTGGCCGCCACGGTGCACGTCTCGGCCGCCATCCCCAACTTCCTCATCACCGAGTACTTCGTGAACTTCGAGGCCCGGGGCCGCGAGATCGCCGCCCCCGCGCTCGAGGTGCGCGACGGCTTCATCACGGTGCCCACGCGACCCGGCCTCGGCGTGGACCTGGACGAGGCCGCGCTCCGGCGCTTCCCGGCGCGCGTGCTCGCCCGCTCGATGCCCACCCCGGGCCAGGAGGAGCCATGAGCGCACCTCGCCTCGACCGTCGGACGTTTCTCCGGGCGGGCCTCGCCGCGGGGGTGGCCTGCGCGGGGGCCGCCGTGCTGCCCGCCCGCGCGGCGCGCGCCGCGGTCGCCGATCTCGACTTCGCCTCCGCGCTCGAGGCGGCCTCAGCCATCCAGGCCGGCACCGTGTCCTCCGTCGAGCTGACGACCCACATGCTGGAGCGCATCGCCCGCCTCAATCCGAAGCTGAACGCGATCGTGGCGCTCTCCTCCGACGCCGCGCTCGCGCGGGCCCGCGCGGCCGACGAGGCGCGGGCGCGACGCGAGTCGTGGGGACCGTTCCACGGCGTGCCGATCACGATCAAGGACACCTTCGAGGTGGCGGGCGTCACCACCACCGCGGGCGCGCCCGCCCTGCGCACCCACGTGCCGACGCGCGACGCGGCGGTGGTGGCGCGGCTGCAGGGCGCCGGCGCGGTCGTCCTCGGCAAGAGCAACGTGCCGATCTTCGCCTCGGACTGGCAGAGCTACAACGCGGTGTACGGGCAGACCAACAATCCCTGGGACGTGGCCCGGACACCGGGCGGGTCCACCGGCGGCGGGGCGGCCGCCCTCGCGGCCGGGCTCAGCTATCTGGAGCCGGGCAGCGATCTGGGGGGCTCGATCCGCATCCCGGCGCACTTCTGCGGCGTCTACGGCCACAAGCCGAGCCTCGACGTGGTGCCGATGCGCGGGCACATCCCGCCGCCGCCCGGCATCGCGGCCACTCCGCCGTCCACGCTGCCGGTGGCCGGCCCGCTCGCCCGCTCCGCCGCCGACCTGCTCGCCGCGCTCGCGGTGCTGGGCGGGTCCGACGGCGACGAGGCGCGCGCGTGGCGATGGTCGCTCCCGCCCGCGCGCGGGGCGCGGCTCGGCGACTACCGCATCGGCTACGTGCTCGACGACCCGCGCGCCCCGGTCTCGGCCGAGGAGGCCCCGGCGCTGGCGGCGGCGGTGGAGGCGCTCCGCAAGGCGGGGGCGCGGCTCGAGGAGGGCTGGCCGCCCGGGGTGAACGTGGAGGAGCAGTACGACACCTACCTCACGCTCCTCTACGCGCACTTCATGCCGCCCGCGCGGGAGGACCAGCTGCCGGGCCTGCGCCAGCTCGCGGCCAACCAGGACGGCTCGTACCGCGCCCGCTACGCGCGGGCGGTCACCGCCTCGGACGCATATCTTCAAACCATGGAGACGCGCCGGCGCGTGGCGCGCGGGGTCTGGCAGGCCTACTTCCGAACCCACGACGCGTTCCTGATGCCGACCGCGCTCGTGCCCGCGTTCCCGCACGATCACTCCGGCAACGCGCTCACCCGCGTGCTGACCACCCCGGGCGGCCCGCGCCCGTACGGCGATCTCTGCTTCTGGATCTCGTTCGCCACCCTGGCCGGCCTGCCCGCGACCACCGCGCCGGTCGGCCTCACCGCGGGCGGCCTGCCGGTGGGCCTGCAGATCGTGGGCCCCTATCTCGAGGACGCCACCCCGATCGCGGTGGCCGGCCACCTGGCCGACCTGATCGGCGGCTTCAAGGCGCCGCCCGGATTCTGAAGGAGGTACGTGTGACCGACGACAACGAGTGGACGGCCCTCTGGCCGCTCGATCGCAGCGTGGCCTTTCTCAACCACGGTTCGTACGGCGCCTGCCCCGCCGAGGTGCTCCGCTACCAGGCCGCGCTGCGGGCCGAGATGGAGGCCGAGCCGGTGCGCTTCCTCGGCCGCGAGCTCGACGATCGCCTCGACGCCGCCCGCGCGCGCCTCGGGGCCTTCGTGGGCGCCGACCCCGACGATCTCGCCTTCGTCAGCAATGCCACCGGCGGCGTGAACGCGGTGCTGCGGTCGCTCCGCCTGGCCGCGGGCGACGAGCTGCTCACCACCGACCACGCCTACCAGGCCTGCCGCAACACGCTCGACTTCGTGGCCGAGCGCAGCGGGGCGCGGGTCGTCACCGTCACGCTGCCGTTCCCGGTGACCTCTCCCCAGGCGATCGTGGACACCGTGCTGGCCGGGGTCACGCCGCGCACGCGCCTGGCCCTGCTCGACCACATCACGAGCCCGACCGCCCTGATCCTGCCGCTCGGGCGCCTCGTGGCGGCGCTGGCCGCGCGCGGGATCGACGCGGTGGTGGACGGCGCGCACGCCCCCGGCATGGTGCCGCTCGACCTGCGCGCGCTCGGCGCCGCCTACTACAGCGGCAACTGCCACAAGTGGCTCTGCACGCCCAAGGGCTCCGCGTTCCTCTGGGTGCGCCGGGACCGCCAGGCCGACGTCCACCCGCTCACCATCAGCCACGGCGCGAAGGGTGAGCGCGCGGGTCGCTCGCGCTTCCGGCTCGAGTTCGACTGGACCGGCACGCAGGATCCGACCGCGTGGCTGACCGTGCCGATGGCGATCGACTACCTGGCCGGCCTCGTGCCCGGTGGGTGGCCGGCGCTGATGGCGCGCAACCGCGCGCTCGCGCTCGAGGCGCGCCGGCTCCTCTGCGCGGCGGTCGGGACCGAGCCCGCGTGCCCGGAGGAGATGATCGGCTCGATCGCGAGCGTGATCCTGCCCGACAACCGCACCGTGGAGACCGGCTGGCGGGTCCGCGATCCCATCCAGGGCCGGCTCTTCGAGGCCTGGGGCATCGAGGTGCCGATCATGCGCTGGCCCGCGCCGCCCAAGCGGATGATCCGCGTCTCCGCGCAGCTCTACAACCACCTCCCGCAGTACGCGCGGCTGGCCGAGGCCCTCCGCAAGGAGCTTGCCGCCGAGGACTGAGGCGCCTACTCGGTGATCGAGCGGTAGATCTCGACCTCGGCCGCCCCTTCGGTCAGCCCTTCCTTTTCCCGCCGCTCGCGGTAGGCGGCCAGGTGCGGCGCCTTGCGGTGCAGGTCGAAGGCCGCGTCGTCCTTGTACTGCTCGTAGAAGACGAAGAGGTCGGGGTCCTTGGTGGAGCGGTGCGGGCGATAGACGAGGCAGCCCGGCTCCGCCCGGCGCACCGCCGCCACCTGCTCCTTCAGCAGCGCCGCGAGTGCGTCGCCCTTGCCCTTCGCGGCCCTGATCTTCGCCACTACCGTGAGCACGTCCGCCATGACTGACTCTCCTTTGTGATGCGTTCGGCGGAGTATAGCACCGGCCTAGAGACGGCGAAGCCGGCGGGAGGCGAGCAGGCCGAGCGCGTTGGCGGCGACCATCAGGCCGCCCACCGCCACCGCGAAGCGCGCGTCCACCGCGGCCGCGAGCACCCCGCCCAGCAGCCCGCCCAGCGGCAGCAGGTTCCAGCAGAGCGAGTAGAGGCTCATCACGCGCCCGCGGAGCTGATCCGGCACCGTCTGCTGGAGCTGCGTGCTCACCTGGGTGAGGTAGAACGTGTTGCTGAAGCCCACGCACGCGAGCATCGGCAGGGCCAGGCCGAGACCCGGGGCGCGCGAGAAGACCACCAGGCCCAGGCCCATCCCCGCCGCGCCCCCCAGGATGATGAGGCCGCGGCGGTGCAGGCGCGGCGTGATGGTCGCCACGATCAGGGTGCCCACCAGCGCGCCGATGCCGTGCGCGGCGTTGAGGAGCCCGTAGCCGGCGGAGCCGGTCTGGAAGTAGACGTCGGCGAAGATCGGCAGCAGCGTGACGTAGGAGAGGCCGAACACCGCGTTGAAGAGCGCCAGGCAGATCAGGGCCGCGAAGACGAAGTTGTGGCGGACGAAGCCGAGCCCCTCGAGGAGCTGGCCCAGGACGTGCTGCTCGGTGGGCGCGGGCGCGTGGCCCTGCACGCGCAGCTGGCCGTACATGGCGAGCGCAGAGGCGGAGGCGCCGAGCGCGACGCCGAAGCCCACCGTGCCCCCGAAGGCCGCGATGAGCACGCCGGTGATCGACGGCCCGATCATGCGGCCGGCCTGCCAGGGAATCGAGCCGAGCGCGATGGCGTTCGGCAGCCGCTCGCGCCCGACCATCTGCGGCACCAGGGCCATGCGGCTCGGCTCGTCGAAGGCGCGGAAGGTGTTGGTGAGCGCGGCCAGCGCGAGCAGGTGCTCGACGCGCGCCAGCGAGAGGGCCGAGAGGACGAAGGCCGCGAGGAGGGCCGCGGTGGTGAGGGTCTGGGTGACCAGCAGCAGGCGGAGGCGGTCGACCCGGTCGGCGAGCACGCCGCCCCAGAGCTGGAACACGACGAGCGGGATGCCCTGGGCCAGGCCCAGGTAGCCCAGGTGGAGCGCGTCGTGGGTGACCTCCCAGACCATCCACGCGAACGTCAGGTACTCGGCGCGGTGCCCCAGGACGTAGAAGACGAGGCCGATCCAGTAGAAGCGATAGTTCCGCTCCCGAAGGGCGGAGAAGGTCGACGCGGTGGCGACGGGCCGGCCTCTCAGGCCCGCCAGGGCTCGACGAGGATCTTGGCGTGCTGCTCGGGGGAGGCGAGGGCCTCGAACGCGCCGGCCACGCCCTCGACGCCGACCCGGCCGGTGATGAGCGGCGCGACCGCGATGGCGCCGTCCGCGATGTGGCCGAGGGTCGCCGCGAACTCCTCCGGGGTGTAGCCCAGCACGAACTGGAGGTTGAGCTCCTTGCTGATGCCGAGCATCGGGTAGATCGTGTCCGCCTCCATGCACACGCCGACCACGACGATGCGGGTGCCCTTGGGAGCGGCGGCCATGATCTGGTCGAGCACGCCGGGCACGCCCACGCACTCGAAGACCACCGCGGGCCGGAGCGGCGGGCCCGGGATCCACGGGGGCAGCGCGGGCGCCCGGCTCGCGTCGCGCCACACCGCCGCCTCGCGCCAGCTCTGCCACGGGGTGACCCGCGCGGGGTCCACCACCAGGTCGGCGCCCAGGGTGACGGCCAGCTCCCGGCGGCGCGCCGAGAAATCGGCCGCCACGATGGGGCGCGCGCCGGTCAGGCGGAGCGCCGCGATCACCGCGAGGCCCAGCGGCCCGCAGCCGATCACGAGCGGGGCGTCGTCGGGCTCGAGCCGGGCCTTGGCGACCGCGTGGACGCCCACCGCCATCGGCTCGGTGAGCGCCGCGTCCTCGGTGGGGAGCCCGGCCGGCACCGGCAACAGGAGCGCCTCGGTGAGGCGCATGTACTCGGCGTAGCCGCCGGGGGTGTCGTTGGAGTAGCCCACGGTGCGGGGCCCGTCGGGACGGACGAGCCCCGGACGCGAGCAGACCCGGGTGCCCGCCGGGAGCGTCCTCTGCGTGCCCGGCCCGTGCTCGACGATCTCGGCGCAGAACTCGTGGCCCATGACCACGTCGCGCGAGAGATCCATGGTGAACACGCTGCCCGCGCGGCGGGCGGCGGCGACGAACTGCTCGGCGTGCTTGAGCGCGTTGAGATCGGAGCCGCAGATGCCGCAGGCGAGCGTCTTGACCAGCACCTCGCCCGGCCCGGGCTCGGGCACGGGCAGGTCGGCCACCACCAGTCGACGGTTCCGCATCACGGCGGCGCGCATGGGCGCGATGCTACCCCGTCTCGCGCCGACCGTCGAGAGGTGCGCTATCCTCGGGCCGGAGGTCATCGGTCCATGACTGGATCGGCGGTGCGTCTCGCGGCGGTGGTGATGGCGCTCGTGCTGGCGGCGGCCGGCGGCGCCCGCGCCCAGGTGGTCACCTGGGGCATGGCGAACGAGTACCCGGCCAGCTCGATCCAGGGCGAGGCGGACGCGCGGTTCGGCCGCGAGGTCACCGCGCGCTCCGGCGGGCGCATCGAGATCGCGCACCAGTACGACGCCTCGAGCGGCTTCCGCTCGAAGGACATGGTGGACGCGATCGGACGCGGCGATCTCCGGATCGGCAACACTTACATGGGCGCGCTGGGCGGACTCGACCCGATCTTCCTGCTCCCGTCGCTGCCGTTCCTGGCCACCACGCCGGAGCAGGGCCACGCGCTGGCCGCGGTGGCGCGGCCGGCCTACGAGCGTGCCCTCGCGCGCTACAACCAGGTCCTGCTCTTCCAGTCGCCCTGGCCCGCGGCCGGGATCTGGGCCAACCGACCGGTGGACTCGACGGACGCGCTCCGGGGCCTGCGCGTCCGCACCGCCGACGCCAACGGCGTGCTCGCGTTCCGCGCCGCGGGCGCGGTGCCGGTCGTGGTGTCCTTCACGGACGCGCTGCCCCAGCTCCGGTCGGGCCAGCTGGACGCGGTCCTCTCCTCGGGCGACGGCGGAGCGGGCCGGCGGCTCATGGAGACGCTGCGCCACTTCACCGCCATCGAGTACGCGGTGACCATGAGCATGGTGACGATCAACCGCGAGGCCTGGCGCGCGCTCGAGCCCTCCCTGCAGGAGGCGGTGCGGGAGGCGGCCGTCGCGACCGAGGCTCGGCAGTGGGAGGTGATGAAGACCCGCGTCGCGGCGAACTACGCGCAGATGCGCGCGGCCGGCGTCACCCTCACCACCGAGCTCTCGCCCGAGTGCCGCCAGGCGCTCCGCGCGGCGGGGCAGGTCGCGGTGGACGACTGGCTACGCCAGATGGGGCCGGCGGGCGCGCAGATCCTCGACGCGTACCGCGCGCGGCTCGCCGGCCGCTGATCTCCGCTCCGCCGACCTCGACGACCAGCTCCACCTCGACCGAGACGTTCGAGGGCAGGGAGGACAGGCCGATCACGGAGCGCGCGTGGCGGCCCGCCTCCCCGAAGAGCCGCTGGAGCAGGTCCGAGGCCCCGTTGATGACGGTGGGATGCGCGGCGAACTCCGGCCCCACGTTCACGAAGCCGACGACCTTGACCACGCGCTTCACCCGATCGAGCGAGCCCACCGCCTGCTTCACGCAGGCCAGGCAGTTCAGCATCGCGTCGCGGGCCGAGCGGTAGGCGTCGGCCTCGCTCACCTCCTGGCCGACCACGCCCACGTAGCGGCGCACCCCGTTGATGCGCGCGGTCTGCCCCGAGGTGAACACCAGGCGGCCCACCCGCGCGGCGGGCAGGTAGTTGCCCACCGGCACCGGGGCCTGCGGCAGCTCGAGCCCGAGCTCGGCGAGACGTCTCTCGACGCGGGCGGCGGCGGCCATCAGCCGATCCGCTCGGCTTCGGCCAGCATCGCCTCGAAGCCGGAGACGACCTGCGACGGGATCTCGACCAGGTCCAGGATGCGGTCGAAGTCCTTGAACCCGGAGCCGGTCAGCACGCAGACCACCGACTCGCCCCGGTCGATGGAGCCGTCCGCGACGCCGCGGCGCACCGCGGCCACCGTGACCGCGCCGCTCGGCTCGATCATGAGGCCGTCCTGCGCGAGGAGGCGCACCGCGTCCACGATCTCGACGTCGTCGACCGCGATCGCGCCGCCGCCGGAGGCGCGCACCGCCTGGAGGGTCTGGTCACCCAGCAGGCCGGGGTCGGCCGCGGCCACCGCGCTCGCGATGGTGGGGCGCCTGTCCACCGCCTCCACCCGCGGCAGGCCTCGCTGCCACGACGCGACGATCGGCGCGCACGCGGCGGCCTGGACCGCGGTCATCCTCGGGAGCCGGTAGATCCACCCGAGGCTCCGCAGCTCGTTGAAGCCCTTCCACGTCTTCACGAGCGACATGCCCCCCGCGCACGGATGCAGCACGCGGTCGGGCACGCGCCAGCCGAGATCCTGGGCGATCTCGTAGGCGTAGGTCTTCTTGCCCTCGTAGCGGAACGGGTTGTCGGTGCCGCAGTCGTACCACTTCACCCGGCCGCTCGCGATGAGCCGCCGGTACATCGCGTTGATCTGCGAGTAGTGGCCGTCCACGCGGATGAGGCGGGCCCCGAAGAACACCGCCTGCGCCATCTTGGGGACCGGGGTGTCCTTCGGGCAGAACACCACGCTCCCGAGCCCGGCGCGCGCGGCGTAGGCCGCGGTGGACGAGGCCTTGTTGCCGGTGGAGTCGCACGCGAGCACCCCGTAGCCGAACTCCACCGCCTTGGTCGCGGAGACCGTGATGGACCGGTCCTTGAGCGAGCCGGTGGGATTGGCCGCGTCGGACTTGAGCCAGAGCTCGCGCACCCCGCAGGCCCGGGCGAGGCGCTCGGAGCGGAGGAACGGGGTGCCGCCCTCGCCCAGCGTGACGATCCGGGTCGGGTCGAGGACGGGGAGCAGCTCCGTCCAGCGCCAGACCCCGGCGGGCCGGCGCGAGAGCGCGTCGCGGTCCATCTCGCGCCCGAAGCGGGCCAGATCGTAGCGCGCCTCCAGCAGCTGCCGGCACGCCGGGCACAGCAGCAGGTCCTGGCCGGGCGAATACGCGGCGCGGCAACCGAGGCAATCGAAGCCGGTGAAGTACATCGGGCGTCCTCTCCCGGGCGATAGTATGCTCCCGGCATGGCCCGCCTCAAGCTCGTCCTCGCGATGATGATGCACGAGACCAACACCTTCTCCCCGGTGCCGACCCCGCTCGCGTCCTTCCGTCCCCTGCAGGGCGAGGCGGCGATCGCGGAGTTCAAGGACACCAACACCCAGCTCGGCGGCTTCCTCGACGTGGCCCGGCGGGCCGGGGCGGAGATCGTGCTGCCGGTGGCGGGGGGCGCGCACCCCTCGGGCTACGTGGAGAAGGCGGCCTACGAGGACATGGCGGAAGCCATCGTGGGCGCGGTGCGGGGCGGGTGCGACGCGGTCTTCCTCGCGCTGCACGGGGCGATGGTGGCCGAGCACGTGGACGACGGCGAGGGCGAGCTGCTGCGGCGCATCCGCGCGGTCGCGCCGCGCGTGCCGATCGCGGTGGGGCTCGACTTCCACTCCCACATGACCGCCGCGATGGTGGACAACGCCACCGTCATCGCGGGCTACTGCACCTACCCGCACGTGGACATGGGCGACACCGGGCAGCGCGCCGGCCGCACCATGCTGCGCGCGCTGCGCGGCGAGGTCGAGCCGGTCATGGTGTGGGGATCGCTCCCCATGATGACGAGCACCCTGGTCCACGCCCCGTCGCGCCAGCCCATGAAGGACGTGATGGACATGGCGATGGCCGCCGAGGCCTCGGGCGCGGTGCTCAACGCCTCGGTGTTCGGCGGCTTCCCGCACTCGGACATCCCGCACGTCTCGCTCTCCACCGTGATCGTCTGCGATCGCCGCACCGACGCGGGGCTCGCGCTCCGCGACCGGCTGCTCGCGATGGCGTGGGAGCGGCGCGAGGAGTTCCTCTACCGGGGCGCGCCGCTGGCGGGCCAGATCGCGCACGCCCGATCGCTGCGCGAAGGACCCGTCGTTCTCGTAGACCACGGCGACAACACCGCGTCCGGCGGCACCCAGGACGTGATGAGCGTGATCGAGGAGGTGATGCGCCAGGGGCTCACCGACGTGGTGGCCGGGCCCATCTGCGACCCGGCGGGCGTGCGGCGGCTGGTGGAGGCGGGGACCGCGGCGGGGGTGACGCTGCCCCTCGGCGGCCGCGTCGACATGCCCCAGATCAACCTGCCGGGTCGGCCGCTGCCGGTGACCGGCAAGGTCACCCGGATCACCGACGGGCAGTTCACCGTCACCGGGCCGATGGCCACCGGCACCCGGGTGCGCATGGGCCGCACCGCGGTGCTCGACACCGGGGCCATGCAGATCGTGGTGTCGGAA
Organism: Methylomirabilia bacterium; assembly: GCA_041497895.1. GTDB lineage: Bacteria > Methylomirabilota > Methylomirabilia > Rokubacteriales > CSP1-6 > CAMLFJ01. Next base: position 24,305 of record JBGQHJ010000009.1, read on the forward strand.
GGGCGCAGCGAGCCCTTCGACACCGGCGTCTTCACCCACTGCGGAATCGACCCGCGCCGCAAGAAGTACGTCCTGATCAAGTCACGCCAGCACTTCCGGGCCGGGTTCGAGCCGATCGCCCGGCACATCGTCCTCTGCGACGGCGACGGCGTGACCAGCTCCGACCTGCGGCTGTTCACCTACCGCAACCGCCGGCGGCCGCTCTTCCCCTTCGAACGAGATCTGTAAGCGCGAGATCTGTCGGGAGGTTCGCCATGGAGTACGGTCTCTTCACGATGCCGTCGCACCCGCCGGAGCGGAAGCTCTTCGACGGGCACCAGTGGGACCTGCAGCAGCTGCGCTGGGCCGACGAGCTGGGCTTCAGCGAGGCCTGGATCGGCGAGCACCACACCTCGCCGTGGGAGCCGCATCCCTCGCCCGACCTGCTGGTGGCGCAGGCCCTGCTCCAGACCAAGCGCATGCGCATCGGGCCGGGCGGATTCCTGATGCCGTTCCACCACCCGGCCGAGCTGGCCAACCGGGTGGCGATGCTCGACCACCTGGCGCAGGGCCGGCTGAACTTCGGGGTGGCCGCGAGCGGGCTGCCGAGCGACTGGGCCATGTTCAACGTGGACGGCATGTCGGGACAGAACCGGGAGATGACCCGCGAGTCGCTCGACATCATCCTGCGCCTCTGGAGCGACGAGCCCGAGTTCGACTACAAGGGCAAGTTCTGGCACGTGACCAAGACCGGGACCATGTTCGACACCCTCAAGCCGCACATCCTCCCGCTCCAGAGGCCGCACCCGCCCATCGGGGTCGCCGGGCTCAGCAAGGGCTCGGACACGCTCAAGCTGGCCGGCGAGCGCGGGTTCTGGCCGATGAGCCTGAACCTCAACCCGAGCTACGTGGGCAGCCACTGGGAGGCGGTGGAGCAGGGGGCGGAGCGGGGCAAGCGCACCGCCAGGAGAGCCGACTGGCGAATGGTCCGCGAGGTCTTCGTGGCCGACACCGACGCGGAGGCGATGCGGCTCTCGGTGGGCGGCATGATGGGCCGCATGATGACCGAGTACTTCCTGCCGCTCCTGGGCGCCTTCGCCTTCACCGAGTACCTGAAGCACGACCCGAGCGTGCCCGACTCGGACGTGACGCCCGAGTACTGCGCGAAGCACAACTGGCTGGTGGGGTCGCCCGCGACGGTGTCGCAGAAGCTCCACGATATCTACGAGGAGGTCGGCGGCTTCGGCACGCTCCTGCTGTTCTGCTTCGACTACAGCGAGAACCCGAATGCCTGGCGGCACTCGATGGAGCTGCTCGCCAAGGAGGTCATGCCCCGCTTCAAGGGCATGGTGCCCAAGTAACCGGTGGACCAGGGCACGCTGCGGCCGACGGTCGTCGAGATCAGCCTGGCCCGACTCGCGGACAACCTTCGCGCGATCGAGGCCGCGGTGGCTCCCGCGGTGGCGATGCCCATCGTCAAGGCCAACGCCTACGGGCATGGGCTCGTGCCCGTGGCCCGACATCTGGCTTCGCTGGGGGCGAAGTCGCTCGGGGTGGCCTTTCTCGAAGAGGCGGTGGCGCTGCGCGAGGCCGGGCTCACGCTGCCCGTCCTGGTCATGGGCGGCATCTTCGGCGACCAGATCCCGATCTTCCTGCGCCACGGCCTCACCCTGACCGCGTCGTCGATCGACAAGCTCACGCAGATCGACGAGATCGCGGGGCAGATGGGGGTCGGCGCCCGCGTGCATCTCAAGATCGACACCGGGATGGAGCGGATCGGGGTGCACTACTACAGCGCGCGCGGCCTGCTCGAGCGGGCGGCCGAGTGCCGCCACGCCGTGGTGGAGGGTATCTACTCCCACTTCGCCAACTCGGACGCGGCCGACCTCACCTCCGCGCGCCGGCAGCTCGCGCGCTTCCTGGAGGTGCTCGAGTGGTACGACCGGCAGGGCGTCAAGCCACCCGTCCGGCACATGGCCAACTCGGGGGCGGTGCTCCAGCTGCGCGAGAGCCATCTCGACATGGTGCGGCCCGGCATCCTGCTGTACGGGGTCTATCCCTCCGACGAGGTGCGCAGGACCATCGCGGTGCAGCCGGCGCTGTCGCTGCGCTCGCGGGTGGTCTACTTCAAGGTGGTGCAGCCCGGCCACCCGGTGAGCTACGGGTCCACCTGGGAGACCGATCACCCGGTGCGGGTGGTCACGGTGCCGGTGGGCTACGGCGACGGCTACTTCCGCGCGCTCTCCAACGTGGCCCACGTGCTGATCCGCGGCAAGAGGTACCCGGTGGTGGGCCGCGTGTGCATGGACCAGATCATGGTCAACATCGAATGGGATAGCGCCTTCAATGGCGACGTCGTGACCCTGCTCGGCGGCGACGGCGACGAGCTCATCACCTGCGAGGACATCGCCGACTGGGCCGGCACCATCCCCTACGAGGTCCTCACCAACCTCAACACCCGCATCCCCCGCACCTACGTCTGATCGGGGTCAGGTCTTACATTCCGACATTTTTTGGCCTGAGGCCACATCGGGCGCAGGCGAAAATGTCGGAATGTAAGACCTGACCCCAGCCTAGGCGGTCCAGCCGTAGAAGCGGTGGCTCGGGGTAGGGCCCTCGTCGAGGTAGGCCATCTTGATCTGGCTCAGGTAGTCCCCGGGCAGCTCGTTGCGCTTGGCCCGCACGTCCACGCCGAAGAGGCGGGCGGCGTTGAGGCCGAAGATCTGCTCCTTCACGAGGCGGTTGAGCGGCGGGTAGCCGTGGGCGTCCACCAGGGCCTGCGGGATCTCGAAGCGGCGGAAGGCCTCGATCTGCCACTGGGGCGTGCCGTACCAGATCGAGTCGGTGCCCCACAGCACGTGGTCGGCGCCGAAGGCGTCGACGATCTGGCCCATGAGGTGCGCGCACGCGGTGGGGTTGGTGGTGGCGAGCTGGCCGAAGGTCGACCCGAGCTCCATGTAGATGTTGTGGAGCCCCACCTGCTTCTTCTTCATCCGGCAGAACTCGGTGGTCCACGGCACGTCCGCCGACTGGGTGCGGGGCACGGTGAGCAGCCCGGCGTGGTAGAGCACGAAGTCGATGTCGGGGAAATCGCGCGCCGCCTTGATGACGTCGCGCGGGTGGTTGTAGTCCGACACCGGTCCGAGGGGCAGCCCCTTGTGCAGGCACACGCGCTTGATCCCGAGCTTGCGCGCGCGCTCCAGCATCGGGTACGCGATCTTCTCGTCGTCCACGAACCACCCGCGGTCGAAGCCCCTGGGCGCGGCGCCGGTGTAGCCCTTCCACGCGTCGACCTGGAGGGTCGCGGCTTGCTGGTCCATGAAGTCGAGGTCGACCTGGCCGAGCTGCGGGGTGATGAGCCCGTGGGCGAGCATCCGCCGGGACCGGGTCACCCGGTTGATCTCGTCGCGGATGTGCGTCATCTCTCGAGGGGGGACGACGGCCTCCTGCGGGTACGGGCCCGGCGGCGTGGAGATGAGCCCGATGTCGGTCTCGCTGTCGAGGAACACCTCCTTGACCATGTTGGCCCACGCCAGGTCGGCCATGGTCCCGCGGTCGGCGGCCAGCTTCGGGTTCAGACGCTTCGAGCCCTGGCGCAGCCCGAGGAGGGCCTGCTTGCTCACCGCGCCCCGACGGCCCGTCTCCTCGTCGCGGGGATCGTAACCCGCGCCCACGTAGTGGAGCTGCACGTCGAAGATGAAGTAGGGATCGCCGCTCCGCTCCTTGAATGCGGCCGGGTCGGCGGCCTCGACCGGCTGCACGTCGAAGAACCGGCCGAAGACCGCGTTCATCGCCAGCAGCGACGTGGCCATGCCGCCGCTGCCGCGCAGGAGGTCCCGGCGGCTCAGTCCGAGCCGCGGCGCGAGCCGCGCGGCCTCGGCGAGGATCCGGTCCTCGACCCGGCGCTGCGCGGGTGTCTGGGGGAGGGGCGGGAACTCCTCGTTCGACACGAGGCGCGTCGGCAGCGGCGTCTCGGCCCGGAGGCCGCGGCGCATGCCGGGACGGAGTCGGAACGCGTAGCGATTGCCGGTCGTCATGATCGTCGCCTCCCGCTCACCGAGTCTAGACCCGGAGGTGGCCTTGTCAATCCGGGCTCGGGGCGGGTACTGTGCGATCGAGGAGGAGCGCCATGAAGGCACGGGGCACGGTGAAGGGCGACGCGGTGCGGGCCGAGGTGCGGAACCTCGTCCACGGGCCGTCGTACATGACGTTCGACGACGTGGTGGCCGACTTCCCGATGAAGCACGTCAACACCCGTCCGCCGAACGTGCCCTACACCCCCTGGCACCTGCTCGAGCACATGCGGATCGCCCAGCGGGACATCCTCGAGTACATCGAGGACCCGGAGTACCGGCTGCCCACGTGGCCCGACGACTACTGGCCGAAGCCGGACGCGACCGCCGACGCGAAGGCATGGCGGAAGACGGTGGCCGCCTTCCGGCGGGACCGCGCCGCGCTCGAGAAGATCGCGGCCAACCCCCGCGTTGCCCTCGGCGCAGCGCTGCCCTACGCGCAGCAGCACCCCCTCATCCGCGAGCTGCTGATCGTCTCCGAGCACAACACGTATCACATCGGCGAGTTCGCGATCCTGCGCCAGGTGATGGGCACCTGGCCCGCGCGCCGCTGACGCGTCCTGCCGATCAGGCGAGCAGGGCTCCCGCCGCGTAGCCGATCGCGCCGCCCACCAGGCAGACCAGCCGGGAGCGCGCCGGAGTGACCAGGAGCGCGCCCGCGGCCGCGCCCAGCACCGGCGGCCCGGCGAGCGCGCCGCCGTCGCCGAGCAGCGTGGACGTGGCGAGCCCGGCGAAGATCGCGGCCGGAATGCGCGACAGGATGGTCTCGAAGCGCGGGCTCGGTTGGAGGAGGAACACCACCGCGGCCGCCCGGCTCCCGTACGTGATGAGCGCGACGACGACGAGACGCAGCGGGCTCATCGGTCCCGCCCGGGCAGGGCCACCAGCACTCCCGCGACCACCGGGTCGCCGCGAGCGAGGCGAGGCCGATGAAGAGAACCGGGAAGATCGCGCCGGCCGCGCTCTCGACCGTGGTGAGCCCGCCCCCCAGCACGCCCACCAGGGTGCCCACGAGCCAGGCGACGTAGAGCGTCCGCCCGGCCACGAGGAGCGTGCGCTCGGTGGTCGCTCCCATCGCGCGCGGCTCGACCGCGTTGCCGGCCGTGATCGCGAACCCGAACGTCTCGTCGACCAGGAAGAAGGCCAGGAGCGCCCGCCCGAGCGGCCCGCTCTCGAAGCGGGAGCGCAGGGCCGCGCCCAGCACGGGGTGGCGGAGGTTGAGCACGGCCGCGGTCAGCAGCAGCGGCAGGGTGGCGGTTCCGGCGCCGAGCAGGGCGACCAGCGCGAGCTGGAGCGCGCCGGAGTACACGAGGAGCGACGAGACCAGCGTCAGGGGCGCCCCGAGGACGCCGCGCGCCGCCGCGCCGTAGAGGGTGCCGAACACCGCCACCGCCGCCGCGGCGGGAAGGCTGCGGGCGATCACCGAGCGGACGCTCGGGATCGTCCGGGAGCGACCGGAGGACACGGACTAGATCGCGCCGCGCGCCCGGAGGTCGGCCATCTCGGTGGGCGAGAGCCCGAGCACCTCGGCCAGCACCTCGTCGGTATGCTGCCCCGCGAGCGGGGGCGGTGTCGTCACCGGCTTCGAGGACGAGAGATGGATCGGGCAGCCGGGCACCCGGAAGCGGCCGCGGGTGGGATGGTCGATCGTCTCGATCGCGCCGCGCGCGTTCAGGTGCGGATCGTCGAGCACCTCCTGGGTGTCCAGGATCGCGCCGCACGGCACGCCGGCCTTGCCCAGCACCGCGAGCACCTCCTGCTTCGAGCGCGCGCCGGTCCACGCCCGCGCGATGCCGTTCAGCGCCTCGCGATGCTGCCACCGGGTGGGCGCGTCGACGCCGCGCGGGTCGGCGAGCAGGTCCTCGCGGCCGATGGCCCGCGCGAAGTCCTCCCACATGCCCTGGTTCATCGGCTGCACGTAGATGTACACGTAGTCGTTCGGCCCGCCCGGCGCGCAGGCGTAGAGGCCGTCGGGCACCGCGCCGGGCGGCGCCCCGTTGCCCCGGCGCGGGGTCGGCTTGCCGTCGCGGTAGTGGACCACGTAGCGCTGGCGGATGAGGTTCGCCACCGCCTCCTGCATCGAGACCTCGACGACCTGCCCCCGGCCGGTGCGCTGGCGCTCGATGATCGCGGCCATGATGCCGGCCGCCATGTGCACGCCCGCGCCGCTGTCGCCGATGTTGGCCCCGCACAGTACCGGCTCGCGATCGGGAAAGCCGGTGACGCTCATCACCCCGCCCATCGCCTGGGCGATCATGTCGAAGCTCTTGAACTCGTGATAGGGCCCCGAGAGCCCGAAGCCCTTGAGGCGGGCCAGGACGATCCGGGGATTCACCGCGGCCAGGCGCTCGTAGTCGAGCCCGAGCCGCTCCATGAGGCCGGGCGCGAAGTTCTCCGTCACCACGTCGGCCCGCTCGGCCAGCCGCAGGAAGAGCGCGTGCCCGTCCGGCTTCTTGAGGTCGATCGTGACGCTGCGCTTGTTGGCGTTGAAGAGCAGGAAGAACATCGCGTCGAGACCGGGCACCTCCGGCCGGTTCCGCCGCGACTGCTCGCCGCCGGGCGGCTCGATCTTGATGACGTCGGCGCCGAGCCAGCCGAGGAGCTGGGTGCAGGAGGTGCCCGCCTCGAACTGGGTGAGGTCCAGGATCCGGATGCCGGTCAGCGCGCGCTCGGTCACGATCGGTCGAGCCCGTAGAAGCGCCGCGCGCCCCCGCCCAGGATCTCGCGCTTGGTGGCCTCCGACAGCTCGGGCCGCCCCGCGATCATCGCGGGAGCCCCGGGGAAGAAGCCGTCCGGGTGCGGGTAGTCGGTCGCCCACAGGATCTTGTGCGGGCCGATGTAGTCGGCGAGCACGCCGAGGCAGCCCTCGACCGGCTCGAACGAGATCCAGCAGTTGCGCTGGAACAGCTCGCTCGGCCGCATCGACAGCCCCGAGTCGTTGAAGCCCTGGTCGTCGAAGTGTCGGTCCATGCGGTCGAGCCACGGCGCGATCCAGCCGCCGCCCGATTCGAGGAAGGCGATGCGCAGCCTCGGGTAGCGGTCGCAGACCCCGCCCCAGATCACGCTCATGGCGGCGAGCATCATCTCCAGGGTGTGCGAGATGATGTGCTTGGCCCCGCGCGTCTCGAAGCGGTCCACGCCCACCTGGGGCATGCCGCCGCTGGCGCCCTCGTGCAGCCCGATGGCGAAGTCGAGCTCCTGCGCCTCTTCCCAGAAGGGCGCGTACGCGGGGTCGTGCAGCGTCCGCCCGTTGTACGGGTTCGGGCGCAGGAAGCCGCCGCGCATGCCGAGCTCCCGGCGCGCGAAGCGCATCTCCTCGATGGCCAGCTCGATCGATTGCATCGGCAGCATCGCCACCCCGAACAGGCGGTCGGGATAGGGCCGGCAGTACTCGGCGAGCCATCGGTTGTAGGCGCGACACATCGCCCCCGCGAGCGCCGGCTCCCGGACCGCGCCCGCGAAGAGGCCCACGCTCGGGTAGAGGAAGGCCGCGTCGATGCCGTCCAGGTCCATGTCGGGGATGCGCGCGTGCGGATCGAACCCGCCCGGGCGCCCGTCCACGTACTTCATGGTCGCCTCGGGCACCTCGCCCTGCCGGGACCCGATGGCGCCGACCACGTTGAAGCCCTTCTTGCTGCCCAGCACCTGCCCCTCCACGAGCAGGCGCTCCTTGCCGTCGGTGTCGATGATCATCCGCGGTGCGCGGTCGCGGTAGGACGGGTCGATGTACTTGTCCCAGAGGTCCACCGGCTCGAGGACGTGACCGTCGGCGTCGATGATGTTGTACGTGCGGGCCATTGAAGGTCTCCTTTCTCGACTCGGGGAGACTCTAGCAGCGCCGCGCCCCGTCCGCACCATCCTTGACAGCCGCGGGCGGGTATTGTGTGATACCGCTGCGCCGATGGAGTCGAGCACCATTCCCGCCTTCCTGAGCATCGATGTCGAGCCGGACGGCTTTCAGCTGGATCGCCGCGACCCGCCTCCGTGGGCGGGCTACCTGGCCCTCGTCGACCAGATCACCCGGCTACGGGCGGACCTCACCGGCTGGACCGGGCGCACCCCGCGGTTCGGCTGGTACGTGCGTACCGATCCCCAGATCGCCGAGGTGTACGGACGCCCCGACCACGCCCTGGTCGCGTTTCCCGAGTGCGCCGCCCGGCTGCAGGCCGCCGGCGACTACTGGGGCGTGCACTCGCACCCGATCCGCTGGGCCCCCGAATCCGGCCAGTGGGTGCACGAGTTCGGCGACGGCGACTGGCCGGCCCAGGCCACCCGGTTCGCGCTGGACGCCTTCGGCGGGTGGGCGGGCGCGCCGCCGCGGCTCTTCCGGGCCGGATCGGCGTTCCTCACCGACCGCATCGTCGAGACCGTCGAGCAGGCCGGCGTCGCGATCGACCTCTCGCTCGAGCCGGTCACCGGCTGGGGGGTGGGCGCCGCGACGATGCCGTCCGGCGTGGACGCCGCGCCGGTCGTGGGCTCGTACACCGATTGCGGGGGCGCGCCGCGGGAGCCCTACCGTCCCGCGCACCACGATTTCCGCGTCGACGGAGGCCGCGCGGGCCGGCGGCTGCTCATGGTGCCGCTCACCACGCGCTCTCTCGTCCCGACGCGACCGCGGTGGCGGCGGGTGGCGCGGCGCGTGGTGCGCGGCCGGGCGCCGTCCGCGGTGGAGGTGCTCTATCCCTCCGCCGGCTGGCCCAGCGCGCACGCGTACTGGGACGTGGTCGACCGGCAGCTCCGGTCGATGCGCCGGCCCTACCTCTCCCTCGGTATCCGGACGGACGCGCCCACCTCCGAGGTGGCCGGCAAGGTCCGCCGGATCTTCGACGCCTTGGCGGAGCATCCGCTCGCCCAGCGGCTCCGCTTCGAGAATCCGCTCACCACCTTTCGCGACTCGCTCTAGGAGGAAGACCGATCATGCTGACGCGCAGGCTGGGACGCACCGGACTCAAGGTCGCCGCGCTGTGCCTGGGGGGCAACACCTTCGGCTGGACCACGGACCAGAAGGCGTCGGAGGCCGTGCTCGACGCCTACGTCGAGGCGGGCGGCAACTTCATCGACACCGCCGACGTGTACTCGCGCTGGGCGCCCGGCAACAAGGGCGGCGAGTCGGAGACCGTGCTCGGCGTCTGGCTCACCGCGCGGAAGCACCGTGACGCGGTCCTGATCGCCACCAAGGTCTGCGGGCCGATGGGCGCGGGGCCGAACGACAAGGGGCTCTCGCGGGCCCACATCATGGCGGGCGTCGAGGCCTCGCTGCGGCGCCTGCAGACCGACTACATCGATCTCTACCAGGCGCACTGGGACGACCAGGAGACCCCGCTCGACGAGACCCTCCACGCCTTCGACGACCTGGTGCGCCAGGGCAAGGTGCGCTACGTGGGCGCCTCCAACTACCCGGCCTGGCGGCTCACCCGGGCGCTCTGGGAGAGCGACCGGCAGCGGACCGTGCGCTACGAGTGCCTGCAGCCCAAGTACAACCTGGTGATCCGCGACGAGTACGAGCGCGAGCTCGAGCCGCTCTTCCTCGAGCAGGAGATCGGGGTGATCCCCTACTTCTCGCTCGCGAGCGGTTTCCTCTCCGGCAAGTATCGCGCGGGCGAGGCGCTGCCCAAGACCGCGCGCGCGGCCGGCGTCGAGAAGACCTACATGAACGAGCGGGGCTTCCGCGTGCTGGCCGCGGTCGAGAAGGTGGCCGCCGCGGTCAACGCGAAGCCGGCCCAGGTCTCGCTCTCGTGGCTCGCGCACCGGCCCGGTATCACCGCGCCGATCGCGAGCGCCACGTCTGCGGCGCAGGTCAAGGATCTGGCGGCTGGGATCGAGCTCCGGCTCGACGCCGAGGCCACCGCCGCCCTCGATCAGGCCAGCGCCTGGCGCGAGGGCTAGGCTCGCTGCCAGCGGTATGACCTGTTCGGCCTGCGGTCAGGCGAATCCCGCGGCCGCGCAGTTCTGTGGCGGCTGCGGGGCGCGCCTGGCCGTGGCCTGCCCCGCGTGCCAGGCGTCGAACCCGCCGGACAATCGCTTCTGTCACCGGTGTGGTGGCGCGCTCGAATCGAGGCCGGCCGCCGTCGATCCGTCTCCGTCACCCCGCTCCTACACACCCCGGCACCTGGCCGAGAAGATCCTCACCACCGGCGCCGCGCTCAAGGGCGAGCGGAAGCAGGTCACGGTGCTGTTCGTCGACGTCTCCGGCTTCACGTCGCTGTCCGAGCGGCTCGATCCCGAAGAGGTCCACCGGCTCATGAGCCGCGCCTTCGACCTGATGCTGGCCGAGGTGCATCGCTACGAGGGCACGGTCAACCAGTTCCTGGGGGACGGGATCATGGCGATCTTCGGCGCGCCGATCGCGCACGAGGACCACGCGATCCGGGCCGTGCACGCCGCGCTCGGCATCGCGCGGACGCTCGACGCCTACCAGGCCGAGCTGCGGCCGCGCGGCATCCGCTTCCAGGCCCGCCAGGGGCTCAACACCGGGCTGGTGGTGGTGGGCAGCATCGGCAGCGACCTGCGCATGGACTACACCGCGGTGGGTGACGCCACCAACGTGGCGGCGCGCATGCAGCAGGTGGGAGAGCCCGGGCGGGTGACGATCTCGGAGGCGACCCACCGGCTCGTGCGCGGCTACTTCGACACCCGACCGCTCGGGGAGCTACCGATCAAGGGCAAGGCGGAGCGCATCGCGGCGTGGGAGGTCGTGGCGGCGCGTGAGACGCGCACGCGCCTTGAGGTCTCCGCCGACCGCGGGCTCACCCCGTTCGTGGGCCGCGAGCGCGAGCTGAGCTTGCTGCTCGAGGCCTTCGAGCGCGCCCGCGGCGGGCACGGGCAGGTGGCGTTCCTCGTGGCCGAGGCGGGGATGGGCAAGTCGCGCCTGCTCGCCGAGATGCGCCGGCGGATCGCCGGGGAGGCCGGGTGGCAGGAAGGGCACTGCCTGTCCTTCGGTCGGGCGATGGCCTTTCACCCGGTGGCAGACCTGCTGCGGCGGCAGCTCGAGATCGAAGAAGGGGACGACGAGGCGGCCGTCGCCGCGAAGGTCGAGCGCGGCCTGGCTGAGATCGGCCCGGATCTCGCGGCGGGCGCGCCGTATCTTCGCGCGCTGTTGTCGATCGATCCGGGCGATCCCGATGTGCGCGCGATGAGCCCGGCGCAGCGGCGCGCCGAGACCTTCGAGGCACTGCGGAGCTTGCTGGTCCGGAGTGCCGAGCGGCAGCCGCAGGTGCTCGTGATCGAGGACCTGCACTGGATTGATAGCGCGAGCGAGCAGTTCCTGACGACCCTGATCGAGAGCGTCCCGGCCCTGCGCGTGCTGCTCGTGTTCACCTACCGGCCGGGCTACGTGAACCCGTTCGGGGAGCGAAGCTACTTCACGCGGATCGTGCCGGCCGCCCTGTCGACCGACGAGAGCGCGCGCATCGCGGAGTCGGTCCTCGGGGTCGACGTGCTTCCGGAGGACCTGCGATCCGTCGTCGCGGCGAAGGCCGAGGGCAATCCCTTCTACATCGAGGAGCTGGTCAGATCGCTGGAGGAGAGCGGTGTGCTCCAGCGGGTGGAAGGGCGCCTCGCCCTCACCCGGCCGCTGTCGCAGATCGCGATTCCCGGCACCGTCCAGGACGTGATCGCGGCGCGGATCGATCGCCTGGCCGAGGCGCCCAAGCTCACGCTCCAGCTCGCCTCGGTGATCGGGCGCGAGTTCAGCCGGCGTTTGGTCGACCGTGTCTCCCAGATCGGGGAGGGTACCGACAGCGCGCTGCGCGAGCTGAGCGCGCTCGAGCTCATTCACGAGCGGCGCCGGCTTCCCGAGCTGGCCTACGCGTTCAAGCACGCGCTGACCCAGGACGTGGCCTACGCCTCGCTGCTCGTGCAGCGACGCCGCGAGCTCCACCGACTCGTGGGCACCGCCATCGAGGAGATCTACGACGATCGCCTGCCCGAGCTCTATGAAGTCCTCGCCCATCACTTCTCACACACCGACGACGCGGCGCGGGCGCTCGCCTACCTGGTGCGGGCGGCCGAGAAGGCGACGCGGGCCTTCGGCCTGCGGCAGGCGATCGATCTGTACGGAGAGGCGCTGGCCGCCGCCGCCCGGCTCGAGGATCGCGCACCCGCGACGACGCTGATGGCCATCCATACCGCGCGCGCGGACCTCTTCTTCGGCGTCGGCGACTTCGAGCGCTCGCGCGAGGCGGCCGAGACCGTCGTCGACCTGGCCCGGCGCGCGCAGGACCGACCTGCGGAGGCCAATGCGCTGATCCAGTGCGCCTCGGCGCTGCAGTGGGCCGAAGACTTCCCGGCGGCCCTGGAGCACGCGCAGGAGGGGATCGAGCTGGCCGAGACGGCGGGAGCCCAGCGGCCGCTGGCCGGCGGCTTGTACGTCCGCGGGTACGTGCACGCGGTCAGTGGCCGCCTCGACGCGGCGAAGGATGATGTGGAGCGCGCGCTGGCCATCGGGCGGGCGGTCGGCGATCCCGCCCGGCAGGCCCTGGCGCTGCACATACTCGCGATGCACTCGGCCTGGCAGGGCGACTACCGGGGGAGCCTGGAGCTGGCGGGCGAGGGGGTCCGCCTCGCCCGCGAGCATCGCCTGGTCATCCCGCTGCTGCGCTGCTTCTGGAATCAGGGAGCGGCGTCGAACGACGCGGGCGAGTACGACGCCGGGCTCGCCGCCCTGACCGAAGGGCTGGCCCTCGCCGAGCGGATCGGCGACGACGCTTTCATCCCTCGCTTCCAGAACACGCTCGGCTGGCTGCACATGGAGTGCGGTGATCTCGGCCGGGGCATGGAGCTGTCCGAGCAGTCCTACGAGGTGACCGGCCGCTCGTCGCGGGCCGGGCACGGGACCGGAGCCGAGCGCCGGGCTTTCATCCGGAACAACGAGGCCGACGCCTGGATGACCCGCGGCGACCTCGCCAGCGCGGCCGACGCGCTGGCGGAGTCCAGCCACATCGTCCGGCATCCGCCGCCGTCCCGCTGGATGACGTGGCGCTATGCGACCCACTGTTACGCGAGCCAGGGCCAGCTCGCTCTGCTGCAGGGCGACCCCGACCGGGCGCGCCGGCTCGCCGACCAGAGCCTCGAGCTGAGTGTGCCGACGCATTCGCGCAAGTTCGAGGCCTGGGCGTGGCGCATCAAGGGCGAGAGCGCTACCGCGCGGCGGGCGTGGGACGAGGCGGAGGACGCGCTGCGGCGCTCACTCGCTCTGGCGGAGGCGATCGGCCAGCCGCGCCAGACCTGGCTGAGCCACGTCGCGCTCGGACGGCTCGACGCGGCGCGGGGGCGGCGGGACGACGCGAGGGCGCGGTACCGCGGCGCGTGGGCTATCATCACGGGACTGCGAGCGACCACGCGGGATCCCGGCCTTCGGGCTGGGCTCGAGTCATCGCCGCTCATTCGCGAAGTCGAAACCCTGATCGGGAGGTAGCCATGGCGGTCGAGCTCGGCGTCCTCATTCCCACCCGCGAGAGCATCATGTCCGGCCGCCCCGGGACCGGTCCGCTCATCACCATGGCCGAGCGCGCGGAGGCGGCGGGATTCGACTCGGTCTGGATCGGCGACTCGATCACCGCGCGGCCCCGCCACGAGCCGCTGACCTTGATGGCGGCCATCGCGGCACGCACGCGCCGGGTGCGCCTCGGCACCGGAGTGCTGCTGCCCGCGCTGCGCAACCCGGTGGTGCTCGCGCACCTGATCGGCACCGTGGACCGCGTGGCCGAGGGGCGCATGATCCTAGGGGTGGGTATCGCGGCCGACGGCCCGGCCATCCGGAAGGAGTTCGCGGCCTGCGGCGTGCCGTGGGACCGGCGGGTGGGCCGCTTCCTCGAGACGCTCGAGATCTGCCGCGCGCTCTGGACTCGCGACGGGGTCACGTTCGCCGGCAAGCACTTCACGCTCGAGGGCTCCACCGTCGAGCCCAAGCCGCACCGGCCCGGCGGCCCGCCGATCTGGATCGGCGGCAGCGGCCCCACCGCCTTCCGCGAGGCCGCCCGCTTCGACGCGTGGTTCCCGACCGGGCCGAGCGTGGAGTTCTTCGCCGAGCACTTCCCGCGCATCCAGGCCGCGGCCCGCGCGGCCGGGCGCCCCGCGGACGCGGTCACCGGCGCGGCCTACGTCACGCTGGCGCTCGACCCGAGCAAGACCGCGGCCGAGCAGCGCCTCCACACGTTCCTCGAGACGTACTACGCGGCGCCCGCCGCCGCGCTCATGGCGCGACAGGCCACCTACGCGGGGCCCGTCGAGGGCTGCGTGGAGTGGCTGCAGCGCTGGATCGACGCGGGCGCGCGCCACCTGGCCCTGCGCTTCGCGGGCGGCGACCAGCTCGCGCAGGTCGACGAGGCCGCGCGTCTCCTCCTGCCCAAGCTCAAGGGCCGCTGATTCCCAACCCATCCCTCATCGGAGGTCGGACATGACCCGGTTCCCGCGATCACTGACGATGCTCGGCTTCGCCTTCATCCTCGCGCTCGGAGCTCTCGGGCCGGCCTCGGCCCAGGAGCAGCCCCGCGCGGGCGGCGAGCTGATCTTCGTGGTCGCGGCCGAGCCGCCCGGCTTCGACGGGCACCGCGAGGAGACCTTCGCGATGCTCCATCCGACCGCGCCGCACTACAACACCCTGATGCGGGTGGATCCCACCGACCGGACCGGCACCAAGTTCGTGGGCGACCTGGCCGAGTCCTGGACGGTCTCGCCGGACAAGCGCACCTACACCTTCAAGGTCCGTCGCGGGGTGAAGTTCCACGACGGCAGCCTCATGACCGCGGCCGACGTGAAGGCCTCCTACGACCACATCATCTTCCCGCCGCCCGGGGTGATCTCGAGCCGCAAGGCCGCCTACCGCGGGGTCGAGTCGGTGGAGGCCCCGAGCGCGGACACGGTGGTGTTCCGCCTCAAGGCGCCCGAGGCCTCCTTCATCGCCAACGTGTCGTCGCCGTGGAACTACATCTACAAGGCCGAGATCCTGGCCAGGGATCCCCACTGGTACGAGAAGAACATCATGGGCACCGGCCCCTTCAAGTTCGTGGAGTACGTGCGGGGCTCGCACTGGGTGGGCAAGAAGAACCCGGACTACTGGGACAAGGGCAAGCCCTACCTGGATGGTTACCGCGCCATCTTCATCCAGGACGCGGGCGCGCAGGTGGCGGCCATCCGCGGCGAGCGCGCCATGATCCAGTTCCGCGGGTTCACCCCGTCGCAGCGGGACGGCCTCGTGCAGGCGCTCGGCAACAAGATCACGGTGCAGGAGAGCGCCTGGAACTGCTCGATCCAGGTGGCGATGAATCAGGAGAAGAAGCCCTTCGGCGACAAGCGGGTGCGCCGCGCGCTCTCGCTGGCGCTCGACCGTTACGCGGGCTCGAAGGCCCTCTCGCGTATCGCGATCGTGAAGGACGTGGCGGGCATCCAGGTGCCGGGGACGCCGTGGGCCACGCCGCCGGAGGAGCTCCAGAAGCTCGCCGGTTACGGCACCGACATCAACGCCGCGCGCGCCGAGGCCCGGCGCCTCCTGAAGGAGGCCGGCGCGGAAGGGCTCTCGTTCACCCTGACCAACCGCGGGGTCCCGCAGCCCTACGAGCCGGTGGGTATCTGGCTCATCGACCAGTGGCGGCAGATCGGGCTCAACGTGAAGCAGGTGACGCTCGAGTCCGCCGCGTGGCTGCAGGCCCAGAAGGCGGGCGACTTCGAGGTGTCCACCAACGCCCCGTGCAACTCCATCGTCGAGCCGGACATGGACCTGCACTGGTTCCTGACCACGTCACCGGTCAACTTCAGCCGCCACAAGGACACGGTGATGGACGATCTCTACCAGCGCCAGTCCCGGAGTACCGACCCGGAGGAGCGCCGCAAGCTGCTGCGCACCTTCGAGAAGCGCCTCTACGACGACGAGGTGCACTACATCATGACGTTCCAGTGGAACCGCATCGTGCCGTATCTCTCCAAGGTGCGGGGCTGGTCCATCACGCCGAGCCACTTCTTGAACTGCCAGCTCGATACGGTGTGGCTGGCGGAGTAAGGCGCGAGGCGGCCTCTCGGGCCCCGTAGCGGCGATCCCGGGGTCAAGCGCGAGCCAGCGCCACATGGATGCGCGCCCCCTCGAGGTCGACCTCGCGTGCCGTCCAGTCCTCGGGCGGAGACCCGCAGCGCAGCTCCACCGCGAGGGTCTCGCCGCAGATGTAGCGCGAGTGCTCCTCGATCGCCTCGGCGACCTCGCCGTGGGCATCCACCGAGACGCGGATGCGGTCGTCGACGTCGAGCCTGGCTTCCTTGCGCATCAGCTGGATCTGATGGACGAGCTGGCGGGCCAGGGCCTTTCGCTGGAGGTCGGGCGTCATCGTGGTATCGAGGGCGATCATCACGTCCCGGTCGGCGGCGGCCGCGAAGCCGTCCCGGCCCGCCACGGTGAAGCGGAGATCTGCCCACCCGAGCCTGACCTCGACGTCACCCACCGCGACGGTGACGGCGCCGGCGGCGAGCAGCGCGTCGCGGACGATCCGGCCCGGCCGCGCCGCCAGGGCCGCGCGGAGGGCGGGGACGGCATTCGGCGGTAGCGTCGAGGTGTCGTCCATGTCGAGCTCCACCGAGATGGCGACCCGGTCGTCGAGGCTCGCCACGGTCTCGAGGTGCTCCACGTTCAGCTCGTCGAGGATATCCCGCTCGAAGGCCCGGGCCGCGCGCTCCACATCGGGGGACGCCAACAGGAGGGCCCGCCCGAGGGGCTTGCGAACCTTGAGGCCGGCGGCATTGCGGGCCGCGAGCCCCACGCTGAGGACTCGTCGGGCCGCCTCCACCTGGGCTTCGAGGGCGGGCTGGGAGCGCGCGGGATCGGGCTCCGGGAACGGAGTGAGATGGAGGCTGACGGGCGCGTCCGGCGATACCGCGCGCACGAGGTTCTGGTAGACGTGTTCGGTGATGAACGGCATGACCGGGGCGAGAAGCTGGCACACCCGCACCAGCACGTGGTAGAGGACCTGGAAGGCGGCCTGCTTCTCGTGGTCGAGGGTGCCCTTCCAGAACTCGCGCCGGCGGCGCCGCACGTACCAGTTCGACAGATCGTCGCGGATGAACGTATCGACCGCGGTGAGGGCACGCCTCATCTGATAGGTGTCGAGAGCCACGCGCACCTCGACGATCACGGCCTGGAGTCGGCTCAGCAGCCATCGCTCGATCGGCGCCACGTCGAGCGGTAGGCGGTCCGGTCCCTCGAGCGGGGGCCGGTCGATGTTCGCGTAGGTCACGAACAGGCGGTAGACATTCCAGAACGTCAGGAACCGCCGCTTGACGTCCCGGGCCGCCTCGAAGCTGAAGCGGATCGGCTCGGTGATGGTCTGCGACGCGAACATGTGGCGGATCACGTCGGGGCCCATCTTCTCGAGCGCGTCGTCGAGCCAGATCGCGTTGCCCCAGCTCTTGTGCATCTCGCGGCCGTCGCCGGCGAGCACCCGCTCGTGCGCCAGCACGGTCCGGTAGGGGCTCGTGCCCTCCATGGCGGTCGACATGAAGAGCAGCGCGTAGAACCAACCGCGGAGCTGGCCCACGGCCTCGACGATGAAGTCGGCCGGGAACCAGCGCTCCCATTGCCGGCGATCCTCGAGGTAGTCGAGGGTCGAGAAGGGCACGATGCCGGCGTCGAGCCAGCAGTCGCCGACCTCGGAGACGCGCGGTACCGGCCGCGCACAGGCGGGGCACCGGATGACGATGGCGTCGAGCCACGGGCGGTGCAGCTCGGGCAGCGCGTCCACGGCTCCGGGATCCAGAGCCAGCTCCCGGAGCTCCCGCCGCGAGCCGATCACGGTGAGGCGCCCGCACCCGCACGGGTAGAACGGCAGGGGCAGGCCCCAGTACCGCTTGCGCGAGATGCACCAGTCGCCCATGTTGGCGAGCCAGTCGTCCATGCGCCGCTCCATGTAGCTCGGGAGCCAGGTGACGCGCTCGTTGGCGGCCCGGGCCAGCGGTCGGATGTCGGCGGCGCTGAGGAACCACTCGTCCGCAACCCGGAAGATCAGCTCCTGGCCACACCGCCAGCAGGTGGGATAGCGATGCCGGTACGAGGCCCGCGCGAAGAGCAGGCGGCGCTCCTTGAGCAGGCTCGCGATGGCGGCGGCGGAGTCGGCAACCTCTCTCCCCGAGAGGGGCCCGAAGCCGTCAACGTAGCGTCCTTCCGGATCCACGGGCGCGATGACGGGGAGCCGGTGCCGGCGACCGAGATCGAAGTCCTCGAGTCCGCAGCCGGGAGCGATGTGGACGAGCCCGGTGCCTTCCTCGGCGGACACCTCCTCCCAGGGGATCACGCGGTGGTCCACGCCCCGCTGAGCGGGCAGATCGTCGAACGGTCCGGCATAGGGCAGCCCGACGAGCTCGGCCCCCTTGAGGATTCGTCTCGGCCGCCCGAGTGCCGGGTAGCGCCGGGCCACCGCGGCGGCGACGTAGTAGATCGCGTTCGCCCCCACGCATTCGGCATAGTCCAGGTCGGGGTGAACGGCCACCGCGACGTTGGCCGGCAGCGTCCACGGCGTCGTCGTCCACACGAGCAGCCGGTGGCCTGGACGGTCCAGGAGCGGCAGCGCGATGGTCACCGACTCGTGCGTGAGCTCGGCATAGGCATCCAGCATCTCGTGCTGTGAGATCGAGGTGCCGCACCGCGTACACCACGGCATCGGGCGATGGCCCGCGTACAGCCAGCCACGCTCGTGGCAGCGCTTCAGGAAAGCCCAGTTGTACCCGATGTTGGCATCGGACATCGTGAAATAGGAGCTCGGCCAGTCCATCCACTGGCCCAGTCTCTTGGACTGTTCCGTCTGGACCGCCGCGAAATGCATCACCCGCTCGCGGCAGGCACGGGAGAAGCGCTCGAGACCGAACGACTCGATCTCCCGCTTCGAGTCGAACCCCAGTGCCTTCTCGACCTCGACTTCCACCCAGAGCCCCTGGCAGTCGAAGCCGTTCTGGAACCGTTGCTCGTAGCCGCACAGCGCGCGGTAGCGCTGGACCACGTCCTTGAACGTGCGCCCCCACGCGTGATGGATACCCATCGGATTGTTGGCCGTGATCGGGCCGTCGAGGAAGGAGAAACGTCGTCCCCCACGGTTCTGGGCGACGAGACGTGAAAAGACCTGCTCTTGTTCCCAGAACTGCAGCGTGGCGGTCGCGACGGCGACGAAGTCGAGCGACCCCGGTGTGGTGAACATGCTCGCCTCCCCCTTGTCTGGTCTCGAGTGGCCCGGGTTCTGGCGATGCGAAACGAAACGGCCGCCAGGAACCCTGACGGCCGTGGGATACGTGAAAGTGGTACTGGCGACCGTCAGCTCACATAGGTCTCCGCGCTCATGGCTGACGCACTAATTCGAGGCATGGGCCGATGATAGCACAAAGGGCAACCGGTCGAGGCGCGGCATCGGTCAGCCGAGGGTCAGCACCGCCTTGCCCGGGTACTTGCGGGCGATCAGGTCCGCCGCGACCTGGGCGATGTCGGCCCACGGGCGCTCCACGCTGATGTGGGGCGCGAGCTGGCCCGCGGCCACCAGGTCGGCGAGCCGGCGCAGGCCGATCGCGGCGGGCTCGTTGCCGAGCTCGGTGAAGAGATAGAAGCCGTAGAGCTGGGTGCGGCCGGTGGCGAAGAAGGTGCGGGCGTCGAAGGTCACGTCGGCGGAGGCGGACACGCCGAGGGTCACGCAGACGCCACCCCGCTCGAGCGCGGCGAGCGCGGTGCCGAGCGTGCGGCCGCCGACCGACTCGATCACGAGATCGTACTTGGGCGCGGGCGGGATGTCGTCGCCGACCGTGACCTCGTGGGCGCCGAGCTGGCGCACGGCGGCGGTCTGGTCGGCGCGACGGACGGCCGCCGTCACGTGCGCTCCGCCCAGGCGCGCGAGCTGGACCGCGAAGTCGCCCACGCCGCCGGTGGCGCCGGTGACGAGCACGCGCTTGCCCAGGATCGTCCCGTTCTTGCCGAGGGCGTGGAGCGCGGTGAGGCCGGCCACCGGGAACGTCGCGGCCTGGGAGAACGTCACCTTGTCGGGCAGCTCGGCGAGGGCGTGGGTCGGCACCGCCGCGCGCTCGGTCCATGCGCCTTCGGGCAGGAAGCCGACCACGCGGGCGCCGACCTTGGGGCCGGAGCCGTCGGAGGCGGCGCGCTCGACGGTGCCGGCCAGGTCCCAGCCCGGGCGCCAGCCCGCGGGGGCCATCGTCGAGCGGCGGACCTCGCCGCGGTTGAGCGAGATGGCGCGCACGCGGACGATGGCTTCGCCGCGATCGGGGGTGGGGGCGGGGACCGGGCGGATGACGAGGCGGCCGGGGGCTGCGGGGTCCACTACCACGGCTTGGTTGTCGCTCACTTGAGTTCTCCCCTCACCCTGCCCTCTCCCCGGAGGGGAGAGGGGGGTATCAGATGACGCCGTCGCGCTTGAGCTGGTCGATCTGGTCGGGCTTGTAGCCGAGCAGACGGCTGTAGACCTCGGTGTTGTGCTCGCCCAGGAGCGGCGAGCGCGTCACGTCGGTGGGCGAGTCGGAGAGGCGCACCGGGTTGCCGGGCATCGGGTAGGGGCCGCGGCGCGGGTGCTCCAGGTCGACGATGAAGCGGCGCTTGCGCAGGTGCGGGTCGGCCAGCACCTCGGTGGAGTCGAGGACCGCGCCGCAGGGGACGCCGGCCCCGGCCATGATCTCCATGACCTCGTGCTTGTTCCGCGTCTCGGTCCACGCCTCGATCATCGCGTCGACCTCGTCGACGATCTGCACGCGGTCGCGCCGGTCGTGGTAGCGCGTGTCGTCGCCCATCTCGGGGCGCCCCACGATCTTCGTCAACGCCTTCCACATGTCCACGGTGGCGCAGTGGATGAAGACGTAGTCGTTGGGGCCCCCGGGGCTGCAGCGGTAGATGTTGGACGGCGCGGCGGCCGCGGAGCGGTTGCCCTGCCGCGGGGCCGGCTTGCCGGTGGCGTAGCTCTCGCGCAGGTGGATGCGCAGCAGGTTCACCACCGCCTCCTGCTGGGCCACCTCGACCTGCTGGCCTCGGCCGGTGGCCTGGCGCTGGATGATGGCGGCCAGGATGCCGATCGCGGTGTGCAGGCCCGCGCCGGTGTCGGCGAGCCCGCCGATGGCCTTGGTGGGCGGGCCGTCGGGCGAGCCGGTCATGCTCATCGCCCCGGCCATGGCCTGGGCGATCCACTCGAAGCTCTTGTACTCCGCGTAGGGCCCGCCGCCGCCGAAGCCCTTCACCGAGGCCGCGATCAGCCGCGGGTTCAGCCGCTGGAGCGTCTCCCAGCCGAGTCCCAGGCGCTCCATCGCGCCCGGGCCCATGTTCTCGACGAGAACGTCGGCGGTCTTGACCATTTCCAGGAACATGGCGCGGCCGCGCTCCGACTTGAGATTGAGGGTGACGCCCTTCTTGCCCGAGTTGAGCAGCAGGAAGAACCATGCGTCCTCGCCGCGCTTGTCGGAGAGCGCGGTGCGCCCGGGCTCGCCGGTGGGTGGCTCGATCTTGATGACGTCCGCGCCGAGCCACGCCAGCATCTGGGTGGCGGACGGGCCGGCTTCGTACTGGGTGAGGTCGAGGACGCGGATCCCGGCGAGGGCCTGGGCCATGGTCGAGGTCTCCCGCTACGTGGTGTAGGCCGAGAAGCGGACGGTCTGCGCCCGGGCCTTCGAGTCGGTGATGACGTTGACCACCGCCGGCTTGCCCGAGGCGAACGCGCGCTCGAGCGCGGGGCGGATGTCGTGCGGCTTCTCCACGTACTCGCCGTGGGCGCCCAGCTCCTGCGCGACGCGGTCGTAGCGGGTGTGGCCGAGGTTGCGCCCGGGCTTGGGCAGGGGCCGCGTCCACGGGGCATCCGCGGTCCAGCCGCCGTTGTTGCTGATCACCACCACCACCGGGATCTTGTGGCGCACCGCGGTGTCGATCTCCATCGCGTTGATGCCGTAGGAGCCGTCGCCGTGCAGCACCAGCACCTGCGCGTCGGGCTTGGCCACCTTCGCGCCCACCCCGAAGGGCAGGCCCACGCCCATGGTCCCGAATGCCCCCGAGTTGAGCCGGTGGCCGGCCACGTAGGTCGGGATGGCCTGGCGGCCGAAGTTCAGGATCTCCTGGCCGTCCACCACCAGGATGGAGTCGCGCCGCACGAAGTCGCGGATCTCCTTGCAGAGGCGCAGCGGGTGGATCGGCGTCTCCTCCCGGCTCATCGCCTTGTCCTGCTCGGCGCCCTTCTCGGCGTCGAGCGTGCGTAGCTTGCCCGTCCAGGCCGCGTAGCGCTTCGGGCCGAGCTTGCCGTCGGCCTCCGCGCGCAGCTGCTCGAGCACCGCGCGCGCGTCGCCCGCGATCGGCACGTCCACCGACCGGTTGTGGCCGAGCTGGGTGGGATTGATGTCGACCTGGATCACCTTGAGATCGGGGGCGAAGCGCGGCGGACGGCCGAACTGGACCACCCAGTTGAAGCGCGTGCCCACCGCCAGCACCACGTCGGCCTCGGTGAAGGCCTTGCTCCGCGCGTTGAGGAAGGCCAGCTCGTGATCCTCCGGGATCAGGCCGCGCGAGATCGGGGTGGTGTAGAACGGGATGCCGGTGGCCTCCACGAAGGCCTGGAGCGCGGCGGCGCCGTCGGACCACCACACCCCGCTGCCCGCGATGATCACCGGTCGCTCGGCTCGCGACAGAAGGGCGACGGCCTCGCGGACGGCCGATGGATCGCCCAGGGTACGCGGCGCGGGCTTCCAGGGCCCGAGGTAGTGGAGCTGGTCCTCCTCGATCTTCTCGCCGAGGATGTCGCCCGGCATGTCGATGTAGACCGGGCCCGGGCGACCGGAGGTGGCCTGGCGGAACGCGGTGTCCACCACGTCCGGGATACGCCGGGCGTCGTAGATGCGCTCCGTCCACTTGGTGATCGGCTTCATGAGCGCGACCTGGTCGATCTCCTGGAAGGCCTCCATGCCCAGGTAGACCCGCGGGCTCGACCCGCCGATGGCGACCAGGGGGGCGCAGTCGGTGAAGGCGTTGGCCACACCGGTGGCCAGGTTGATGGCGCCGGGGCCCGAGCAGCCCATGGCCACTCCGGGGCGCCGGGTCACCCGCGTCCAGGCGTGGGCGGCCAGGGCCGCCGCCTGCTCGTGGCGGGTGTCGATGGCCCGGATGCCCAGCTTGATGCAGGCGGCCTCGGTCTCCAGCATCGGCCCGCCCATCAAGTAGAACATCGTGTCGACGCCCTGCGACCTGAGCGCCTGCGCCAGCACTTCCGATCCGGTGATCGTGGCCATGGCCTCTCCTTTTCCTCCACTCTGCTCCGGGGGGTGCCGAGACTGTAGCAGATGTAGAATGGCCGCGGGAGGGCCCCGACATGGCCGACGTTCAGTTCAACCCGATGGATCCGGCGTTCGTGGAGGATCCGTACCCGACCTACCACGTGCTGCGCAGCCAGGATCCGGTCCACCACAGCCCGCTCGGCTTCTGGGTGCTCACCCGCTACGCGGACGTCATCGCCATGCTGCGCGACCCCCGCCTGATCAAGGAGCCCATCGCCGCCTTCGTGGCCGCGCGCTTCGGCATGGCGGTGCCGCCCGGGCTCGGCCTCTCCATGCTCGACCGGGACCCGCCGGATCACACCCGGCTGCGGGGCCTGGTCAGCAAGGCCTTCACCCCGAAGGCACTGGAAAGCCTGCGCCCGCGCATCCAGCAGATCGTGGACGGGCTCCTCGACCAGCTCGAGACCCGGGGCGAGATGGACCTGATCGAGGAGTTCGCGTACCCGCTCCCGGTGATCGTGATCTGCGAGATGCTCGGGGTGCCGGTGCGCGACCACGAGCGGTTCAAGCAGTGGGGGCTCGACATCGCGCGCGGGCTCGACGCGATCATGCTGCCGCCCGACTCCGAGGTGGGCAAGCGGAGCATCACCGGCCGTCGGGGCCTCGCGGAGTACTTCCGCGAGCTGATCGCGGAGCGCCGCGCCGCCCCGCGGGAGGACATGCTCTCGGCGCTCATCGTGGCCGAGGAGGCGGGCGACAAGCTCGACGAGGACGAGCTGCTGGCCACCTGCATCCTGCTGCTGGTGGCCGGGCACGAGACCACCGTGAACCTGATCGGCAACGGCACGCTCGCGCTCCTGCGCCACCCCGAGCAGCTCCGCCGCCTCCGCGAGGACCCCGCGCTCATCGGCAGCGCGGTCGAGGAGCTGCTGCGCTACGACGGCCCGGTGCAGCGAACCGCCCGCATCCCGAGCGAGGACATCACGATCGGCGGGCACACCATTCCCAAGGGCGAGATGGTGATGCCGTTCCTGGGCGCGGCCAACCGCGACCCCGCCCAGTTCCCGGATCCGGACCGCCTCGACATCACGCGCGCCGACAACCGGCACATCGCCTTCGGCATGGGCATCCACTTCTGCCTGGGCGCCCCGCTCGCGCGCATGGAGGGCCAGATCGCGATCAACACGCTGCTCCGACGGCTGCCCAAGCTGGCGCTGGCCGGCCAGCGGCCGGAGCACCGGCAGAGCCTCACGCTGCGGGGGCTCGTGTCGCTGCCGGTCGCGTTCTGAGCGCGCTCCGGCTCGCCCTCGTCGCGGTCCTCCTCCTGACCGGGGCCGCGCGCGCCCCCGCGTGGGGGCAGGAGGCGCCGCGGTCACCGACGCCGCCGTCGGTGCCGGTCGCGGCGCGGGTGGTCGACGTGGCGCGCGGGCTCGAGCGCCCCTGGGGCCTCGCGTTCCTGCCCGACGGGCGCCTGCTCGTGACCGAGCGGCCGGGTCGGCTGCGCCTCGTGACCGGCGGCGTGCTGTCGGCGCCGCTCGCCGGCGTGCCGACGGTGTTCGCGCAGGGGCAGGGCGGTCTCCTCGACGTCGCGCTCAGCCCGACCTTCGGCCAGGACCACCTGGTCTACCTCTCCTTCGCCGAGCCCGGGCCGGGCGGCGCCTCCACCGCGGTGGCGCGCGGCCGGCTGGGCCCGCGCGGGCTCGAGGGCACGCAGGTGATCTGGCGGCAGCGGCCCAAGGTGGAGGGGCCGAACCACTGGGGCTCGCGCCTGGTCTTCCGGCCCGACGGCACGCTCTTCGTCACGCTCGGCGAGCGCTTCGCCTACCGGGAGCGCGCGCAGGATCTCTCGACCACGCTCGGCAAGATCGTGCGCATCAACCCCGACGGCTCGATCCCGCCCGACAATCCCTTCGTCGGCCGACCGGGCGTGCTGCCCGAGATCTGGTCCTACGGCCATCGAAACGTCCAGGCCGCCACGCTCGATGCGCAGGGGCGCCTGTGGACGGTGGAGCACGGCGCGATGGGCGGCGACGAGCTGAATCGCCCCGAGGCGGGCAGGAACTACGGCTGGCCGGTCATCACCTACGGGCTCGACTACTCGGGAGCCCGCATCGGCGTCGGCACCGCGCAGGCGGGGATGGAGCAGCCGGTCTACTACTGGGACCCGGTCATCGCCCCGTCCGGCGCGGTCTTCTACACCGGCACGGCGTTTCCCGAGTGGCGGGGCGATCTCTTCGTGGGCTCCCTCCGGCCCGGCTGCCTCGTCCGGCTCCGCCTCGACGGCGACCGGGTCGTCCGGGAGGAGCGCTATCTCGAACAGCTCGGCGAGCGCATCCGGGACGTGCGGCAGGGGCCGGACGGCTTCCTCTATCTCCTGACCGACGAGCCCCGCGGCCGGATCTTCCGCCTCGAACCCACCGGCGCCTGGGGCGCGCCGTCGATCAGGTCCGCGCCAGCGGCCAGCCCAGCCACTCGCTGACGCCGCGCCCCATCACCCACTCGAGGTCCTCTCCCTTGAGCCAGGGCAGGTGCTGGGTGAACAGCGTGATGCACTCGTAGTAGGTGCACGGCATGCGGGTGAGGTCGGTGCCCCAGAAGACCCGGCGCGGGCCGAAGGCGTCCACCAGCTGGCGGATGGCGCCGTGCAGGTCGCGAAACGGGTAGGGCTCGGCGGAGAGCGACGGCATCCCCGAGGCCTTCACCGCGATGTTCGGATGCCTCGCGAGCGCGCAGACCGCGGGCAGCTCGTCGAAGACCTTCGGCGCCTTGCCGCGCACGCTGATCCCCACGTGGTCGATCACGAGCTTGAGGCCCGGATGCTTGCCCGCGATGCGGTCGAGGTGATCGAGCGCGCCCGGCACCAGGACCATCAGCGGCACGCCCGCCTTCTCCGCGGCCGGCCAGAGCCAGTCGGCGGTGCCGTCGGTGAGGAAGTGACGGTAGTGCTCGTTGTGGAACGTGAAGCGCATGCCGAGCATGCCGGGTTGCTTGCGCCAGTCGGCGACCAGCGCGCGGCTCGCCGGATCGCCGAGCGCGAGCCGGCCCATCACCGCGAAGCGGTCGGGATAGGTGCGCGCCGCTTCCAGCGCCATGTCGTTGCGATCTCCTTCCCACGAGGGCGGCACGAGCACCATGCGGCGCACCTTGGCCAGGTCCATCTGGAACAGCAGCGTCTCCTTCAGGATCTGGTAGGGCTTCTGCGCTTCCGGCGCGCGGCCGGGCGGCCACGGGCGGCTCGGGCTCTCGGCGGCCCAGAGGTGCACCTGCGAATCGACGATGTCCATGGTCGGTCTGCCTCCTAGCGCGGGGCCTTGAGCCGCAGGTCCTCGTACGGGGCGGAGTACGAGAAGCCCTTGATGTGATCGACGCACGCCTCCTCGACCCTGGGGCCGATCCCCCAGAGGAAGGCGAGCTCATAGATCGGCACGTACATCGCGCGATCGTGCATGATCTGCTGGATCTGGTGCAGCATGCCCTCGCGCTTCTTCCGGTCGAGCTCGCGCGCCTGGCGCTGGAAGAGGGTCTCGATCTCCGGCACCTCGCCGGAGGAGTAGATGCCGCCCTTGGTCGCGTACACCTCGATGCGGGTCGCCGCGTTGCCGGCGGGCGCGCCCAGGCCCATGATCACGCCCCGGATCTTGTGCTCGCGCCATGACGTGAGGAAGGTCGCGCGCTCCATCGTGCGCAGACGCGTGCGGATGCCGACCGCCTGGAGGTAGCTGCCGATCGCCTCGGCCAGCGAGAAGAAGGGAGGGAACGGGGTGAGGTCGCCCGCGTCGAAGCCGTTGGGGAAGCCCGCTTCCGCGAGCAGGCGCTTGGCGCGCGCCGGATCGTAGGCGGGCGGGTCGTAGGCGCGCGCGAAGTCGAGCACGCGCGGGATCAGGCCGCCGGTGGGACGCGAGAGGCCCAGCGTCTCGGCCTGATTCAGCCCGGCGCGGTCGAGGGCGTAGCCGGCGGCCTGGCGCACGCGCACGTCGTGCCACGGCGACTTCGGATCCCACTGCTCGGGCAGGTCGAGGAAGACCACGCCGGGCGGCATCGCGGCGGCGAGGCGCAGGCCCGGCGTGCGCTTGACCTCCTCCGCGAGAGGCCCGCTCAGCAGGTAGACGATGTCGACGTCACCCGCCTTCAGCGCGGCGGCCCGCGTGGTCTCGTCGGGCATGCTGCGGAAGACCAGGCGCTTCACCGACGGGACCTTCCGCCAGTAGCCCTCGAAGGCCTCCATCACCAGCTCCACTCCGGGCGTGAAGCTCACCACCCGGTACGGGCCCGCGCCGATCGGCGCCTTCTTGAAGCCGTCGTCGCCCACCTTCTCCACGTACTTCTTGGGCACGATCCACGCCGCCCCGGTGGCGGAGGTCCCGTAGAAGGTCATGAAGTCGGGCCACGGCTCCTTGAGGTGGAAGCG
Organism: Methylomirabilia bacterium; assembly: GCA_041497895.1. GTDB lineage: Bacteria > Methylomirabilota > Methylomirabilia > Rokubacteriales > CSP1-6 > CAMLFJ01. The sequence goes on from JBGQHJ010000009.1 coordinate 51,971, forward strand.
CACGCGGCCGGGATCGACGATCTGCACCTCGCGGACGCGGTCGTGCAGGAGCTTGGCCGCCGCCCCCTTGTACCGGTCGAACGAGAACTTCACGTCCTCCGCGGTCACCGGGTCCCCGTTGTGGAACTTCACGTTCTTTCGCAGGACGAACTCGTAGACGAGGCCGTCCCTCGACTGGGTCCACGACTCGGCCAGGCTCGGGGTATTGTCGCCGCCCGGCATCGGCTTCACGAGCGCGTCGTGCACCGCGTAGAGCACCATGAACGGGTTGATGAAGGCCTCGGTCTCGGCCGGGTCGAGCCACTTGGCGGCCAGCGTGACGTGGAGGCCCCAGGTGAGCGTGCCTTCGGGCGCGGCCGGCGCGGGGGCCGGGCGGAGGGCGAGCGCGGAGAGGGTCAGGAGAGCGGTGAGGGCGAGTCGTCGCATGACGCCTCCGGTCCGTTCGGTCGGTTTAGGATCGCGTGCGGGCCGCGGCCAGTCGCGCCGGATCGAACTGATCCAGGTCGACCGACTTCGCGGCGCCGTCGGTGATGAGCTCGGCCAGGGCCAGGCCGGTGGCCGGCGCGTTCAGCATGCCCCAGGGCCCGTGGCCGGTGGCCACGTAGGCGCCGCGAGCGCCCGGCACCGGGCCGATCAGCGGCAGGCCGTCGTCGGCGACCGGTCGGTAGCAGGCCTGCCGGCGCGTGATGGTGGCGGCGGCCAGCGCGGCGGAGACGCGCCCGGCCGCGCGGGCCAGGACTGCGCAGCCCGCCTCGCTCACCTCCACGCCCTCGGCCGACTCGGGTAGCGGCTGGTGATCGGCCATGCCGCAGACGTACACGGTGCCGTCGGGCCGCGGGATGATCTCGGGCTCGAGCGCACCGCCGTCCGCGGTGCGATAGTCCATGAAGAGCGCGTGCGCGGGCACGTCCGGCGCGGCCAGCGTCACGCTGTAGCCCTTGAGCCCGTGGACGCGGGGCAGGCGCACGCCGCCGACGCGCCCGGTCCACGGGCCCATCGCGAGCACCACCGCGTCCGCGTCGAGGGTCTCGCCGTCGACCACCACGCCGCGCGCGGCGCCGTCGCGCACCGCCACCGCCTCCACCACGCCGAGTCGCAGGACCGCGCCGCTCGCCCGGGCCGCCTCGACCAGCGCCTCGGTGAAGCGCGCCGGGTGGACCTGGGCGGTGGTCTCGATGGTGCCGATGGTCCCCGCCACGATCGCGGGGCCGTCGATCCAGGCCGGCGCGGGCACGCGGTGGCCGCCCGCGAGCCGGCCGGTCTCGCGCGCGGCCAGCATGTAGGTGTCCATGCGACGGTAGCCGTAGTCCGCGTCGAGCTCGCGGGAGAGCGTCGCGTGGAGCGCGAAGCTCGCGCGGGCGAGCCCCTCGACCGGGGTGTTGTCGCACCAGTCGAGGGCCAGGAACCCGCCGGACTTGCCGGACGCGGCGCAGGCCACCCCGGTGCGCTCGACCACGGTGACCCGGACGCCGCGGCAGGCCAGGAAGTAGGCCACCGAGGCGCCCACGACGCCCGCGCCGCAGACGATGACGTGCCGGGAAGAGGTCATGGCCGGTTCGCCGCACAGGGTAGTACAATTCCCCTCCATGGACCACGGCGTCGTGATGTTCCCGACCGAGTACTCGATCGCCCCCGACGAATTCGCCCGCGCCCTCGAGGAGCGGGGCTTCGAATCGGTGTGGTTCCCCGAGCACACCCACATCCCGGCGAGCCGCAAGAGCGCCTGGCCCGGCGGGGGCGACCTGCCGCGCGAGTACTGGTCGGCCTACGACCCCTTCGTGGCCCTGATGGCGGCGGCGGGGGCGACGAAGCGGCTCCGGCTCGGCACCGGCATCTGCCTGGTGATCGAGCGCGATCCGATCGTCACCGCCAAGGAGATCGCCACGCTCGATCGCCTGTCGGGCGGGCGCGTGCTCTTCGGCATCGGCGGCGGCTGGAACGCGGAGGAGATGGAGAACCACGGCACCGCCTGGAAGAGCCGGTGGCGCCTCCTGCGCGAGCGGGTGCTGGCCATGAAGGCGATCTGGACCCAGCGGGAGGCGAGCTACCAGGGGGAATTCGTGCGCTTCGACCGGATCTGGTCCGAGCCGAAGCCGCTGCAGAAGCCGCACCCGCCGGTCATCATCGGCGGCGACGGGGAGAAGACCTTCGATCGGGTGGTCGAGTTCGGCGACGGCTGGATGCCGATCCTCCGGCCGCACACCAACCCGGTGGAGAAGATCCCGGCCCTGCACGAGCGCCTGAGGAAGGCCGGCCGCGACCCCAAGAGCGCGCCGGTGTCGATCTTCTTCGCGCCGCCCCGACGGGAGGCGCTCGACTCGCTCGCCGCGGCGGGGGTCTCGCGCGCGATCTTCGGGCTGGCGCCCGAGCCGCGCGACAAGATCCTGCCGCGCCTCGACGCCCTGGCCGCGCTCGTGCGTTGACGCAGAACGTCTACGACGACGAGGCGTTCTTCGAGGCGTACTCCCGGCTCCCCCGCTCGCTCCACGGCCTCGACGGCGCGCCGGAGTGGCCCGCGCTCCGCGCCCTCCTCCCCGCGCTCGAGGGCCGTCGCGTGCTGGACCTGGGATGCGGGTTCGGGTGGTTCTGCCGCTGGGCGCGCGAGCACGACGCGGCCGGGGTGCTCGGCCTCGACGTGTCCGAGCGGATGCTGGCCCGCGCGAGGGCGGAGACCCACGACCCCGCGATCACGTACGTCCGGGCCGACCTCGAGCGGCTCGACGCTCCCGCCGGCTCCTTCGATCTCGTCCACAGCGCGCTGGCCTTCCACTACGTGGAGGACCTGGCGGGACTCCTGGCCCGCGTCCACGCGGCCCTGACGCCGGGCGGCGCGCTGGTCTTCTCGGTCGAGCACCCGATCTACACCGCGCCCCCGAGCCCCGGCTGGTCGGTCGACGCCGCGGGGCGGAGTGTGTGGCCGGTCGCCGGCTACCTGGACGAGGGGCCCCGCTCCACCGACTGGCTCGCGAAGGGCGTGATCAAGCGGCACCGCACGATCGCGACGTACGTCAACCTGCTGATCAGCGAAGGGCTCTCGATCGCGCACCTCGACGAGTGGGGACCGAGCGAGGCGCAGATCGCGTCGCACCCGGAGTGGGCCAACGAGCGGCAGCGCCCGCCGTTCCTCCTCGTGGCGTGCCGCCGGTGAGCGGCTAGGGCGCGACCGGCCCGTTCGGCGTCACCAGGATCTTGCCGTGACGCTGGCCCCGCTCGGCGTGGGCCACCGCGGCGCGGATCTCCTCGATCGGGTAGATCCGCTCGACCGGCGCGGTGAGCACACCCGCGCGCACCTGGGCGGCCAGCTCCGCGTAGATCTCGCGGACCTGCGCGCGCGAGCGCGGGGCCAGGGCGCGGCCCAGGATGAAGCCGACCAGGCTCTGCCCGTCCCCGATCAGCTTGCTCCGCGGCATGACCGGATCCTCCCCGCTCATCGAGCCGTAGTTGCAGATCACGCCGCCCTCGCCCGCGCACGCCGAGATGCGGGCGGTGGCCTGGCCCGACACCGCGTCGAGGCCCAGGCGGATCGAGGCGCCGCCGGTCGCGGCCCGGACCCGCTCGGCCAGGTCGGGGCCGTCGACCACGCAGACGTCCGCGCCGAGCGGTGCGAGCTCGGCGAACAGCGCCTCGCGCCGCACCACGTTGACGGTGCGGACGCCGCGCGCGTGGCCGAGGCGGATCACGAAGCGGCCCACCGCGGAGTTGGCCACGTTCTGGATGATCCAGTCGCCCGGCCGCAGCTCGACCACGTCGGTGAGCAGCAGCAGCGCGGTGGGCGGGTTGATGCGGAGCATGGCGGCCTGGAGCAGGTCGAGGCCCGGGGGCACCGGGATCACGTCGTCTCCCGCCACGCGTCGCCGCTGGGTCCAGTTCTCCCGCTGCAGGTCGATCACCAGGTCGCCCGGCTTGACGTGGGTGACCCCGCCGCCCACCGCGGTGACGCGCCCCACGCACTCGGCGCCGATGCCGGCCGGCAGGGCGGGCCGCAGGCGATAGGTCCCGCGGCACATCGAGAGGTCGGCCGGGTTGATGGGGAAGGCGAGCACGTCGAAGACCACCTCGCCCGCGGCGGGCGCGCCCGGGTCCGGGACCTCCACGCAGCGCACCGCGTCCTCGGGGGAGCCGTACCGCTCGAGCAGGACCTGCTTCATGAGGGCCTCAGATCAGGAAGGCGAGGTTGGGGAGGGGCTCGGCCGCGTTCACGAGCACGACCGTCTTGCGGCTCATCCGGAGCTGGTCCTCGACGCGGCGGAGCCGGTGGGTCGCGCGGCCCGCCCACCAGTGCAGCTCGCGCTTCGCCTGCACCGCCAGCTCGGCGAGGATGAAGTTCGACCCCGCGATCAGCTCGCCATCCGCGGCCGTCTCGACCTCGATGTTCGAGATGAGCCGCCGCATGAGCGACGCCGGTTCCTGGCTGTAGCGGACGCCGGTCTGGAGCAGCTTGACCCGGGTCTCGATGCGCGCCCGGTTGTCGTAGATGTGCGAGAGGTGCCGCTCCGGGTCCGCGCCCGGATCGGTGGTGGCGGGCACCCAGTACACCCCGTCGTCCGTCCACAGCGCGAGCCACTCGGCGTAGCGGGCCTCGTCGGCCAGGCGCGCTTCCCGGTAGAGGAAGTCGGCGACCGCCCGGTGGTCGGCGTCCCTCGTACTCACGCCTCCGTCATCACGGAGCGGAGGTGGCGCCAGAAGCCGCGGTTGGTCGTCTCGTCGGTGACGTGGGAGACGATCCGGCCGTCGTCGTCGACGACCTCCCGGTTGAGCCCGCGGCCCAGGAGGAGCCAAGGGCTGGTGCGCGCGTGCAGGCCCTGCTGGTTGCGGCCCGCGATGATCAGGTCGTCCGGCATCAGGAAGGACGCGGGACCCATGCCGGCCTCGGCCATGCGGAGGAGGCGGCCGTTCCACTCGGGCACACCCTTCCAGAACATCGGGGTGTGCCAGTGCACGCACTCCTCGACCGAGACCGGCTGGACGATCGCGATGTTGGTCTCGCCGAGGAAGAGGTTGGGGAAGATCAGGGCGTGCGCGGGGCCTTCCTGGAAACGGCGCTGGGCTTTTTCGGGCCCGTCCCGGTGCTCGATCTCGGCCACGAACCGCGCCACCGTCGAGCCGGAGGCGCTCCCGAGCCACTCGAAGAGGCCCTCGTAGCCGGGCGACCAGTCGATCTCGATGTGGCCGCGGCCCCAGTCGCGCACCACCGCCTTGATCGCGCGCTCGTCGCCGACGACCCGCCGGTACTGCGATTGGATCGTTCTGAAGAGGGCCATGTGCACGAAGCCCAGGTGGTAGCCGTCGCTGTCGTTCTCGGGCAGCATCTTCCAGTTGGCCGCGCAGCGGTGCCGGACCCAGCCCGCGGTCAGCTCGATCTCGCCTTCCGGCGAGAGGTCGCACGAGCGATCGATCAACCGCGTGGCCGGGCCCAGGTGCTCGAGGAGCGAGATGCCGTCCGATGCCAGGCTCGCGAAGACGAAGCCGCGGTACTCCGAGACCCGCGGCGCGCGCGGGAGGCCGTTGGCGCTCTTGTCGAAGTCGGCATAGCCGCCGGGATACGGCACCCCGAGCAGCTCGCCGCGCAGGTCGTAGGTCCAGCCGTGGTACGGGCAGGTGAGGGTGCGGGCGTGGCCGCGATCGGCGGGGCAGACCATGGTGCCGCGGTGCCGGCAGCGGTTGACCAGGATCGAGATCTGACCGTCGCCGGCCCGCACCATGATGACCGGCTCGGTGCCCACGGTACGGGTGACGTAGTCGCCGGGCCGCGGGATCTCGCTCGCGTGGCCCACGAAGACCCAGCCGCGGTGGAAGATCCGCTCCATCTCGTCGTCGAACACGCGCGGGTCGGTGTAGAGGCTCGCGTGGATGCGGTCGTCCTGCACGAGGTGCTTGTAGTCGATCATGGGGCTACTCGTAGGACTCGGGGGCGTGGCGGACGCTTCGGCTCTGGGGCTGGTCGTGGTTGATCCAGAGCTGGGCCCGCCGCTCCGCGAGCACCGCCGCGATCCGGTCCATGGAGGCGAGCGTCTGCTCGCGGCTCGCGTTCATCGACGGGACCCGGCGCTGCTCCCAGTTGTCCCGGAAGTGGACCGCGTCGCCCGACAGCACCACCGCGCCGGTCCTCGGCAGCACCACCAGGAGCGACTGGTGACCCGGCGTGTGGCCGGGCGTGGAGAGGATCACCACGCTGCCGTCACCCCACACGTCGCGGTCGCCCGCGAGCTTCTCGATCCTCTGGCCCGGCGCGAAGGCGGGCTTGACCGGCTGGGTCATGGCCCACTCGTACTCCGCCCCCTGGATCAGGATCGTGGAGGCGGGGAAGAGGGCCACGTTGCCGACGTGGTCGCCGTGCGTGTGCGACAGCGCGACGAAGGTGACGTCGGCCGGCTTGACCCCGATCGCGTCGAGCTGGGCGGCGAGGGTCCGGGGGCGGCGGTACGTGATCGCCCCGTTGGCCACCACCATGCCGTCCGGCATCGCCGCGACCGCGTCCGGGACGCCGGTATCCCACCGGAGCCAGCCCCGGGCGTGGCGGATCAGGTAGCAGTTGTCGGAGAACTCGGTCGCCTTGCCCTCGTTGATCCCGGGCGACCAGCGGGACTGGTCGCGCCCGATGTTCTGGCCGCAGTCGAGCACGTAGAGCCGCTCGATGCCGGGGTCGGCGGCGCGCCCCGCGGGGGTGACCGCGAGGAGGGCCAGGACCGTCGCGGTGACGAGCCGGATCGTGCGATTCATCGAGTCCTCCCGGGGCCCGGGCTACGCCGGGGCGGCCATCGGCTCCGCCGGGTCGCCGGACACGGTGGTCCGCTGCATGAGCCGCTTGTGGTTGGTGGTGTCGTAGGGCGTCGCGCGGTGGAGCACGCAGCGGTTGTCCCAGACGATCAGGTCGCCCGCCTGCCACTCGTGCCGGTAGACGAACCGGGGCTGGGTGACGTGGTCGAGCAGGGTCCGCAGCAGCGCGCGGCCCTCCTCGATCGGGAGGCCCTCGACGTGGGAGGCGTGCGCGCCCAGGAAGAGCGCGCGCTGCCCGTTCACCGGGTTGACCCGCACGAGGGGATGGCGCACCGGCGGGTACACCGCGCGCTCCTCCACGGTGAAGAAGCCGGGCCGCACCTGGTCGCGCGACCACGAGAAGTCGTGCACCGCGACCGCGCTCTCGGCGCGGCGCTTGAGCGGCTCCGGGAGCGAGGGATAGGCGGCGCGCGCGCTCGCGAACTCGGTGGCCCCGCCGGCCGGCGGCACGATGCGGCCGGAGAGCAGCGAGCAGAGCGAGGGGACGGCCTTGAAGGAGCTGTCGCTGTGCCAGAGCATGTTGGCGAGCTGGTAGACCATCCGCCGATCGTCGGGCGGGATGACCTCCCCGGTCTTGATGTCGAGATTGGACTGGCGCGCGAAGGGCGTGCCCGCGGCCGGGTTCATGCTGCGGGTGACCTCGAGATCGCCGAAGCGCCGGCTGAACGCGATCTGGGCCGCGTCGTCGAGCGGCTGGCCGCGGAACAGCAGCACCGAGTGCTCCTCGAAGGCGGCGCGGATGGCCGACCAGGTCGCGTCGTCGAGCGGGCGGCCGATGTCGGCGCCGTCGATGCGCGCCGCGAAGCACGGGGTGAGCCGGGTCACCGCGACCGTCATGGGCCGCTCCCTCCGGAGAATTCCTTGAACACCGCCTTGAGGTCCCGGGTGGGCACCGTATCGCGCATCCAGGTGAACCCGCCCCGATCGGCCATCTCCCGCGCGCCCCGGAGGAAGCCGGCGAGGGCCAGGCGGGAGAGCGCGCCGCCCACGCTGATGCGTTTCACGCCGGCCTCCGCGAGCTGGGCCGCGGTGAGGTCGGGGTCGGCCGCGCTCATCACCACGTTGACCGGCTTGCCGACCGCGGACACCACCGCCCGGATGGCGGGCAGGTCGCGGACGCCGGGGGCGTAGAGCACGTCGGCGCCCACCCGCTCGAAGGCCTGCAGGCGGCGGATGGCGTCGTCGAGATCGCGTCCGTGCAGGAGGTTCTCGGCGCGCGCGGTCAGCATGAAGGGCACCGGCAGCGCGCGGGCGACCTCGACCGCGGCGTGCACGCGCTCCACCGCGAGGTCGAAGCCGTAGATGGGCCGGGCCGGATCGCCGGTGGCGTCCTCGATCGAGCCGCCCGAGATGCCGGCCTCCGCGGCGAGCCGGATGATCTCGGCCGCCGCGCGCGGCTCGTCGGCGTAGCCGTTCTCGAGATCCGCGTTCACCGGCAGGTCGGTCGCGGCCGCGATCACCCGGCAGTTCTCGATGACCTCGGCCCGGCTCACCGTGTTGGTGCCGTCCACCCGGCCGAGCGCGTTCGCGAGCCCGAGGCTCGTGGTGGCCAGGGCCTCGAAGCCGAGCGAGGCGAGCAGGCGGGCGGTGCCCGCGTCCCAGGGGTTCGGGATGATGAAGGCGCCCGGGCGCTCGTGGAGCGCGCGGAAGCGGGCGGCCTTCTGGGCGGCGGTCTTCATGATCGGGGGCCTCTCACGTCTTCTCGAAGTCGATGCGCTCGTACACCGGCAGGCCCTGGAGGTAGCGGCGGAGGCAGTCGAGGCCCATCTCGACCGCGCCCAGGCGGACCCACTCGCGGCCGCCCAGGATGCGGGCCTTGCGCGAGGCCGCGTCCGACGCGGTGGCGATGGCCAGGCAGATGGTGCCGCCGAACTCGATCCGGTCGGGCCCGTCGTCGAGGTCGATCAGCACCGCGAGGGCGTGGGTGGCCCCGGTCTGGGCGCGCGCGGCGCGGGCCACCGTCTCCGCGACCTGCGGCGTGAGCGGGCCGTCCGGCGCTTCGCCCGCGAGCCCCACCGCGCCCCACACCTCGGGCAGCGCCCGCGCGATCACCCCCCGGCGGAAGATCGCCTCCGCGCCGGGCAGGTGGGCGAGGCGCGCCGCCATCTGCCCGCTCGTGAACGTCTCGACCAGGGACAGCGTGGCCTGCCGGCTCCCGAGCTCGCGCAGGATCACGCTCTCGAGGGTCTGGTCGTCCTCGGCGAGGATGAAGTTGCCGACGCGCTTGCGCACCTCGCGCTCCACCGGCTCGAGCTTGCGGCGGATGTCGTCCATGTCGCGCCCGCGCGCGGTCAGCTTGGTCTCGAGCTGCGGGTAGTGGGCGCGGAAGCCGAGCTTCACGCTGCCGTCCGGCACGAGGGCCTCGACCCCGGTCAGGAGCGAGTCCACGTGCGACTCGCCCAGGCCGTAGGAGTGGAAGCGCTTGAGGAAGATGGCCCCGGGCAGGCCGGCCTTGGCGAGCAGGCGCGGCACGATCTGCTCCTCCAGCATGCGGCGCAGCTCGCGCGGGACGCCGGGGGTGAAGTAGAAGCGGGCGCGGCCGATGTCCACCGCGAAGCCGCACGCGGTGCCGATCGGGTTGTCGAGCACCTCGGCGGTGGTGGGGAGCATGGCCTGCTTGCGGTTGTTGGGCGGCATCACCCGGCTCCGGCGCTGGAAGAACTCCTCCATGCGCTTGAGCCAGTCCTCGTTCAGCGCCAGGTCCACCCCGGCCGCCTTGGCCGCGATCTCCTGGGAGAGGTCGTCCACGGTGGGGCCGAGGCCCCCGTTGACGATCACCGCGTCGGCGCGCTCGCCCGCGAGCTGGAAGGCGTGCAGCAGGTTCTCGCGATCGTCACCCACCGTGGTCTCCCAGTTCACCGAGAGGCCCACGTCCTCGAGCTTCTGCGTGACGTAGCTGAAGTTCGTGTTCACGATCTTGCCGGTCAGCACTTCATCGCCGGTGCAGATCACCTCGATGCGCATGCTCGCTCGCTCCTCACGTCGTGTCGCCGGGCTGGGGTGGGGGCGCGGGCGGGGGGGCCCGCCGGGGGGCGCGCGGGGGAGCGAGCCTGGTTCGGGCCGCCCTGGGGGCCCGGGGTGGGGGGGGGGGCGCGGGCGGGGGCTCCCTCCGGGGAGCACGCTGACTCGCATCCGTGATTCGGCACTCGATGGGGCCACGAGATAGGGGCGTGTGGCTTCGGCGACGCGCAGAAGCCACGGCTCCCCGGAGGGAGC
>JBGQHJ010000010.1:0-57987 GCA_041497895.1 Methylomirabilia bacterium
CCCCCGGAGGGCAACCCGGTCCACGTCTCGGCGGTGGTCTGGCGCGTGGACTCGGACGCGATGGCGCTGCTCTTCCTCAAGAGCATCCCGGTGCACGCGACCGGCAGCAAGTCGTGGCAGGAGAACGGCCGCCGGGGCTGGAGGTAGCCCCGCCGCATCCGACCGTTCCCGCTCCCGCCACGGGACCCGAATGGTCCCCGTTGCCCTCACCGAAGGCCGGTGGTTCAATGCGGGCGGAGGTGACGCCCATGGCACAGGTCGCATGGCAGGTCGCGGGTGACTATTTCGAGACGTGCAGCTGCACCTTCCTCTGTCCGTGCATCTCGAGCAACATGGCGGCCCGACCGTCGCATGGGGACTGCTACTTCGCCCTCGCGTTTCACATCGACCGGGGCCGCTACGGCACCGTGCCGCTCGACGGCCTCAGCTTCGCGGTGATCGGCTACACCCCCGCCGCGATGGGGGAGGGCCACTGGTCGGTCGGCGTCGTCGTCGACGAGCGGGCGAGCCAGGAGCAACGCGACGCGCTGGCCGGTATCGGGAGCGGTCAGGCGGGCGGGCCGATGGCGGCGGTGGGGCCGCTCGTCGAGCGGGTCCTCGGTGTCGAGGCCCGGCCGATCACTTACAAGAAGGACGGGATGAAGCGCTCGCTCTCGATCCCCGGGGTGCTCGATCAGTCGCTGGAGGGTGTGCCGAGCCCGGTCAAGGCGGGGGAGCCGCTCTACGTCGATAACACGCTGCATCCCGCCAATGCCCGGCTCGCCCTGGCTCGAGCCTCGAGCAGCCGCCTGAGCGCGTTCGGCCTCCGCTGGGAGGACACGAGCGGCCAGAACAACGGCCACTTCGCGCCGTTCTCGTGGAAGAGCGCCTGACCCACCCGCGGCTCCGCTGGCCCGAGCCGGGTCAGCTGGTGGTGCTGGGCGGCATCGCGATCCTCGCCGGGCTGACCTGGCTCGATCTGTGGCGACGGGCGAGCGAGATGGCCATGCACGACGCGATGGGCATGGCCATGCCGGCCGGGGCCCCCTGGGATCCGCTGGACCTCGCGGGAACCGGGCTGATGTGGGGCGTCATGATGATCGCCATGATGCTCCCGTCGGCGACGCCGCTGCTCGTGCTCTTCGCGCGCTCCCAGCGCCTCCGGGTCGGCGTGGCGGAGGGCTCGTGGCGGACCGGGCTGCTGGCCGCCGGCTACCTCGTGGTGTGGCTGGGCTGGAGCGCGCTCGCGGCCGGGCTGCAGTGGGTGCTCCACGCCTTCCTCCTGCTCTCGCCCGGGGCCGCTCTCAGCGCACTGGCCGGTGGCGCGCTGCTGATCGTCGCGGGCCTCTACCAGGTCACGCCCTGGAAGCAGGCGTGCCTGAGGCGCTGTCAATCGCCCCTCGGGTTCATGCTCGCGCACTGGCGGGAGGGACGGGCGGGAGCCTTCCGGATGGGCGTCGCCCACGGCGTCTACTGCGTGGGGTGCTGCTGGGCGCTCATGGCGCTGCTCTTCGTGGGCGGCGTGATGAACCTGGTCTGGGTCGCCGCCCTCGCGGTGCTGATCCTGCTCGAGAAGGTGGTTCCCGGCCGCTGGCTCTCCTACGCCTCGGGCGCGGCGTTGATCGCCTGGGGCCTCTTCGTGCTGCGGGCCGGCCTGGCCGCGGCCTGACCGGGCGCCCGGCTCAGCTCACCCGGCGATCGCGGCCGGCCCAGAAGGGCTCGCGCAGCTTGTACTTCTGCAGCTTGCCGGTGGCGGTGCGCAGGAGCGCCTCGCGGAACTCGATCGCGGTCGGGCACTTGAAGTGGGCCATGCGGCCGCGCGCGAAGTCGATCAGGTCGCGCTCGGTGGCCTGCTGCCCGGGCCGCAAAACCACCAGGGCCTTGATGGTCTCGCCCCACTTCTCGTCCGGCACCCCGATCACCGCCACCTCCGCCACCGCGGGGTGCTGGTAGAGGCAGTCCTCCACCTCGATCGAGGAGACGTTCTCGCCGCCGGTGATGATGACGTCCTTCTTCCGGTCCGCGATGACGGTGTACGGCCCGTCCGCGTGCCCGCCGTCGCCGGTGTGGAACCACCCGTCCGCGATGGCCTGGGCGGTCTCCTCGGGCTGATTCCAGTAGCCCTCGAAGACGTGGTTGGACTGGGCGAGGATCTCGCCGCTCGGATCGACGTCCATGCGCACGCCCACCGCGGGCACGCCCGCCCGCGACAGCCGCTTGGCGCGCTCGGCCGGGTCGAGCTCGTCCCACTCCTGCGGCGCACGATTGATCGTGAGCAGCGGCGACGTCTCGGTGAGGCCGTAGATCTGGATGAACTCCCAGCCGAGCTCGGTGGCGACCCGCTCGATGGTCTTCGACGGCGGCGGCGCGCCGGCCACCACCACCCGCACCCGGCCCTTGCCGGGTACCGCCTCGCCTCGCTTGCGGCGGGCCGCCGCCGCGTCGAGCACCGCGTTGATCACCGCGGGCGCGCAGTTGAACAGGGTGACCCCCTCGGCCTCGACGCGCCGGAGGATCTCCTCGCCGTCGATCTTGCGGATGATGACCTGGCGGGCCCCCATCGCGGTCACCGCGTAGGGCATGCCCCAGCCGTTGCAGTGGAAGGTGGGCAGGGTGTGCAGGTAGACGTCGCGGTCCGAGACCCCCACGTGCCACCCGAAGGTCACCGCGTTGAGCCAGCAGCCCCGGTGGGTGAGCTGCACGCCCTTCGGCCGCGCGGTGGTGCCGGAGGTGTAGTTGATGGAGACGGTCGCGTTCTCGTCGGCCACCCCGAACCGGGGACGCGCGTCGCGGCGCTCGAGCAGCCGGGCGTCGCTCGCCGCGCCCAGGATGATCCGGTGCTTGACCGGGATCGCCCGCAGGGACTCCTCCAGCTCGGGATCGATGAGGGCGACGGTCGAGCCCGAGTGCTCGACGATGTAGCGGATCTCCTCCGCGTTGAGTCGGAAGTTCACCGGCACCAGGATGCGGCCGAACACGCTCACCCCGAAGAGGCTCACCAGGAAGCGCGCCGCGTTCGGCGACACGATCGCCACCCGCTCGCCCTCCCCCACCCCCAGGTCGTCGAGCGCGGCGCCCAGGCTCCGGCACATCGCGGCGAACCGCCGGTAGGTGACGCGGCCGAGCCCGCCGCCCGGCGGGTTGGGCTCGTCGACGATGGCTTCGCGCTCGCCGTAGACCAGCTCGGCGCGGTCGAGGAAATCGGCCAGGGTCAGGGGAACGATCATGCGGGCCTCCTGTGCGCGGTCCGAGAATCGGCCGAAACCGGTGGCCGCGTCAAGGGCCTCCCGCCCGGCCACCCCGCGAGGCCGCGATGGCCGCGATGCCGTTGCACACGAGCCGCGCCGCGGTCAGCGCCGCGAGCCCGCTCGGGTCCCGCTCCGGCATGAGCTCGACGAGATCGAATCCCACGATGGTCGCCTTGGCGGCCACCCCGTGCAGGAGGTCGAGGACGTGGTGGTAGAGGAGCCCGCCCGGGGCCCGCGCGCTCACCGCCGGCATGACCGCGGGATCCAAGCCGTCGCAGTCGATGGTGACCAGACAGCGGGCCCCGGCCGGCACCCGGTCGACCGCCACCCCGACGCCGGAGCGATGCACCTCGGCCGCGGTGACGATCGAGGAGCCCCACGACCGCGCGTCCGCGACCTCGCCCGCCCGGGCGCTCCCGATGCCGCGCAGGCCGACCTGGATCATCCGCTCGATCCAGGGCATCTCCGACGCCCGGCGCATCGGGCTGCTCCATCCGAACCGCTCGCCACGAACCTCGTCCCGCCAGTCGAGATGCGCATCGACCTGGACGACCGTGAGCGGCCCCCGGCCGGTGAACGCCTGGAAGAAGGGAATCACAACCGAATCGTCGCCCCCGAGCACCACCGGCACGGCGCCGGCCTCGAGAAATCGGGTGATCGCGGCGGTGATGCGCTCCCGGGTGCCCGGCGGATCGGAGGGGTCTCCCACCAGGTCCCCGCAATCGACGACCCCGGACGGGCGGAAGCCGCCGATGTCGAAATCGTAGTGCTCCGGCGCCGTCGCGTACCCGGTCAACGCGGCGCGCAGCGCGGCCGGGGCACCGGCGCAGTGACTGGATCTCCCCACCGTGTACGGGGTGGCGTCCGGAACGCCGAGCAGCGCGATCGATGCTCCGCTCGAGTCATTGCTTGCCGGGTAGCCCGCAAAGGTTGTCGCCATGCGCCCATGGTACGCCAAGACTCGCTGCCTCTCGCGGTCCGAGACCGCCCCGGTGTGGGTGATCCCTGCCACCGCGCTCGTCGCGCGCGCGGAGGGCCCCCAGGTGCTGAGCGTGCGCGAGGACCGGAGCGTGCATTAGCAGAAGGTCGAGCTCGGCCGCGACCTCGGGCGGTCCGTCGAGATTCTCTCCGGGCTCACCGGGGGCGAGCGGCTGATCGTCAGCGCACCCGACGGGCTGCGGGAAGGCTCGCGCGGGGCCGGCCAGGAGGCGCGCCCGGCGCGTTGACGCAGGCCCCGCTCCGGGCGCACCATGGCGCATGGCGGCGCGCCCAGGAGCCGGGACGTGAACCCCCCCGACGTGGTCCGCGCGATCACCCGCCTGAGGGCGGACGGCGTCCTCTCGATCGGGCAGGCCGACCTCTTCGACCGCGTGGCCCGGCGCGGGCTCGTCTCCATCCGCTTCGAGATCCGCGCCCTCCTCTACGTCGGGGTCCTCCTGCTCACCTCCGGGGTCGGGGTCCTGGTGGCCCAGCACCACCAGGAGATCGGCCCGCTGGCCATCGCGACCGGGATCACCCTCGCCGCGGCGGTCTGCCTGCTCTGGGTCGCGCGCCGGGCCGCGCCCTTCTCGTGGGACGAGGTCTCGTCCCCGAGCGTGGCCTTCGACTACGTCCTGCTCCTGGGCCTTCTCCTGCTCGCCTCGGCCCTCGCCTACGTGGAGGTGCAGTTCACCGTCCTCGGGCCGCGCTGGGCCTACCACCTCCTGATCGTCGGGGTGGTCTACGTGCTGGCCGCCTATCGCTGGGACTCGCGCACCGCGCTGGGCCTCGCCCTCGCCACCCTGGCCGCGTGGCGTGGCCTCTCGATCAGCCTGGTCCCGGCGGTGACCCTCGGTCCCGGCGTCGCGGCGGACCTGCGGGCGAGCGCCATCGCGCTGGGCGCCCTCTACGTGGGTGCGGCCGCGCTCTCGGCGCGGCTCGGGCGCAAGGCGCACTTCGAGGAGGTCTTCGCCAACGCGGGGCTCGTGCTCCTGCTGGGTGGGCTGCTCTCCGGCGTGCTCGAGGACCACCGCGGGTGGGATCTCTGGCTCGTCGCGCTGCTCGCGGTGGCGGGCGGCGTCATGGCGGTCGCCTTCCGCCTCGGCCGCTCGCTCTACTTCGCGGCCGGGCTCGTGGCCGCCTACATCGCGCTCGTGCGAGTGCTCTTCGAGCCGTTCCGATACGGGCGGCACGCGGACAGCATCCCGCTCCTGCTCGCCGCGCTCCTCGGCTCGGCGGTGCTCGCGGTGATCTTCTGGGCGCACCGACGGATGCGCGAGCGATGAGGCGCGAGGCGATCGCCTGGGAGCGGGCCGCGGAGGTGGACGCGGCCGCGCGGGGCTGGCGGCGCGCCGGCGCGATCGACGAGGCCACCCACCGGCGCGTCCGCGAGGCCTTCCCGGACCCGTGCGTGACGCCCGGCGCGGTGTGGCGCGTGCTCACCGGGGGCATGGTCGCGGCCATCGTGCTCTGCACGCTCGCCGCCATGGCGCTCTCGGTCTGGCGCAGCTCGAGCGAGCTCCAGGCGCTGCTGCTGCTCTGGGGCGTGGCCTGCCTCGTCGCCACCGAGGTGCTCGAGGCCTCCCCGCGCTCCGCCCGCCGCGGCGCCGCGGGCGCGACGTCGGTCCTGGGCGTTGGCCTGTTCCTGGTGGGACTGGGCCTGACGCTCGTCGAGACGGTGCGGCTCCGCGACGATGACGCGATCGACGCGCTCCTGGTGGCCGCGGTGCTCACGTGCGGGCTCGCGGCCTGGCGCTGGGGCAGCCCGCTCTTCGCGGGGCTCGCCGGCGGCGCGCTCTTCTGCGCCCTCGCGCGGCTGCCCCAGGGCCGGCTGCTCTGGCTCCTGGCCGGCGCGGCGCTGGCCGGGGTGGCGGCATCGCGGCTGGACGACGGCCGCCTCGCCCCTTCTCACCGGCTCGGGGCCGCCGTCCTCACCGTGATCGGCATCGGCGCGGTGTACGCGGCGGCCAACGTGTACTCGCTCGACGAGGGCATCCTCGAGCACCTGGCCCGGCTCGCCCCGAGCCGGGAAGACCTGCCGCGCGGCGCGCGCCTCGCGGCCGCCGGGGCCACCGCCCTGCTCCCCCTGGCCGTCCTCGCGTGGGGCCTCGGCTCCCGCCGGACCCTCCTGCTCGACACCGGGATCGTCCTGCTCGCCCTGTCGCTCGTGACCCTGCGGCACTACGTCCAGATGGCCCCGCTGTGGGTCGTGCTCACGCTCTCGGGCGCGCTGCTGGTCGTCGTCGCGCTGGCCGTCGAGCGGGCGCTGCGCGGGGCCCGGGGCGGCGAGCGGGCCGGGCTCACCGCCGAGCCGCTGTTCTCGGACGAGCGCCGGCAGCAGGCGCTCCAGATCCTGCCGGTGGTGACCGCCTTCGCGCCCGGGGCGCGCGCGCCCAGCCCCGAGCCCGGCTTCGCGGGTGAGGGCGGCCGCTTCGGCGGCGGCGGCGCCCAGGAGAAGTTCTGATCGCGTCACTCGATCGCGAGGGAGGAGCACGATGAAGTTCGGCATCCACATCGGTCACATGGGTGGTCCCCTGGGCGAGATGCGCAAGCTATGGAAGTTCGCCGACGCGCAGGGCTTCGACTGGTTCTCGGTCTCCGACCACTTCCAGGAGTCGCCGCCGCGCGGCGGCGACATGGACTGCTACGAGGCGATCGCGACGCTGACCGCGGCGGCGGTGGACACCGAGCGGATCCGGCTCGGCAGCGGCGTCTACTGCGTCGCGTACCGCAACCCCGGGCTGCTCGCGAAGTCGCTGACCACGATCGACCACCTCTCCCAGGGACGCGTCGACTGCGGGCTCGGCGCGGGGTGGCACGACGTGGAGGCCAAGGCCTTCGGCTACCCGTTTCCCTCGATCGGCCCGCGCGAGGACATGCTCGAGGAGTACGCGCAGGTCATGCGGCTGCTGCTCGATCCCGAGCGCCGGCGCGTCACCTTCGAGGGGAAGCACTTCCGCATGGTCGAGGCCCCCAACAATCCGAAGCCGCTCCAGCCCCGCATCCCCATCTGGATCGGCGGGCGCGGCGAGAAGCGCACCCTGCGCGCCGCCGCCCGGTACGCCGACGGATGGAACGGCGCCTACCTCGGCCCCGACGACTGGAAGCACAAGAGCGAGGTCCTCGACCGCTGGTGCGAGACCGAGGGGCGCGATCCGAAGACGATCATGCGCACCGTGAACCTCGGCTTCTACCTGGGCGCCGACGCCCGGGGCGCTGCCCGCGCGGAGGAGATCTTCCGCGGCCACTGGGGCGGCAGCCCCGACCGCGCGGATCGCACCGGCTACCTGCGCGGGACCGTGAAGGACGCCCAGGCGATGGTGGACCGGTTCCGGGCCCTCGGCTGCACCCGGCTCTGCATCGCGTTCCGCGAGGGGCCGTACGACTGGGACGCGCTCGAGGCCTTCGCGGCCGAGATCGTGCGCGCCCGCTGACGGGAGCGGTGCCGCCTCCGCTCCGCGCAAAGGACCAACCGCTTCGACCCTGGCTCGCGGCGGCGGCCGGATTGCTCCTCGTCTTTCTCGTGGCCAACGTCCGTCAGGTGGCCGATCGGGCAACCCCGATCTGGGATGCGAGCTCCGTGTTCGCGCCCTACTACACGCTGGTGGCAGACTACGCGAGGGCCGGCAGGTTGTTGCTCTGGAACCCCTGGACCAACGGGGGCTCACCTGATTTTGCCGACCCTCAAGTCGGCGCGCTGTCTCCGGTCGTGGTCGCGCTCGCGGCGGCAACGGGCGGTACCCTGGCCGGATTTCGCGTCTACTGGCTCCTCATGTGGTTCCTGTCCGGGCTCGGTATCCTCCTGCTCGGCCGCCACCTCCACACGCCGGCCTGGGGAGCCAGCGTCGCGGCCGGGGGGTTCCTCTTCAGCGGTTTCCTGGTCGGCCACGCCGAGCACACCTCCTGGCTGTATTCCTTCGCCTGGTTTCCGCTGATGATCTGGCGGCTGGACGAGGCTCTCCGATCAGACCGCTGTCGCCCGGGCTTCGAGGCCGGAGCTCTCTGGGGGCTTTCCGGTGTCGCCGGCTATCCAGGCGTGACGTGCGCGAACGGCATCTTCGCCCTCCTCTGGGCGCTCGGGCGCTGGCTCTGCCCGCGGCCTGCTCACGGTACCGGAGCCACGAGCTCACCGAACCGTACGCCCGACACCGCCTTCGTCCCGATCACGAGACTCCTGCGCTCGATGACGATCCTGTTCGTCGTGGGGGTCCTGGTGATGTCGCCCGCCTACGTGGGCTTTCTCGTCGAGGGGCGGGGTTTCAGCGATCGGGCCGATCCACTATCCCGCGAGGAAGCCATCGGAGCGAACGCCCTCCATCCGTTGGCCTTGACGACGATCTTCAGTCCCTACCTGGGCAGTCTTCCGCCCCGCACGCTGTGGCCGTACACGGACATGTCCTCCGCCAGCGTCTACATGGGCGCGGCCGTCCTCTGGCTGGCGATCGTCTCGCTCGCCGCGCGACCTCGCGACCGGTGGCGGTGGTGGCTCTTCGGTGTCGCGATGCTGGCGATCGGCCTCGCGCTCGGCCAGAGCCTGCCGCTTCGCGGCTGGCTCTATGACTTGCTGCCGCCCACTCGCTATTTCCGGCATTCGTCCTTGTTCCGCGCCTACACGATCTTCTACTTGACGGCGCTCGCATTGCTCGCGACGTCAGATCTCGGCTCGACGCCGGTCAATAGCGTCCGGCGCTGGCGGCTCACGATCTCGGCCGCGCTTCTCGCCATCGCGGCAGTCGTGTCGTTCCATCTGGTGCAGGCAATGGCGAACGACGACAGCTCGATTCGCATCTTCAGGAGCCGGGCCCATCTCTGGGGAGCCTGGCTTGGCATCGTCACGATCAGCGTCGTGGTCGATCGGGCTCCGGCGCGACTGCGGGCGAGGGTCCTGCCACTGTTCCTGGTGTCACTCGCAGTCGTCGATGCTTTCGCGGCGCAGCGATTGCCGGTGACGATCGAGGATCGCGATCCCGCCGCGGTCGAGGCGTGGCGGCAGCTAGACGCCCATCATGATCCCCGTCTCGACCTGGCGCCGGGCGGAACCTATCGCGTCGCGGCGGTGGAAGACCCCGACGCCAAATGGGTCAGCAATGCCAATCTGCTCGTGAAGAGCGCGGTCCTCCGGGGGTATTCGCCTTTCTCCAACCGCTTCCACAAGGCCTGGGTCCGGAACCGCCTCCTGCGTGGCGCGGCCACCGGGGATTCGCGCTTCTGGTTTGCCCGAGAGGTGGGACGAGTGGCCCCATCCGACGCGTCCTTCGAGGCGTTCGTGAAGCGCAGCAGCTCTCTCCAGGCAGTCCCGCTCGTCATCCATCCCCGGAGCGCGATGGCCAGGACTCCCCGAGCGGGAGAGCCGTCTCCGAGCGACGGCGCCGATCGGGCCGCCATCGAGGCCCTGCCCCCGGCCGAGCGCATTTCGGTATCGGTAACCAGTTACTGGCCCGATCGGTTGAGCTTCCAGGTCGTGGCACCGTCGGCGGGCTGGTTGCTGGTCACCGATCGCTGGGCACACGGCTGGCGGGCCGAGGTGGATGGCCGCACGGTTCCGGTCGAGCCGGCCGACTTCATCTTCAGGGCCATCGCCGTGCGAGCGGGTCCCAACCGGGTCGACTTTGTCTATCATCCCTCTGGTATTCCGTGGCTCGTCGTGTTGAGCTGGGGCATTCTCGCGACGGTCGCGGGCTGGGCCACGACCAGCGTGTGCTGGCGCTGGCGGAGGGCCACGACGAAAGGAGAGCTCATGCTCAATCCCGGAGACAAGGCGCCCGACTTCACCGGGCGCGACCACACCGGCCAGACCGTGAAGCTGGCCGACTTCAAGGGCAAGACGGTCGTGCTCTGGTTCTACCCCAAGGCCGACACCCCCGGGTGAACCGCGGAGGGTTGCGGGTTCCGCGACCTCAAGGCCGACTACGACCGCAAGAACGCCGTGATCCTCGGCGTCTCCTTCGACACGCCGGCCGAGAACCGGGCGTTCGCCGAGAAGTTCCACTTCAACTTCCCCCTGATCTGCGACACCGACCGCGCCATCGGCACCGCTTACGGCGCCAACGCCGATCCGGCCAAGGGGGCGCAGCGCGTCGGGGTCGTCATCGGCCCCGACGGCAAGATCAAGGAGTGGCACGGGCGCGTCGACGCGCGGGCCTGGCCGGCCGCCGTCGTCGGCACGCTGTAGCGGAGTGAGGCGGCGGCGACACGGCTGGGGCGGGCGCGCCTCGGGCCGGCCGGTGTCGTCGCCGCCTCACGTCGCGGATCCGTCACCCGGCGTCCACTTGCGGGCACGGAGGGCTGGCATCGGGATTGCTTCGTGAGATTGCGAGCACAGGAGGATCGTCCATGGGGGCCAAGAGCTCCAAGAAGAAGACCGGCGGCAAGGTGGGGATGCGCCACGGCGCGACGATGATGCAGTCGGACCAGCCGCGCCGCGTCGAGATCCACATGGCGCCGCCCAAGCAGGCCGAGCGGCAGCACGCCCGGCCCGGAGCGGGCATCAAGCGCTCGCGGGCAGCCATGCTCAAGAAGTCCCGCTAGGCCGCGCGCGGGACGCTCAGGCCGGGTGACAGCACTCCCGGTTTGGGGGCAACGGCGGCACGTCGAGACCGGGGTTGCGATCGAAGAAGCCCACCGGCTTGAGCATGAAGCCGATGGTCACGACCGGCATCACCGGCCAGTCCTCGGGGCGGACCACGTGATGGGCCCCGAAGGTGTACCAGACGACCAGATCGGTATTCTCGAGCGGGGCGTCGTCGGCAACGTAGCTCGGCAGGCCGGCGCCGCCGGCGTGCTGATTCGGGTACTCGCCCGCCGCGTACCGCTCCCGCGGATCGTGGCGCGTGACCCAGAGGTGTCGGGTCATGAAGCCCGCACGCCGGGTCACCGAGGCGTCCGGCCCCGCGAACGGTAGCACGTTCTCGCCGGGCATCAGCTTGTAGGCCACCGGCTCGCCCAGCCGGTTGCGCGTCTGCGGGTTGACGATCTTCCAGAAGCGGCCGGCGAGCGGATCGATGATCCGCTGCGCCTGGCCCTCCGACCGCAGCAAGGCCGACTCGGCGTGGAAGGCGTTGGCGTGGGGATTGTCGGGGCCCGGCGGGTCGGCCATCGTGTTCACCTCGTAGACCGAGTTCTCGAGCCCGTCCACCATCATGTCGAGGCGGGCGCTGAAGAAGTGCTGGTGGATCGGCCCGTAGACCCCGGGCGCGACCATCTCCCCCCACCGGGGCTTCGAGCCCAGGGGCTCGGCGCCGTTCGAGATGATGCCGGTCAGCTTGACCTCGAGCTGGATGGTCCCGTCCTGGTAGAAGTACCAGTAGAAGCCGTACTCGTAGTTGCCGACGGTGGAGATCGACGAGACGACGAGGCGGCGCGAGCGGCGCACCTCGGTCGTGCCGAGCCGCCAGTCGACGTGCTTCCACAGGATGCCCGCGTCCTCCTCGTGGAGGCAGATCGCGTTGGGCAGGGTCACCGCGCTCCCGCGGCCGTCGTTGACCACCGCGTCGAGATAGCGGATCTCGCCCAGGCAGTCGCAGCCGTTGACGAGCGAGTTGGCGAGCGTGCCGATGCCGTACTCGCCCACGTCGAAGGCGTTGCGGTGGAAGTAGGTCGGGCGGGGATCGCCGTAGGGCACCACCATGTCCGCGATGGAGGCCCGGTAGAGGATCGGGCGCTCCCGCCCCTGGTCCTCGTAGGACACGGTGTGGATCACCAGCCCCTCGCGCGGCGTGAAGCCGATGCGCATCCGCCACTTCTGCCAGGAGAGCTCGTGACCCGCGAGCGTGAAGCTCGGGCCCTCGGGCTGGCGGATCTCGATGGGCTTGAGGCCGGCGCGCACCCCGGCCGCCTCGGGCGAGTAGTTGGCGTCCTCGGGCGGCAGCGGGACGACGCCCCCGTCCTCGACCGCAAGCACCTCCATCCGATCGAGGTCGACCACCGTGAGCAGGTTGGCGACCGGCCGGGCGTAGCCGTTGTCGCCCGCGTGACGCCGCACCCAGGTGAGCGCACGCACGAGCCGGTGGCCCTCGTCGGCCGGGAAGCCGAAGTTGCCCGCCGACCAGCAGTCCACCATCGCGAGGGTCGGGTCGGTGACGCCGCGCTTGCGCAGCGCCTCGCGCCAGCGCGGATCGGCGCGCACCGCCGCCTCGCACTCCACGAACTCGTCGAGCACGATCGCAGGCTGGGCGCCCGGGACGTGCTCCCACGAGAGCACGCGCCCCTCCCCGAGCGACACGACCGCCTCGTAGGTCTTCCCCGCCGCGGAGTCGATCAGCACCACGAAGGCGGCCCGATCCACGCGGTCGCCGGGACGGTGGCCGAGCACCACCTTCTTGGCGGGCTCGTGGAGCATGACGAAGATCACCCGCACCCGCGGCCCGAGCGGTCGCTCCGCCCGCACGATCTCCCCCGCGCGCTCGATCTCGACCGCGCTCAGCGGGTCCAGGGGATGGATGCTCGGGGGTGCCGCGGTCGCGGGCGGGGCCATGGGCAGGTCTCCTCTGGCCAGATTGTAGCGGAGCCGGCCCGCCGCCGCGACCCGAGGCTACCGCGGCGGCAGCTCCCGGATCGGCCGCACCTCGATCGAGTGGCCACCCACCCGCACCAGCGGATGATCCCGCGCGATCGCGACCGCCTCGTCGAGGCTCCCGACCTCCACGATGGAGTAACCGCCCAGCTGCTCCTTGGTCTCGGCGAACGGGCCGTCGGTCGCCATCGGCCTGCCGCCGGTCATCCGGATCGTGACCGCGGTGCCGGTCGGCAGCAGCGGATCGCCGGCCAGGTAGATGCCACGCGCGCGCAAGGCCTCGGACGTGTCGATGGCCTGCTGGCGGATCGCGAGCCGCTCCGCCTCCGGCTTGACGTCCCAGACCGTCTCGTCCCGGTACATGAGCAGCATGAAGCGCATCGTGGCGCGCTCCGCCCTCAGCGGGCCGGGCTCGGGCTCGGCAGCCCGGCCGGCAGCCGGCCGGGTGCCCGGAAGGTCGCCGCGATGGCCACCGCGCCGACGCCGATCCCGAACGAGCCGATGAAGAGCCAGAAGTAGCTGCCGAAGGTGTCGAAGAGCCAGCCGCCGGCGAGCGGTCCGAGGGCCATGCCCAGGGTGGAGACGAGCGCGACCGCCCCGAAGGTGGTCCCCATGATCCGGGCCCCGAAGTACTCGCGCACCAGGATCGCGTAGAGCGGCATCACCCCGCCGTAGGCGAAGCCGAACATGACCGAGAGCGCGTAGAAGCTCGCGAGGTCGCGGGTGAAGATGTAGAGGGTCACCGAAACCGCCTGGATGGCCAGCCCCACCACCAGGGTGCGCTTCGCCCCGACGCGGTCGGCCACGAGCCCGCAGACGATCTTGCCCCCCAGCGAGGCCAGGCCGGCGACGCTCAGCACGGTGACCGCGGCCATCGCGGGTACGCCGCGGTCGATCGCGTGGGTCACCATGTGGAAGATCGGCCCCGAGTGCGCCGCGCAGCACGCGAAGTAGGTGATCGCGATGGCCGCGAACTGGGGCGTGCGCAGCGCCTGTCCCACCGTCAGGTCGAGCCCGTCCGCCCCCTTCATCGATCCGCCCCCGGCGGCGGACGATGCACCCGGCGGCTCCCGCACCAGCAGCGCGGCGGGGATGATCACGAGCCAGGCGACGTTGCCGATCACGAACATCGCCACGTGCCAGTCGTAGGCGGTGATGAGATAACGCGCCAGGGGGCCCACCGTGGAGGAGCCGAGACCGATGCCGGCCGAGACGAGCGCGACCGCGAGGCTCCGATGCTCGGTGAACCACCGGGTGGTCGTCGCGGTGAGCGGCGTGTAGAAGCTGCCGGAGGCGAGCCCGACCAGCACCCCGAAGAAGAGCTGGAACTGGCCGAGGGTCGTCGCCCGGCTCGCGGTCACGAGCCCCAGGCCGAGCAGGGCGCCTCCGAGGAGCAGGACCCGTCGCGTGCCGAGGCGGTCGGAGAGCGCGCCCCAGAGGAATGCCCCCGCGCCCATGCAGAGCCAGTTGATGAGCGCGACGGTCGAGATACCGGTCCGCGACCAGCCCATCGATTCCGACATGGGCTGGAGGAAGATGCTGAGCGAGAGCATCGCCCCCACCCCGATACAGGTCACCACGATGCCGACCCCGACGATGGTCCAGCCGTAGAAGAGCTTCATGGCGGGCCTCACCCTATCACGGACGCCGCTGGATGAGCTGGACGAGGTTGCCCTCGGGGTCCTTCAGGGTCGCGATCGACACCGTGTCGTAGTCGGTGGGATCCTCGACGAACTCGACCCCGGCCGCCTTCAGCCGCTTCCAGTCCGCCCGGAGGTCGTCGGTCGCCAGGCCCACCAGGTGCCGGGCCGGGTCCGCGTTGCGGCCCCGGACGTCGCTGTGGCTGCCCAGGCCGAGGCTCGGCCCCCCCACCTCCCCGAGGACCACGAAGCGCGGGGACTCGATGACCACCTTGAGCCCCAGCACGTCCCGGTAGAACGGCAGCAGGGTGTTCACATCCGCGCTCCAGATCGACACCGCACTCAATCCCTTGATCATCGTGGTCTCCTTGCTGGGGCGTGGCCCCGGCGCGTTCACCCCCGGCTTCACCCGATAGTCGGACGAGGGACCCGGAATCGACAGGCCCGGCGTCGATTTCGGGCGAATCGAACGACTACGTCCCGAGCATCCTAATCGATCCGCGCCGAGGAGGCCTCATGAGGTACATCTGCCTGGTCTACCTGGTCGAGAAGGAGATGGACGCGATGTCGGAGAGCGAGTCGGACGCCTGTACCGACGAGAGCCTGGCGTACGATGAGGCCTTGCGGCGGAACGGCCAGCTCATCCTGGCCCAGGCCCTCGAGCCGGTGGATCTGGCGACGACGGTCCGGGTCCGGAAGGGCAAGGTGTTCACGACCGACGGACCGTTCGCCGAGACCAAAGAACAGCTGGGCGGCTTCATCTTGATCGAGGCCCGCGACCTCAACGAGGCCATCCAGGCGGCCTCGCGGATCCCGCTGGCGCGCCGCGGTAGCATCGAGGTGCGGCCGATCAAGCCGAGGCCGACACTCGGGAGGACGAGATGAAGTTCCTGTTCCTGATCTATCACGACGAGAAGACGCTGGACGCCCTGCCCGAGAAGGAGATGCAGGCCCTCGTGGACGGAGCGCTCGACTACGACGAGGAGATCCGCCGGAGCGGCCACTACATCGTCTCGAACGCGCTGCAGCGCACCCGGACCGCGCGGACCATCCGGGTCCGTGGGGGCAAGGCGGCGGTCACCGACGGCCCCTTCGCGGAGACGAAGGAGCAGCTGGGCGGCTTCTTCCTCGTCGAGGCCAAGGACATCGACGAGGCCTGCGCGGTCGCCGCCCGGTTCCCACCCGCGCGGCTGGGGACCATCGAGGTCCGGCCGGTCCAGGAGCTCGAGCACTCCTAGCCGCGCCCCCGACCATGAGCGAGGACATGATCGACGGCGCGCGCGAGCGGGTGGACACGGTCTACCGGCAGGACTCGCGCCGCGTCCTCGCGACCCTGATCCGCCTCCTGGGCGACTTCGACATCGCCGAGGAGGCGATGCACGAGGCCTTCGCCGCCGCGGTGGAGCAGTGGCCGCGGGACGGCACCCCGGCCAATCCGCGCGCCTGGCTCGTGTCCACCGGTCGCTTCAAGGCCATCGACGCCATCCGCCGCCGCGCCCGGTTCGACGCCTCGCAGACCGAGCTGGCCGATCGGCTCGCCGCGGAAGCGACCGACGCCGGGCCGCGCGAGCCCGGGGAGATCGAGGACGACCGCCTCCGCCTGATCTTCACCTGCTGCCACCCCGCCCTGCCCGCGGACGCGCAGGTGGCGCTGACGCTGCGGGAAGTCTGCGGGCTCACCACCGAGGAGATCGCGCGCGCCTTCCTCACCGCGCCCCCGACCCTCGCCCAGCGTATCGTCCGCGCCAAGGCCAAGATCCGCGACGCGCGCATCCCCTACGAGGTGCCGTCGCGTGTCGAGCTGCCCGACCGGCTCGACGCGGTGCTCCACGTGGTCTACCTGGTATTCAACGAGGGCTACTCGGCCTCGTCGGGCGAGTCGCTCACGCGCGCCGACCTCTCCGGCGAGGCCATCCGCCTGGGCCGCCTCCTGGTCGAGCTGCTGCCGGAGCCCGAGGCGATGGGCCTCCTGGCCCTGATGCTGCTGCACGAGTCGAGGCGGGCCGCGCGCACCGGGCCGACCGGCGAGCTGGTGCTGCTGGACGACCAGGACCGCTCGCGCTGGAGCCGAACGCTGATCGCGGAGGGCACCGCCCTGGTCGAGCGGGCGCTCGCCTCGCGCCGCATCGGCCCCTACACGCTGCAGGCCGCGATCTCGGCGGTGCACGCGGAGGCCCCCACCGCGGCCGCGACGGACTGGGGCCAGATCGTGGGGCTCTACGACGTCCTCGTGCGGGCCGATCCCTCCCCGGTGATCGAGCTGAACCGGGCGGTCGCGGTGGCGATGCGCGACGGCCCCGCGGCGGGGCTCTCGCTCATCGACGCCATCCTGGCCCGCGGTGCCCTCGCGGACTACCACCTCGCGCACTCGGCACGGGCCGAGCTGTGCCGGCGGCTCGGCCGCACCGCGGACGCCCGGGCCGCCTACGAGCGGGCCCTCGGTCTCGCGCGGCAGGAGCCGCAGCGGCGCTTCCTCGAGCGGCGCCTCCGGGAACTGCTGGACTGACCGGGGGCGATCTGGCAGGATCCTCCGATGGAACAGGGGCGGATAGACGCGCCCGGAGGCCGATCGATGCGCATGCCGCTCGAGGACGTGCGAGTGCTCGACCTGAGCCACGCCCTGGCCGGGCCCTTCTGCTCCACCATGCTCGCCGACTTCGGCGCGGACGTGATCAAGCTCGAGCCGCGCGGCGCCGGCGACATCGCGCGGGCCTGGGGCGCTCCGCTGCCGGGCGGCGAGACCGCCTACTTCGTGAGCCTCCACCGCAACAAGAAGGGCATCGAGATCGACCTCAAGGCTCCCGAGGGCAAGGCCCTCTTCTTCCGCCTCGTCGAGAAGTGCGACGTGGTGCTGGAGAACTACCGGGTGGGCGCCCTGGCTCGCCTCGGCCTGGGCTACGAGGCGGCGCGCGAGCGGAACCCCGGCATCATCTACTGCTCGGTCTCCGGTTTCGGCCAGGACGGCCCCTATCGCGACCGGGCCGCGCTCGACCTGATCCTCCAGGCCGAGAGCGGCATGATCAGCACCACCGGGGAGCCGGGCGGGCACGGGGTGCGCTGCGGAGTCTCCATCGCGGACATGACCGCGGGGATGTACGCCGCGTTCGGGATCATGCTGGCGCTGCGCGTGAAGGAGCGGACCGGCCGCGGCCAGGCCATCGACGTCTCGATGCTGGAGGGCCAGCTCTCGCTGCTCGGCAGCATGATCGGCGGCTACTTCGCCGACGGCGAGATGCCGCTGCCGATGGGCACCGCGTACAAGGCCCTGCTGCCCTATCAGACCTTCCGCACCCGGACGCGCGATCTGGCCCTGGCGGTCGGGAGCGAGAAGCTCTGGAAGGTCTTCTGCCCCGCGATCGGCTGCCCGGAGCTCACGGACGATCCGCGCTATCGCACCAACGCGGACCGGGCGCGGAACCGCGAGACCCTGATCCCGAGGCTCCAGGAGGTCTTCCTGACCCGCCCGTACGAGGAGTGGGAGCCCCTGCTCCTGGCCAAGGGCATCCCCATCGGCGCGATCAACAACATCGCCCAGGTGGTCGAGCATCCGCAGGTGATCGCGCGGCAGGCCCTCGTCGAGACCGCCCATCCCCGCGCGGGCAAGGTGCGGATGGTCGGCGCGCCGGTGCGGCTCTCCGAGACCCCGGGCTCGGTGCGCACGCCGGCCCCGATGCTCGGCGAGCACACCGACCTCGTGCTGCGCGATCTGCTCGGGCTCGACGCCCAGGCGATCGCGGCGCTGCGCGCGGCCGGCGCCATCGGCCCCGCCCGGTGACCGCGACGCCGCTGCGCTTCGTGGGCGGCGAGGAGATCCGCCGCGTCCTGACCTTCCCGGCCCTGATCGGAGCCATGGAGGCGAGCCATCGCCGCCCCCGGATCGAGATCCACGACGTGCTGATGGGCCCGGAGGCGGCGCACTACTTCGTGCGATCGGCCGCCGACCACGGCCGCGCCTTCGGGAGCAAGCTCATCGCGAGCTTCCCCGGCAAGCGGCCCGCGGTGCAGGCGGTCTACGTCCTGTTCGACGGGACCGACGGCCACCCGCGGGCGATGCTGGACGGCACCGAGATCACGTTCTGGAAGACGGCGGCCGACTCGGCGCTCGGGGCGAGCCTGCTCGCGCCCGGCGATCCCGAGACCCTGGCGGTGGTCGGGGCCGGCGCGGTGGCTCCGTGGCTCGTGCGCGCGCACCGGTGCGTGCGGCCCTCGATCCGCCGGGTCCTCGCCTGGAACCGCACCCCCGCGCGCGCGGAGGCCCTGGCCGCCCTCCTGCGCGGCGAGGGCATCGCGGCGGAGGCGACGCCGGACCTGGCCGCGGCGGTGCGCCAGGCCGAGATCGTCACCGCCGCGACGCGATCGCATACGCCGCTCATCGAGGGCGCCTGGCTCAAGCGCGGCACGCACCTCGACCTCGTCGGCGGCTACACTCCCGACACGCGCGAGGCCGACGACCTGGCCGCGCGGCGCTCCCGCGTCTTCGTCGACCGCCTCGAGTCCGCCTTCGACGGGGTCGGCGACATCCTGCAGCCGATCGCGAGCGGTGCCATCCGCAAGGAGGACGTGCTCGGCGATCTCTACGACCTGATCGGCGGCGGCGTGCCGGGGCGCGTGCGACCGGACGACATCACCCTGTTCAAGAACGCGGGCGGCGGACACCTGGACCTCATGACCGCGCAGGCGATCATGTCCGCGCTCGACAACGGCCACTGAGCCCGAGGAGACCTCGATGAACGGTGCGGAGAGCCTGGCGCGGACACTGGTGGCGGGCGGGGTCGACGTGTGCTTCACCAATCCCGGCACCTCCGAGATGCACTTCGTGGCCGCGCTCGACCGGGTCGAGGGCATCCGCTGCGTCCTCGGCCTCTTCGAGGGCGTTGTGACCGGCGCGGCGGACGGCTACTGGCGCATGGCCGACCGGCCGGCCGCGACCCTGCTCCACCTGGGCCCCGGCCTCGGCAACGGGCTCGCGAACCTGCACAACGCGCGCAAGGCCGCCTCCGGCATCGTCAACGTGGTGGGCGAGCACGCGACCTATCACGTCAAGCACGACGCCCCGCTCACCTCCGACATCGAGGGGATCGCGCGGCCGGTGTCGGCGTGGGTGCGCACCTCGTCGAGCGCGCGGACGGTCGCGGCCGACGGCGCCGCCGCCATCCTGGCCGCGCGCACCGCGCCCGGCCAGATCGCCACCCTGATCCTGCCCGCCGACACCGCGTGGAACGAGGCCGGCGGCGTCGCGTCGGTGCCGCCGGTGCCGGCGCGCGCCGCGGTGGGCGCGGCCGCGATCGAGCGCTGCGCCGGCGCCCTGCGCTCTGGTGAGCCCGCGATGCTGATGCTGACCGGGCTGGCGGTGCGCGAGCGCGGCCTGGCCCTCGCCGGGCGCATCGCCACCGCGACCGGCGCCCGCATCATTGCCCAGGGTTCCAACGCCCGGATCCAGCGCGGGGCCGGGCGCGTGCCGATCGAGCGGCTCCCTTACCCGGTGGACCAGGCCCTGGCGGTGCTGAAGGACGTCCGCCACCTCATCCTGGTGGGCGCCAAGGCGCCGGTGGCCTTCTTCGCCTATCCGGACAAGCCGAGCGTGCTCACCCCCGACGGCTGTCAGATCCACCAGCTCGCCTCGATCGCCGAGGACTCGGTCGGCGCGCTGGAGGCGCTGGCCGACGCGGTCGGCGCCAAGAAGAACGGCGAGGTGGTCCAGCAGCCCGGCCGCCCCGCGCTGCCCACCGGGGCGCTCACCCCGGACACGCTGGCCGCCGCGCTCGGCGCGCTGCTGCCCGAGGGCGCCATCGTCTCCGACGAGTCGGTGACCACCGGCCGCGGCTTCTTCAAGGCCACCGCGGGCGCGCCGCCCCACGACTGGATGAACAACATGGGTGGCTCGATCGGACTCGGCCTGCCGCTCGCCACCGGGGCCGCCGTCGCGTGTCCGGACCGCAAGGTCGTGTGCCTCGAGGGCGACGGCAGCGGCATGTACACGCTGCAGGCGCTGTGGACGCAGGCCCGCGAGGGCCTCGACGTGACCACGGTGGTCTTCGCCAACCGGACCTACGCGATCCTGCGCCACGAGCTCTCCGGGGTGCGCGCCGGCACGCCCGGGCCCAAGGCCGCCGACATGCTCGACATCGGCCGCCCCGACCTCGACTGGGTCGCGCTCGCGCGCGGCATGGGCGTGCCCGCGAGCCGCGCCACCACCGCGGAGGAGTTCAACAAGCAGTTCGCGGCCGGGCTCGCGGCGCCCGGCCCCTACCTCGTGGAGGCCGTGCTGTGAAGAAGGAGATCGTGCGCGTCGGCGTCGAGCGCCCCAACCCGAACCTGTCGCTGGCCACCAAGTTCGGCAACCTGGTCTTCGTGGCCGGCCAGACCGGCCGGCACCCGGCCACCGGGGAGGTCGGCAAGGACATTCGCGAGCAGACCCGCTACACGCTCGAGCGCATCAAGGTGATCCTGGCCGCCGCCGGCACCTCGCTCGACGACGTGCTGAGCGCGATGACCCACCTGACCCGGCGCGAGGACCTGGCCGCCTACAACGAGGAGTACGCGAAGTACTTCCCGACCGACAAGCCGGCGCGCACCACCGTGACCGTCGCCTCGCTGAACTCGCCCGAGCTCCTGATCGAGATCACGGTCATCGCCTGCATCCCAGATTGACCAACTAGCGCTCGGGGCCGAGGGTCCACGAGAGCCCCGTGCGCCGGCCGACGAGCACGAGCACCGCCACCGCCACCAGCCCGCCGCTCCCGCCCACCAGGCAGGCCGCGCGCACGCCCAGGTGCTCGGCCACCGTGCCGACCAGCAGCGAGCCGAACGGGGTCATCCCGGCGTTGGCGAGCGCGTAGAGGCCCATCACCCGGCCCCGCAGCGCGTCCGGCGTGGTGAGCTGCAGCGTGGTGTTGCAGCCGGTGGAGAAGAGGATCTGGCAGCAGCCGAGGCCCACGAGCAGGACCGCGGCGGTGCCGAAGTGCCCCACCAGGCCGAGCGAGGCCGTCCCCGCGCTCAGGACCGTCGCGGAGACGGCGAGGAACCGGAGCGAGGGCCGGCCCCGGCGGAGCAGGGTCAGCCCGACGCCCGCCATCACCGCGCCCGCGCCGAGCGAGGACATGAGCAGGCCGAACCCGTGGGCGCCCTCGCCGAGCACGTCCTTGGCGATCAGCGGCACCACCACGTTGAAGTTGAGCACGAGCACGCTGACCGCGACGATCAGCGACAGCGTGAACGCGACCGGCGGCGTGCGCGCCGCGTAGGCCAGCGCGCCCCAGATCCCGGCCCGGATGCCGAGCCGGCCGGCGGGGTCCGGATTCCCGGGGGTGCGGGTCGCGAGCAGTGCGGCCAGGACCGCGACGAAGCTCAGCCCGTTCAGGAAAAAGGCCAGGCCCACCCCGAAGCGCGCGATCAGCAGGCCCGCCACCGCGGGCCCGACGATGCGCGCTCCGTTGAAGACCAGCGAGTTGAGCGCCACCGCGTTGGCGAGGTCGGAGCGACCCACGAGGTCCGTGATGTAGGACTGGCGCGCGGGGATGTCGATGGCCCGCCCGAGCCCGTAGATCGCGGCGAGGACGGCCACGTGCCAGTACCGCACCTGGCCGCTCCAGACCAGCGCGGCCAGCACGAAGGCCTGGCCCATCATCGCGGCCTGGGTCAGCAGGATGATCCGGCGCTTCGGAAAGCGATCGCTGAGCGCGCCGCCCACCGGCGAGAGGAGCAGGATCGGGGTGAACTGGAGCGCGGTCACCAGCCCGAGGTGGAACGGCGACCCGGTGAGCTCCAGCACGAGCCACGCCTGGCCCACGCTCTGCATCCATG
Organism: Methylomirabilia bacterium; assembly: GCA_041497895.1. Classification (GTDB taxonomy): domain Bacteria; phylum Methylomirabilota; class Methylomirabilia; order Rokubacteriales; family CSP1-6; genus CAMLFJ01. The sequence goes on from JBGQHJ010000010.1 coordinate 22,161, forward strand.
TCCCGATCAGCGAGACGAGCTGGCCGCTCCAGAACAGCCGGAAGTCGCGATGGCGGAGTGCGGCGAGGCGCGCCGGGCGCGGACTCGCGAAGGCGGACACGAGCGTGGGGCTCAGCGCGCCACGGCGCGGGTCGCGACGAGGCGCGCCGCGCGCTCGTGAAGCGCGGGCGTTCCGAGCCGCGTGGCCCAGGCCGCGAAGTCGGGGCGCGGCCCCGTCCACCGAAGCCCGTCGACGTCGACGCCGATGGGCGCGTCGACGCGCAGGGTGGCCAGCGTGCGGAAGAGCCGGGCGCGCTCGCGCTGCTCGACGAGCGTCGCGGCCAGGCGCGCCGCGCCGCGCACCGGCACGTCCCACTCGGCCGACCGCTCCGGGATGCCCTCGAGGTGCCCGTAGCGGGCGAGCACCACCGCGGCGGACGCGGCGCCCCAGCCGGGCAGGCCGGGGAAGCCGTCCGCGGCATCGCCCACCAGCGCGAGCCAGTCGGGAATCGAGGCGGGCGGGACCCCGAACTTCTTCACCACGCCGGACTCGTTCCGCACCTCGCGCCGCCGCCGGTCGAGCTGCACGACCCGGTCGCCCCGGACGCACTGGGCCAGGTCCTTGTCGGGCGTGCACACCACCACCTGCTCGACCCGCGCGTCGGCCGCGCCCATCCCCGCCGCGGCGGCCAGGGCGTCGTCCGCCTCGAACTCGACCATCGGCCAGACGACCACGCCGAGCGCGCCGAGGGCGTCCTCGAGCGGCTCGAACTGGGCCGTGAGCAGCGGGTCCATGCCCTCGCCGGTCTTGTAGCCGGGCCAGAGCCCGTTGCGGAACGACTCGATCACGTGATCGGTGGCCACGCCCAGGTGGGTGGCACCCTCCTCGAGCATCCCCAGGATCGAGCCGACGACCCCGCGCACCGCCCGCAGCTCCGGCGGTGCGCTCCGGTCGTACGCCGCCGCGGGCGAAAGGAAGTAGCGGAACAGCTCGTAGGTCCCGTCGACCAGGTGCAGGATCACGGCCAGAACGATACGCCACGGCGACCGTCGGACGCGGTAGAATCGGCCTCGACATGAAGATCCGCATCGGGGTGGGGGCCGGGGGCGCGTCCGCGAGCGCGGAGGCGCTGGGCGAGCTGGTCGGCGGTCTCGACGTGCTCGGGTTCGACTCGCTATGGCTCTCCGAGGTGCTGACCGGCCCGGTCCTCGATCCGCTCATCGGCCTCGCCTGGGCCGCCGCGAGCAACCCGCGCCTCAAGATCGGCACGACCGCGCTGCTGCCGGGACGCAACGTGCTGCGGCTCGCCAAGCAGCTGGCGAGCCTGGACCGCCTGTCGGGTGGACGGCTACTCGTCACGCTGGTGCCCGGGCTCACCTATCCGCCGGAGCGGGAGGCCATCGGGGTCGACCCCAAGCAGCGCGGCGCGGTCATCGACGACGCCCTGCCGCTGCTGCGCCGGCTCTGGGCCGGCGAGACGGTGAGCCACGACGGCCCCGCCGGCCACTTCCGCGACGTGCGCCTCGCGCCCCTGCCCGTGCAGCAGCCGCTCGAGGTGTGGCTGGGCGGCAACGTGCCCGCCGCGCTCGAGCGCTGCGGGCGGCTCTCCGACGGGTGGCTGCCGTCGCTCTGCACGCCCGAGGAGGCCGCGGCGGGGCGCCGGGTCATCGAGGACGCGGCGACGCGGGCCGGCCGCGCGATCAGCCCGGAGCACTTCGGCGTGAGCGTGGGCTACGCCAGCGCGCCCATCGATCCGGACACCGCGCGCACGATGGCCGCGCGCCGCCCGCGGTCGCTCGAGCTGACCCCGGTGGGCTACCCCGCCCTGCGGAAGTGCATCGAGCAGTTCATCGCGGTCGGCTTCTCGAAGTTCGTGGTGCGGCCGGTGGCCGCGCCCCGCTCGTGGCGGGCCGAGCTCGAGGCGCTGGCCGCCGCGGTGGGCGACCTGCAGACCTGACCGCCGCCCACGTGATCGAAGCGGTCGACATCAGGGCCGAGCTGGCCGCGCTCCCGGTCCTGCGCGGGCGCAGCGCGAGCACCCCGGCCGACGAGGTGAAGGCCGCCTTCGCGGTGCTGGCCCCGTTCCGCGACGGGAGCGTCTTCGCGGGCCGGTTCTCCGGAGAGACCGCCTGGGAGCGGCACGGCAACGGCGACGAGCTCGTGCAGATCCTGGACGGCGCCGCGACCCTCATCGTCATGACCGGCGAGGGCTCCCGATCGTTCGCGCTCTCCGCCGGCATGCTGATCGTGGTGCCCCGGGGGCACTGGCACCGGTTCGAGGCCCCGGACGGCGTCACGGTCCTGAGCGCGACCCCTCAGCCCACCGAGCACACCAGGGCGCCGGACCCGCGCGCGGCCCCCTAGCCGGGCCGTCGGCCCGCACCGGGCCGTTTGCTCCAGAAGAACCATGCGTCTGCATCATGCCGGGCGCGATCCCCGTGACTATGCTGGTTAGAGGGGGAGGCGACGGTCATGGGCGAGCTCCACGGCAAGTACGATCACGTCGGCGTCCGCACCGTCCGCATGGGGGAGGACCGCTGATGGACTACGAGACGCCCGGCTGCGCCTACTGCCCGCCGACGGTGCGCGCCTGCCGACAGGGCGAATCGGAGGAGCGCGGGCCCGGCTTCTGCCCCAGCAAGGTCGACGGCGAGGGCATCGCTCAGGCGGACGCGGCCTACCGCGATCCGCTGACGTTCCGGATCGCGCGCGCCGCGGCGCTCGTGGAGAGCGAGGGCTACTGCAAGTGGACGCGGGTCGAGGAGATCTGCGCCTTCGCCAAGAAGCTCGGCTTCACGCGCATCGGGATCGCCACCTGCATCAGCATGGTCGACCTCGCCCGCACCCTGAGCGGCATCCTCGAGTCGCACGGCTTCGAGGTCGCCTCGGTGGCGTGCAAGAACGGCGGGGTGCCGAAGGAGGAGCTCGGGCTCCGGGACGAGGAGAAGATCCGCCCGGGCCAGCACGAGTCCATGTGCAACCCCATCTCCCAGGCGGAGCTGCTGAACCGGGCGGGCTGCGAGCTCAACATCGTCCTCGGCCTCTGCGTGGGCCACGACAGCCTGTTCTTCCGCGCTTCCGAGGGTCTCGCCACCACCCTGGTGGCGAAGGACCGCGTGCTCGCCCACAACCCGGTCGGCGCGCTCCAGCTGGCCGACTCGTACTTCCAGCGCGTGTGGGGGCCGGAGCGTCCGCCCACCCCGCCGCGCCTCCCTGCCGAGGGCCGCGAGCGCTGAAGGGTCCCCCGGCTCAGCCGAGGGCCGCGGCGAGCCGATCGAGCTCCGCCTCGGCGCGGGCGTGCGGCATGCCGTGGCCCCCGTCGATCTCGACCGCTTCCAGCTCGCCGTCGAGCCGCGCCCGGGCCGGGTCGTCCAGCACCGCATCGGCGAGCGGGAACAGCACGCCATTCTCCTTGTCGATGTGCTCTCGGAGCAGCCCCACGTACTCGCGCGCGGCCCGGGCCCGATCGGCCGCGGCCCCCGACTCCATGGCCCGGAGCAGCGCCCGCCCCCGGTCGTGCTCCTCGAGCATGACCGCGACCGGTCCGCCCGCTTCGGGGACTCCCGCCTTCGCGAGCGCCGGGAACAGACAGCGCTCTTCCTTGCCGTGGTGATTGGCATCGGCGAAGGAGCGCAGCCAGCCGATCAGGTCGTCCCACCATCGCGCGGGTGGCGTCGCGCCGCCCTCCGGGCGCGCGGCCGCCGTCTCGAGCACGCCGAGCGCGCGCAGGATCAGGCGGTGGTCGTCCAGAAGCCTTGCGATCGGCGTGGGCGTCATGGGTTGATCGCGCGCTCCATCTGGATCATGGAACCGTGGTGGAAGCCCGAGTGGAGGAAGAACTCGCGCACGTCGGCCTGACCCAGATCGATGAGGGTGGCGACCTTCTCGACCGCGCGCAGCTCGCGCGCGCTCCGGACGAACCGATCGACGAGAGCACGCCCGATGCCCCGGCCGCGATAGGGCGGGTCGACCCCGATCTGATCGACCCACGCGGTCGGGCGGGCGATGCCGAACTCCGACTCCCCGACCCAGCCGAAGAGGAAGCCGGCGACGCGCCCGTCGGTCTCGGCGACCAGCGACATCCAGGGCGGGCGGAGCGCGGCGATCTCGAGGCGCTGGCGCCAGTAGTCCTTCCGGGTCTGCCCGGAGAGCTTCTCGTCGATGCGCACGACGGCGTCCAGGTCGGACATCTCGGCGGCGCGGGCGATGACGGCGGTGCGGTCCATGGGGGATCCTCCTCTCACGCGGCGGCCGGCCGGGACGCCTTGAGATGTCGCTGCAGCCCGAGGAGCGCGGCGCCGCGGGCCGCCGCGAACTGGGGCCCGTCCGGGACCAGGACCGGCACGCCCAGCCGATCGCGCAGGGCCACCACCATGCCGGCCTGGCGGGCCACGCCGCCGATGAACACCACCGGCCCGTCGAGCCCGACGCGCTTGAGCAGGGACAGGGCCCGGTCGGCCAGCGAGTTGTGGATGCCCCGGAGGATGTTCTCCACCGCGACCCCCTCGGAGACGTGGTTGATGATCTCGGACTCGGCCAGCACCGCGCAGACGCTCGAGATCGCCTGGGGCCGCTCCGCGCCGAGGGAGAGCGCGCCGATGTCGCCGACTCGCACCTCGAGGTACTTGGCGGCGCGCTCGAGGAAGCCGCCCGAGCCGGCCGCGCACTTCTCGTTCATGTGGAACTCCTTGACCTTGCCGCGATCCCGGAGCTTGATGGCGCGCGAGCACTGGGCCCCGATGTCGAGCACGTACCCGGCCTCCGGGAAGGCCGCGGCCGCGCCCCGCGCCCCGCACGTCAGGTCGGTGATCTGGATGTCGCGGAAGCTCAGCGCGTAGCGGCCGAGGCCGGTGCTGGCGACGTAGACGATCTCGTCCCCGCCTCCCGCGTCGACCCGCGCCGCCTCGAGCGCCTCGCGGGCCACCTTCTCGAAGTCGGCGCGGGTGCGCGTCTCCCCGCACCCCCGCAGGCGCCCGTCCTCGTCCACGAGGGCACACTTGGTCGTGCCCGACCCCACGTCGATTCCCGCGATGAGCGTCACGACGCACCTCCCCCCGCCGGCGCGGGCACCCGGCCCGCGACCAGGGCGCGCTCGAGCGCGAAGAGCGCCGCGCCCAGCGCGCCAATGTAATGGCCGTCCACGCTCACGTTGATGGGCCGGCCGAGCACCGCCTCGAGCGCGCGGACCATGCCGACGTTGCGCGACACGCCGCCGGTGAACGTGACCTCGTCCTCCACCCCCACGCGGCGCACCAGCGACATGGTGCGGGTGGCGATGGCCTTGTGCACGCCGCCCAGGATGTCCTCGATCGTCTTGCGCTGGGCGAGGTAGGACATGATGTCGGACTCCACGAAGACGGTGCAGACCGAGGTGAGCCGCACCGGCGACCGGGCCTCGAGCGACAGCGGCCCGATCTCGTCGAGCCCGACGCCGGTGACGTCGGCGGCGGCGGACAGGAAGCGCCCGGTGCCCGCCGCGCACTTGTCGTTCATCGAGAAGTCGACCACCGAGCCGTCGGGTCCGACCTTGATGGCCTTGGTGTCCTGGCCGCCCATGTCGATCACGGTCCGGGTCGCCGGAAAGATCGAGTGGGCGCCGCGGGCGTGACAGGTGATCTCGGTGATCTGCGCGTCGCCGAAGGTCACCTTGTACCGGCCGTAACCGGTGCCGACCACGTAGCGCACCGCCTCGCGGCTCAGTCCCGCCTCCTCGCAGCCGCGCACGAAGGCGTTCTCCCCGGCCCGGGTCACGTTGGCCCCGGTGGGGATGAGCGTGCGGGCCACGATGCGGCGCGCCTCGTCCACGATCACGGCCTTGGTCTGAGTGGATCCGACGTCGACTCCCGCTCCGAAGATCATCGCGCCCTCCCCTTGATGCGCAGGCCGGCGAGCGTCACCGGCCGGAGCCGACCGGCGGTGAGAACGAGGCGCGCCTTGGCGTGGAGCTGGCCCAGGACCATCAGGATCCCGGCCAGGGCCAGCGCGGGCGCGGCCACCGCGGGCCACGCGGCGGCCCCCGCGGTGAGCAGGAGCGGCGCCATGAGGCCGGCCCCCACCACGAGGCGAGCCTCACGGCCACGGGTGAGCGGCGCGACGGCCTCGGTGAAGGCGGCCTCGCTCGACCACGTGAGGTAGCGCACCCACATCCAGACGCCTCCGATGAGCAGCATGAGGACGGCGGCCAGCGCGGGCACCGAGGGGACGCGCCGCACGCTCACCGCGACCACCAGGTAGAGCCCGCCGCCCGACACCAGGGCCGAGAGCCCGAAGAGGGTCGGCATGACCGGCACGTTCCAGGCCGGGATGCCGCGGGCGCCCCGCACGATGAAGCCCTGGGCGATCGCGAGCACGAGGGCGGCCACCGCGGCGCCCGCGCGGAGCGGGCCGAGTGGCCGGAGCCCATCGGCCAGGACGAGCGCGACGAAGGCGCCGCCCAGCCACAGCTCGCGTGACATCCAGGACGTGCCCACGCGGAACAGCACGCGCGGGCCACGGAGCGGACGGCCCGCCTCGGCGGCCACCGCGGCGAAGCCCGCCAGCACGCAGGCGGGCGCGAGCCACGCGGCCAGGGTCATGACCGCGGAGCGGCCGCCGGGCCCCTCCGCGAGCACGGTGACCACGTAGAAGCCGGCGCCGAGCCCGCCCAGGAAGAAGTTGAGGACGGCCGGCCAGCCCCAGAAGGCCTGTGGTCGGGACGGGAGCAGGTCGATCGGCTTCACGGCCAGCGAGGGGCCCATCGGTCACTCCGCCAGGTAGTACACGGAGGGCCGGGTGCCGGCCTCCGGGGTGAGCGGCTGCGCGTGGCCGTCGGCGAGGAGCCGGGCGACGCGACTCGACGGATCGTCGAGGTCACCGAAGACGATGGCGTTGGCGATGCACGCGACCGAGCACGTCGGGGTCGCCTCGGCGTCCACGCCGGGGACGAGACCGCGGGCCAGGCCCTCGTCGACCCGCTCCCGGCAGAAGGTGCACTTGGTCATGACCCCGTGGCGCCCGGGGCGGGCCTCGAGCCGCTCGGGCGGCGTCGGGGCCCCGAAGTAGCCGACCGTCTCGCGGACGAGGTGGCGGGCGTGATAGGGACAGGCAACCGCGCAGTAGCCGCAGCCCACGCAGGCGTCGTGGTGCACCCACACGATGCCGTCGGCGCGCTGGCGCGAGGCCCCGGTCGGGCACACCGGCACGCACGGCGGCTCGGCGCAGTGCATGCACTGCATCGGCAGGAACAGCCGGCGCACGTCGGGATACTCGCCGATCTCGACGTCCGCCACGAAGCGCCACGCCGTGCCGGGCGGCAGCCCGTGCTCCTGCTTGCACGCGATGGTGCACGTCTGGCAGCCGACGCAGCGGCGCAGGTCGATCACCATGCCCCAGCGCATCAGGGTCTCCGGCGCACCGCGACCGGCACCAGGTCGGCGCCGCTGCCGGTCGCGTCGGTCAGGGCGAGATCCATGCTCGCCACCTGGTTGAGGCTCGGCATCCCGAGATCGCGGGCGAAGGGCGTCGCCCAGTGGCCGAACTGCTGGAGCATCACCACCACGTCCGGCCGCACCCCCTCGCGCAGGATGGCGCGCCCGCAGGTCGCCCCGGTCGGCGACTCGACCTCGACCAGATCGCCGTCCGCGATGCCGAGGCGGCCCGCCGCCGCCCGGTTCAGCATCACGCCGAAGTGGCCCGCGACGTGGCGGGCGACGTCGGCCAGCACCGGCAGCGACACGTTCGCGCCCCACGAGTACTGCATGCTGCGGCTGGTGAGGAGCCAGAACGGGAAGGCCTCGGGCGCCCGCCCGCGCAGAACCCCGGCCTGCTTCCAGAGCCCCGGGAAGTCCTTCCACTCCGGCAGCGCCTGGTATTCCTCGAGCTGGGCGTCCCACCAGCTGATGCCGCGCTCGTGCAGGCGCGCCGCCAGCTCGGAGCCGATCCGCTTGATGCGCTCCTGGTAGGGCAGCTCGTAGCGGAGGCCGCGGGCGACCATGGTCCGGTGGAGGAAGTACTGCTCGGTCGCGAACGGGACCGTGAAGGCGCCGTGGCGCTTGAACCACTCGAGATCGTGCTCGACCGCCCCGCCGGTGAGCGAGAGGGTGGCGGCCCGGCAGACCCGGTCCCAGATCAGGGCCGCGGCGGGCGGGCGCGTCGGGTCGAGGGACCGGTCGTAACCCGGGCCGGCGAGCGGCACGGTGGTCCCGCTGCCCCGGTTGAGCGCGGCGAGGTACTCGGCGAGCAGGCCGGTGCGCCGCGCCAGCTCGGTGGCCACGTCGGTCAGGTCGCGCGTGTCAAACTGCGAGGCGACCACCGGCTGCCGGAGCGCCCAGCCGGCGTGCTCCCAGTACTGCTCGATGTATTTGGTGCCGCCGATCCGGTAGAGCTGGAGCGATTCGAGGTCGGTGGCCTCGGGCAGCAGGAGATCGGCGTACCAGTTGGTCTCGTCCTGGGTGTAGGCGAAGGCGGCGACGAAGGGAAACCGCTCGAGCTGGCGCTCCACGCGGTCGGTGCCCCAGTTCGAGATGGCCGGGTTGGTGCGGTAGGTGATCCACACCTCGGGCAGGGTCGGCGCGGGCCAGGGCTCGGGCGGGTCGTCCAGGAACAGCCACGGCAGATGCGCGGGGCCGAGGGCGGCCGACCACGGCGAGTCGGCGGCGAGCGGGACCAGGGTCTGGTAGGCGTTGCGGATGCGCGGAGTGCCGTTCCACCGCTCGCGCGCGGTGGGGTTGATCGGCTGCTCCATGAAGCCGTCCGGCCCCGGCTTGACCGACGCCTGGCGGTTCTGGGCCGGCCGGTTGAGCCGGACCGTCGTGCCGAGGATGCCGCCCGGCACCTCGAGCGCGCCGACCAGCGCCGCGAGCACGGTGCGGGCCCAGCAGCATTCGTAGCCACCCCAGCCGTTGGTCACCGTCTTGCCGAGGAGCACCGCCACCGGCCGGTGCGGATACGTGACGCCGTCGATGTCGATGGTGGCGCCCACGGTCGCGTGCGCCAGGTAGTGGCCGGCGAGACGGCGGATGGTCTCGACCGGCACGTCGGCGACCTGGGCCGCCCATTCCGGGGTGTAGGGCTCGAGGTGGGCGATCAGATGCGCGAACGCCGGGCGCACCCGCTCGCTCACGGACCGGCGCGCCCCGTCCGCGCCGATCTCGACGCCCGCCGCGATGTAGGCGCCGTCGAGGGCCGGCGTCACGCACTGGGGGCCGTCGAAGGGCACGGCCCGCTCGCGGCCGCGATCCCACACCAGGGGTTTGCCCGTCTCCGGGTCGCGCAGGTAGTACCCGCCCGGGCCTACCAGGTAGGGCCCACTGGTCATCCGCTCGAGGAACGGCACGTCGCACACCGTGCGCCAGTCGCGCTCGCGCAGGATGACGTGGAGCAGCGCGAAGAGCACCGCGGCATCGGTCTTGGGGCGGACCGGCACCCACTCGCTGGCTCCCGCGCCGGTGACCGAGAGGTGCGGCTCGAGCTGCACCCACTCGAGCCCGCGGACCCGCGCCTCCGCGTGACGGAAGACCCCGGTCACGCCGCCCGAGGCGTCGCCGTTGTAGCCGAACGACAGCACGAAGTCGCAGCGGGGCACGTCGGCGGCGACGGTGAATGCACGGTGCCAGAACTCACCGTAGAGATGCTCGGAGTGATAGCACTTGACCCCCTGGCCGCTGCCGATGCCCTGGTCGACCGGCCCCCACGCGGCCAGGAAGGCCGCGAAGGTACCGAGGTAGGCCGGCGCGATGCCGCCCGAGCCGAAGGTCACGGCCAGGCGTGGATAGCCCGCGTCGTCGATGAGGCCCTTCGCCCGCAGGCCGTTCAGCCGGTCGGCGAGGAGCGCCAGCGCGGTGTCCCAGGAGATCGGCTCCCACCCCGGGTCCTGGTCACGGCCCTTGCGCGGGTTCGTGCGCCGCATCGGCGACGGCACGCGGGCCGGGTTGTAGAGCTTCTGGATGAGGGCGTAGGCGCGCACGCAGACCTTGCCGCAGGCGGGGTGGATCCCGGCCAGGTCCGCGTTGGGCTCGACGCCCACCGCGACGCCGTCCTTGACGATCACCTTCAGCAGGTCCGGCCCCGCCACGCACTGGTAGCAGTAGACCGGGATCCTCTCGACCGACGCCGTCGCCATGGCCGCGCTCACCGGCCCGCCGCGGTGAGCTTCCGGTGCTCGAGCGACTCGAAGAAGGCATCGATGCGGTTCTTGATCTGCGCCTCCGAGTAGTAGCGCGGATCCTCGAGGTCGGACTCCACCATCAGGGTGGGCACGCCCAGCTCGCGCGTGAAGTAGTCGCGCATGTCCCCCTGCCCGGCCGAGAAGAGCCGGCACGACTTGATCGAGTGAATGACCAAAGCGTCGGCCTGCCACTCCTCGACGTAGCGCTTGATCTGGCCGTAGCGGGCCACGATGGAGCGGTTGGTCAGGTTCTCCCGCAGCATCTGCTCCGCGATCGACTCGAGGGGCCGGCGCGGGTCGTGGCGGAAGCCCCACTCCCAGATCCCGCCGACCGTCGAGTACGTGGACTGCACCGCCACCGCCCCCCACCGGGCGAAGAGGTTCCGGAAGCTCCGGTAGAACGGATAGGGCGGCGGGCCCTCGACCACGGTGCGGAAGCGCTCCTCGGAGAGCGGCCCCACCCCCTGCCGCGCGAGCTCCTCGAACTCGGCCACCGCGGCATCGAAGAACGCGGCCGCCTCCGGGGTGCCGCGCAGCACGTTGATCGGGCCCATCATGTTGATGGCGTCGAAGTAGGCGTCGAACGGTGCGGGGCGGTGCTTGCACAGGTCCTTGCAGCGGGCGTAGCCGTCCTCCGCCCGCGCCGCGTGGGCCAGGATCTCGCGCAGCTCGTCGATGTCGAACTTCCGGCCCGACACCTCCTCGCACAGCGCGATCAGCTCGTGGAGCTGGCTCACCACGTACGCCACGTCGCTCGCGCTCGGATGCTCGGTGCGGGCGAACGGGACGTCGAGCATGAACAGGCGGCTCTTCGTCACGTCCGCGAGGTGCTCGAACCATTTCACGTAGACGTTGCAGCCCACGTAGTTGCAGACGGTGATGGTCGGGAACGGGATGGGCTTGCCGGGACCCATGCCGCCGTCGAGGAAGAGCCCGATGTCGGCCTTGACGTAGGCGCAGTTGTCGCTCGAGTAGCCGGCCTGCTCCGCCTTCAGGATCAGGGGAAGCGACTTCTTGCGGATGGCGTTCTGCAGCGCGGTCACCTCCGGGAACATCGGCAGCACGTGGCCGGCGCGCAGCAGCTCGACGCAGTTGCCCGAGATCATCAGCGCCCCGGTGGCCCGACCCTCGGCCTCCGCGCGGCCGAGCTCGGCCATCCAGGCCCCCATCAGCTGTCGCGAGTGCTCGTGCACCCCGCCCTGGTACTGCCGCTCGGTCACCGCCATGGATCCCTCCCGGGTGCGCCAGTCAGTCGAAGAGCATGGACTCGACGAAGGTCTCGATCTCGTTGCGGGTGCGCTCGAACGTCCACATCTTCTCCTCGAACTCCACGAGCAGGTGCGGGACGCCCGCCCGCTCGAGGCCCTGCTTCATGAGCACGTAGTCGAACAGGGCCGGCTCGCAGAACTTGGCGGGCAGGAACACGACCGCGTCGGCGCGGGCCCGTCGCACCTTCTCGATGAGCCCGTCGGCCCGGTGCTGCCGGCTCTCGTGCCGGGTCGACGAGGGCACCGCCTGGTTCACGTAGGCGGTCCCGAGGCGCTCGAAGGGGTCGCCCTCGGTGGCGACGTCGCCGGTGAACCAGCGCCAGCCGAGCAGGAAATCGTCCTCGACCACGTAGCAGCCCGCCTCCTCCAGGACCTCGAGTAGACCGAGCGGGGGCTGCTCGCAGAAGGCGCCCTCGACGACCACCCGGAGACGATCGTGCGGACGGCCCTCGCGCCGGGGCAGCTCGGCCAGGAGCGTGTCGAGCCAGGCGAGCCCGTCCTCGGGCGGGGTCATCGTCAGGGCGCGGAGCACCGAGTAGAGCTCGCTCGTCGTGAGCTTGTGGGGCTCCGCGATGCGGAGGGCGTAGAGAGCCCGGACCCGGGCCCGCAGCGTGTTGTAGACCTCCACGCTCTTGGCGAGGGCGGCCGCGGTCACCGGGAGGCCCCAGTGGCGCTCGAGGCCCTCGCCGAGCCGCCGCAGCTCGCCCGCCGTGTACGCGGCCACCGCCGGCGAGGTGGAGTTCTGCGGCAGGTGCAGATACTCGACGAAGATCCCGGGGAAGTTCCGCTGGTAGATGCTCCCGAGGTTGCGCGCGACGTCGCAGATGTTGGAGAACACGAGCCCGTCGACCCCCTTGAGCAGGTCCTGGAAGCCCAGCTCGAGGCTCGACTTCGCGATCGAGCACACGAACGACTGGAAGCGCGCGTCGGCGTGGGTCAGCTCGACCGAGGTGCCGCCGCCGAAGAGGCCGAGCGGCAGGACGCCCGCCGCGTGCAGCACCTCGGCGGGGGCGAAGACCGGGTAGGCGGCCACCACCCGCCCTCCCGGGTGACGCATCTTCCACTCCTCAGCCACGACGCCGAGGGAGCGGCCGGTCAGCTCGCGGCAGTGCGCGACGATCTGGTCGACGGTCATGGGAGTCTCCTCAGGCCGCGTCCGGGGCGCTCGCGCCCACCGCGGACACCCGGTGCTCCGCTGCCGGGCGTCCGAGGAAGCCGTGCAGGAAGAGCGCTCCGACCTGGGCGGCCAGCGCGGACGTGTCCTCGGCCGAGTGCAGGAACGGGCGGGTGGCGATGCCGTTCAGCATCCCGAGCAGCAGGTTCGTGGCCGAGTGGAGCTCCTCCGGCGACCGCCGGTGCGGGTCGACCTCCTGGAGAACGGCGAGCCCCCGGGTGAGGTAGGCCTGGCGCTTGGCCGCCACCTCGGCGCGCGCCGGCCCCTCGAGCAGCTCGTGATCCCGGTTGATGATCTTGAGCGCAGCGGCCTGGCGGAAGCCGAACTCGAGATGGGTGCGGATCAGCTCCCGGAGACGCTCCTCGGGCGTCCGCGCCCCGGCGAGCGCCCGGTCGAGGTCCTCGATCAGCCGATCGAGCGCGCGGTCGAGAACGAGGAAGAGGAGCTCGGGCTTGCCGCCGACGTAGTGGTAGAGGCCGGCGAGGGAGAGCCCCGCGGCGCGCGCGATCTCCCGGATGGAGGCCTGGTGGAAACCGCGGCGCGCGATGACGTCACCCGCGGCCCCGAGGATCCCATCGTACCGTGCGCCGATCGCCATGCCGATCCTCCGTCCAATCGCCCGTTCGGTTGGTGCCTACGGTAGGCCGTTCGGGGCGGCCCGAGAATCCGGCGATTGCCTCATTTCCATGAGGCAAACGCTCCGGTTCGGGCCCTACAGCAGACGGTGGGTCATGGCGTAGGAGACCGCTTCGAGCCGGCTGTGCACGCCGAGCTTGCCGAGGATGTTCTGCACGTGGTTCCGGACCGTCGCCCGGCTCACGTGCAGGCGCTCCGCGGCGACCTTGGTGTTGGCGCCGCCGGCCATGAGGCGCAGCACCTCCAGCTCGCGCCGCGTGAGGCCGGCGGTCCCGTCGGCCGGCGCGGGCGGGCCGGCCAGGCGCTCCTGGACCAGGCGCAGCAGCGCCTTGGTCTCGGTGACGTCGCGGAAGAGGTGCGTCGTCATCCCGTCCGGCGAGGTCAGCGTGCTGACGTTGATCCAGATGGGGTGGCCGGCCTTGGTCCGGCTCTGCATGTCGAAGCTGTGCACCGGCTCGCGCAGCTGGACCAGGCTCATCACGTGGCAGCCGCGGTAGCACAGGCGGTTGCCGTCGTCGTCACGGCCGACGAAGATGTCGCAGCACGGCCGCCCGATCACCTCGCGGGCGCTGTAGCCGAGCAGCTTCTCGGCCGCGCGATTCCACAGCACGATGCGCCCGTCGGCGATCACGAACGCACCGTCGGCGGTGTTGGCGAGGGCGTCGTCGAGCGGCCCGTGGTCACGTGAGCTCATGCGCGTCTCCTCGCCCTCACCACCTGCCAGTCGTCTGCTCGACGGAGTGCATCGTGCGGCCGCCCATGCCCGGGCCTGCTTGGCGTCGTCCTCGCTGATCTGCGAGGCCGCCGGGCCCGAGCCGGCCCCGGCGCAGCCGCTTCCGCCCATCATCCGCCCATTCGCGCCCATCCCATCCTCGCTCCCCAGCCCATCCGTTGCGCGAATCGATGCCGTATCCACTCTTTCGCGCCACGGGCCGCGTGAGCGTAGTCGTGCATGGGATGTGCCCAGGACATGAACCGCGATGTCGCGGGGACTTGTGACGCGCCCGTCACCGGGCGGACGGGGCGGCGCGCCCCCAGGTGAGGCCGCGCCACCCCGAGCGATCTAGCCGGCGCGCCTGAAGAGCGCCACCAGGACGAGGACGCTGCCGAGTCCGCCCGCCGCGGCCAGCAGTGGCGAGGCCATGACGGGCAGCGTCCCCGCGACGGCGGCCGCCAGCTCCATGGCCAGCGTCGCGGCCAGGAACGATCCCGCTGCGAGGGCGATCCATCGGGCGAGCGTCGCGCCGACGACCGGCCCGTGCACGGTCGCGCCGCGGGCGCGGCGGGCCAGGTCGACGGCCCCCAGCAGCAGGAGCAGCGCGAGCCCCAGAACGAGGGCCGCGCCCGGATCCACGGGCCGGCCCTCGAGCTGGAGGGCCAGCGCGTAGCCCACCAGGAACACGATCGCGGCCGCGGTGGCCGCCCACCGCCAGCGCGCGACGATCGCCACCGCGGCCAGGGCCAGGCCGAGCAGGCCGACCCAGACCACCACCAACGACGGCGTGCTCAGCCGGAGCACCGCGAACAGCGCGGCGGCGGATGCGGCGGCGAGGAGCCGGATCATCCCGCGCTCGCCAGCCGGACCCGCCGGCGGCGGCCGCCCACGAGGGCCGCCTCGAGCGGCTCGGGGGGACGCCACTCGAGAACCGGCAGGCCGTGCCGGCGCAGCCCGGCGAGCTCCGAGCGCCGCTCGAGGGCCCAGAGCCGACAGGCCAGGTCGTCGGCCGGCGACCCCGCGAGGGCGGCGCGTGTGACCTCGACCGGCGAGACCACCAGCACCACCAGGTCGAAGCCCCGCGCGGCGAGATCGAGCACCGCCTTCGCGAAGCGAGGATCGAGCAGGGGCGTGATCGCGATCACGAGCGCCTGCGGCGACAGGACCCGCGGCGGCACCCGCAGCAGGTCCTTGGCCACGTAGGTGAACACGATGTCGGCTCGCACGAGACCGTCGACGAGGCGCTCGTACTGCGCCGCCCCCGACCCCGGCCTCACCCAGCTCATCACCCCGCCGTAGGTGATGAGGCCGACGCGGTCCTTCCGGGCCAGATACGCGGTGGCCAGGGAGGCCGCCGCGCGGACGCCCTGATCGAGCGTGGTCTCGGACGGCCCGCCCACCTCGGCGAGCGTGTCGAGCATGAGGACCACGTCGGCGTTGCGCTCGCGATGCCGCTGGGTGACGTAGAGCTGGCCCAGGCGCAGGGAGGCGCGCCAGTTCACGTGCCGGATCCGGTCGCCGGGCGCGAACTGGCGGATGTCGCCGGGCTCGATGCCTTCCCCGAGCGCGGAGGAGACGTAGTCGCCCACCGACGGCTGGGTGCGGAACGGCCGGGGCAGGCTCCGGAGCGGGACGATCCGCGGATAGACGCGCACCGTCATGGGGTCGACGTAGCGATGCTCCCAGCTGCGCAGGCCGAGCCGATCCCGCACCCGGACCGCGATCGTGCCCAGGTCGTGCACGCCGCGCCGCGGGAAGCGGAGCTCGTAGCTCCACTCGACCGCATCGCCCGCGCGGAGGGCCATCATTGCGCGATGGCGACCGGACCGAAGCTCGGCGCCGGGCGGAAGCGGGCCCAGCAGCTCGACCAGCGCGACCGGCGCGTCGGCCGAGACCGTCACCGTGACCGTCGTGGTCTCGCCCTCGAAGAGCCGATCGGTCGAGATCCGGTGGGCGACCGCGCAGCGCGGGACCGGGGCTCGGCGCGCCAGCGCGGCGAGCACGAGCAGGCCCGGCAGGGCGACCAGGAACGGCTCCGGGCGCGCGGCCAGGACCCCGAGCGAGACCGCCCACGCCGCGACGGCCAGGATCGACAGCGCGAGCGGGGTCAGTCGCCCGGTCATCGAGCCTCGGGGCCCGGCGCCGGCACCTGCGCCAGCAGGCTCTCCACCACCTGCGCCGGGGAGATCCGCGCCGCCCAGAGCTCGGGCTTGAGGATGAGCCGGTGCGCGAGCGCGGGCACCGCCATGGCCTTCACGTCGTCCGGCAGCACGAAATCGCGGCGATCGATCGCGGCCACCGCGCGGGCCAGCTTGAGCAGCGCGAGCGCGCCCCGCGGGGAGGCGCCGAGGGCCACGCGCGGGTCGGACCGGGTGGCCTGCACGAGATCCACGATGTAGCGCTCGACGACCGCGGCCACGTGCACCTCTTCCAGGCTCGCCTGCATGGCGGCGAGCTCCGCCCGCGAGAGCACCGGCGCGACGTGCACCGCGTCCTCCCGCCGGCGGCGGCGCCGGGCCAGGATCTCGATCTCCTCGTCGCGGTCCGGATAGCCCACGTGGAGGCGCATCAGGAAGCGATCGAGCTGCGCCTCCGGCAGCGGGTACGTCCCCTCGAGCTCGATCGGGTTCTGGGTCGCGATGACGAGGAACGGCGCCGCGAGGGGGAAGCGCTCGCCCTCGATCGTGACCTGCGACTCCTGCATCGCCTCGAGCAGCGCGCTCTGGGTCTTGGGCGTGGCCCGGTTGATCTCGTCGGCCAGGAGCAGGTTGGTGAAGATGGGCCCGCGCCGGAACTCGAAGCGGCCCTCCCGCTGATCGTAGAGGAAGCTCCCGGTGACGTCGCTCGGCAGGAGGTCGGGCGTGAACTGGATCCGCTTGAAGTCCAGATCGAGGCTCTGGGAGACGAGGCGGGCGATGAGCGTCTTGGCCAGCCCCGGGTAGTCCTCGATGAGGATGTGCCCGTTGGCGAGGATGCCGGCCAGGATCTGCCGCAGGACGGTGGACTTGCCCACGATCACCTGGCCGAGCGCGGCGAGGACGTCGTGGCTGCGATCGGCCACCGTCTCGAGCTTCACGGGCGCCTCTCCACGTACGTGATGAGATCCCCGAGGGCCCGGAGCGAGGGACCGCGCCGCCCGGCGAGGCGCCGCTCGGCCGGCCGGGGCAGATCCGGCCCGCCGAGGGCCAGGAGACGGGGCCAGAAGACCACGTCGAAGTAGCGCCGCCGCCGGGAGCTCGCGACGAGGTCGTCGCGCAGCCGGAGAAAGCGAGGATCGAGCGTCGTCTCGAGCGGCGGCGGAGACGGGACGTCGAAGACCGAGAGCGGGTACGCGGCCACGACATCGCGCACCCGGCGGCGCGCGCGGGCGCAGCCGACCGCGACGGCCGCCGCGCACGCCAGGCGCGTCGCGGCGGGCCGCCACTTGGGCGCGACCGTGAGGTAGGCGGGCAGCGCGGCCAGGACGAGCAGGGCGAGCACGATGGCGCGCGCGACGAGGCGGGGCCCCGACCGCTTAGCGGACTCCGGCATCGCCCTCCCTCCCCGCCATCGCTCGCCGGATCTCGTGCAAAGCGTCGACCGCGCGGTCCCGCTCCTGCGGCCCCAGGGCGTGGTGACTGAACCGGGCCAGCTCGAAGAGGCCGGTGAGCGTCGGCACCGCCGCGCGCGGAAGGGACAGGCGGGCGAGGACGTCGTGCATGAACTCGGACGGGGTGAGCCAGGGCCGGCGCGCGTGCCCGGAATCGGCCGCCGCGCGCTCGAACCGCGCGTAGCAGCGGACGATGGCGCGCCGCGGGTCGCTCTCGGCGCGCAGATCCTCCAGGCTCTCGTCGACCGCCGCCTCGAGCGGCCCGGAGGGCGCCGTGCCCGCGGGCTCCTCCTCGTCGCGGGCCGGACGATCGGCGAGCGCGACCCACAGGGCGAGGCCGAGGGCGCCGAGGCCGGCGGCCAGCGCGAGACCTCCGAAGACCCAGTTGAGGATGGCGGGCGCGCTCCCGGGATCGACGCCGGGCAGGGGCAGCCCGCTCGCCAGCCCGCCCACCCCGGCGAAGAGTCCGCCGTCGAGCACCGCCCGGCGCCACAGGTAGGCGAGGACGGCCGCGTTGACCAGGGACAGGATCATCGTCATCCGCCGGAGCCACGGCGGGACCCGGTTCGGCTCCTGGGCCGGCTCGTGGCCGCCCTGCGCCTTCTCCTTCGAGAGCGCGCGCCGGACCAGGTCGCCGACGAACACCAGCAGGGCGAGGCCGAACAGGGCCAGGATGGCCGCCGTCACCGGGCCGGGCAGCCGAATGACCCCGCTCACGTGGTGGCCGTCGGGGACCGGCCCCGCCATCCGCAAAGCCGCGGCCAGGGCGATCAGGAAGCCCACCGCGAGGCCGGCCCAGGCGAGTAGTGGCGCCACGGGCGCCACCATGCCGGTTCCGGGCACCTTCCGCAAGGCGTTATGTTCTTTCGATGGCCGGTGTCGATCCCGAGGTGGATCCTTCGACCATGGAATGAGACGTCCGGGGCGTGAGCCCTTCACCCATACCAGGAGGACCGTCGTCATGCTGGCCAAGATCCTCGGAGCCCTCGCGGTGGTCGTCGCCGGGCTCGCCGCGGTCATCGCGCTGCAGCCATCCGATTTCCGCGTCTCGCGCACCACCACCATCGCGGCGCCCGCGGCGGTCGTCTTCGCGCAGGTGAACGACTTCCACAACTGGACCGCCTGGTCGCCGTGGGCCAAGCTCGATCCGGCCATGAAGCAGACGTACGAGGGGGCGGCCGCCGGGCCCGGCGCGGCCTACACGTGGGTCGGTAACCGCGAGGTGGGTGAGGGACGCATGACGATCGTGGAGAGCCGGCCCGGCGACCTGGTCCGGGTCAAGCTCGACTTCGTGAAGCCCTTCGCGGGCACCAGCGTCGCCGAGTTCACCTTCCGGCCCGAGGGCGATCGCACCGCGGTGACGTGGACCATGACCGGCGAGAAGAACTTCGTGGCCAAGGGCATCAATCTCGTCATGAACATGGACCGGATGATCGGCGACCAGTTCGACAAGGGGCTGGCCGCGATGAAGACGGTGGCGGAGACGGCGCCCCGGTCCTAGAGTGGCCGCCGGGAGAGATCACCGAGGTCCCGATCGGCCCGGACCGGCGGAGCTTCACCGGCACCCTGGATCCAGATCGGCGCGGACAGCTCCAGGAGATCGGCCGCCGCGCCTGAGCGCTCCGCGGCGGCCCGCGGCCGGTCAGTCGAGCGCGTCCGGCACCGTGCCCGCCGCCTCCGCCCTCGGCGAGGCGGGCTCCCCGGGTGGCGCGGCCGCCCGGGCTCGCTCGTTCTCCTCGGCGCGCACGCGCCGCAGGAGCGGCAGGAGCGGCAGCACCGCCATGAACACGAGCGCGAGGAGCCAGAACTCGTCGGCGTAGGTCAAGACCTGCGCCTGGTCGAGCATCTCCCGGTAGAGCATGGTCGTGGCCTGGCGCGCGGCGGTGAAGGAGTCGGCGCCATGCTGCGCGAAGTGGCTGGCCCACTCGCGCAGCCGGCCCGCGGTCTCCGGGCTCCACTGGGTCACGTGGTCGGCGAGCATCGCCTGGTGGTACTGGGCGCGCCGCGCCAGGAGCGTGGTGATGAACGCCACCCCGATGCTGCCGCCCACGTTGCGGACGACGTTGTAGGCGGCGGTGGCATTGGACAGGCGCTCGAGCCGGATGGTGGCGAGGGCCAGCGTCTGGAGCGGCACGAAGATGAACCCCTGCGCGAACCCCTGCAGGAAGCGGGGCACCGCGAGGCTCCAGTAGTCCATGCCGAGGGTCAGGTCCGACATCATCACCAGGGCGACCGCGTTCAGCCCGCATCCGAACAGGAGCATGAGCCGCTGATCCATGCGGGAGACGAGGCGGCCCGAGAAGGTCAGCGCGATCATGGTGCCGAGGCCGCCGGGGGCCAGCACGAGCCCGGACGTCCAGGCGTCGTAGCCCAGCATCTTCTGGGTGTAGAGCGCCACGAGCAGCACGCTCGAGTTGAACCCGAATCCGACCAGGGCGATGATCAGCGCGCCGATCGAGAAGTTGCGGTCGCGGAAGACGGACAGGTCCAGGATCGGCTCGGACGCCAGCAGCTCGCGCGCCACGAAGCCCACGAGCATGACCACCGCGACGATCGCGAGGGTCACGATGTAGCCGGAGTCGAACCACTCTTCCTTCTCGCCCTGGTCGATCATGAGCTGCAGCGCCCCGAAGCCGAGCAGCATGAGCACCAGGCCCGCGGCGTCGATCCCGCGGGGCTTCCGGAGGTGCGGCGAGTCGAAGAGGAAGACGCTGGCCATGAAGAAACCGAGCACCCCGATCGGCAGGTTGACGTAGAAGATCCAGCGCCACGACCAGTTGTCGACGATCCACCCCCCGAGCGTGGGTCCCAGGATCGGGGCCATCATGATGCCGACGCCCCACACCGCCATCGCGGTGCCGCGCTCGCGGAGGGGAAAGATCTCCCACATCGTCGCCTGGGCCATCGGGATCACCGGCCCGCCGCCGAGACCCTGGAGCACCCGCATGGCCACCAGGAACTCGAGGTTCGGCGCGATGCCGGACAGGAACGAGCTCACCGTGAAGATCGTGGTGCAGATGAGGAAGAATCGCCGCCGCCCGAGGACGGCGGTGAGCCAGCCGGTGGCGGGAATCGCGATGGCGTTGGCGGCCAGGTAGGAGGTGATGACCCAGGACATCTCCTCCACCCCGGCGGAGAGCGACCCCTGCATGTGGGGCAGCGCGACGTTGGTGATGCTGGTGTCGAGGACCTGCATCACCGTGACCATCATCACCGAGACGGTGATGGCCCACTTCCGGAAAGGGGAGAGCGGCTCGGTGGTCGCGGCGGGGACCGGGGGGCTCCCGGCGGGCGACGGCTCTCGATCAGGGGGCACGGGCGCCCAGCTTAGCCGGACTCCCCGTGAATGGCAACGCCCCGGGCTAGGGGCCCGGGTTCAGCCGCGGGTCGCTCACCAGCGTCCAGTCATCCACGCCGTCGACGATCGGCATCGAGGCGGTCGTGGTCGTCTCGGTCCGGCTCTTGCTCGGCGAGAACCACACGAACTCCTTCGAGCCCTGGCCGCTCGCGCCGGCCGCCTCGATCTCGGGGCCGCTGGCCCCGCTCTCGCGACGCTCGGCCTTCCGCGCCCGCTTGGCATCCTGCTTGGCCTTGCGCTGGTCTTCCTTGCGGCGGCGGTCGCCGCGGTACATCCCCGGCCTCTTCTGAGCCATTCCGCTCCTTTCTCGCTCTCCCTACTCTACATGACGCGCGGAGTATTGCACAGGCCGCGGCCACGGGACGTGGTCAACTTGCGGAGCGGCGAGCCGAGCGCGCCGTCGCCCATTGGACATTGGTCCAATAGACCGGGCGCCGGCCGGCTGCTAACGTCGTGGGGTATCGCCAGACGAGATCGCGCGAGGTCGAGCGCAACCCATGGAGGCCCTCATGCTACCGCCGCTACCGAAAGAGAGCCCGCGCCGAGTGTGTGACGGATGCGGCAAGGCCAATTTCCTGCCCTACTCCATCCGGACCGGTACCCCGGCGAGCGCGACGGAGCGGGTCTATTGCTCCCTCGCCTGTGCCCAGCTTCACTTTCCGGCCTTCACCGGTCACGCGTCCGGACGATGAGGCGGGCCGGCGTCGCCCGGTAGCTCGAGGGAGCCCAGATCCCGGATCCGGGCTCCGATGTTCGCGGCCAGCACCGTCTCGACCGCCCCGACCGCCGGAGGCCCGT
The DNA here is from genome assembly GCA_041497895.1 of Methylomirabilia bacterium. Classification (GTDB taxonomy): domain Bacteria; phylum Methylomirabilota; class Methylomirabilia; order Rokubacteriales; family CSP1-6; genus CAMLFJ01. The sequence continues at coordinate 43,823 of JBGQHJ010000010.1, forward strand.
CCCACTCCAGAGAGGCCGTGCGCCGATGGCCCTCGACGTTGATCCGCAGGAACAGGCGGCCCCCGAGCCGCGACAGCCCCTCGAGCACGCCTTCCTCGGGCGGCGCGGATGCGTCGTCCGGCCCCCGCGACTCGACCCACCGCGCCGGCCAGATCGCCGACTCTCCCGTTCGCTGCGTGAGCTCGCCCAGTTTCATGATCGCCATTCTCCTCGCGTCGCGGCGCCACCCGCCCCCTACTTATTGTTCTTATTTAACTTATATCATGATAGCATCGACAGCGCGCACGATACTACCCAGCCCGGTCCCGCCGGACGCCCACCGGTCACGGAGTGATGACCCCCTTGTTGCTACGCGATGTCCAGATCCACGCATCCTCGCCTCCATTCGCGCCGGGGGCCCAGGACCCCATCCGGGCCGACCTGTGGAGCCCGGAGCGGCTCGAGGAGCACGCGGAGAGCATCGCTCGCCGACGCGTCCTCGCCGGGGGCAAGGCCGGCCTCCGGCTCTCGCCTCGCGTGCGGGACAGCGGACGCGTCCTCCTCCAGTGCTATCGGGACATCGCGGCGGTGATCCGCGACGAGGGCGCCACGACGCCCGCCGCGGAGTGGTTCGTCGACAACTTCCACATCGTCGACGCGGTGGTGCGTCAGGTCCGCGAGGATCTCCCGCTCGGATTCTACCGTCAGCTGCCCAAGCTCGCGGACGACCCGCTCGCGGGGTACCCGCGCGTGCTCGGCCTCGCGTGGGCCTTCGTCGCGCACACCGACAGCCGCGTCGAGCCCGAGACCCTCCAGCGCTTCGTCCGCGCGTTCCAGCGGGTACAGCCGCTGACCATCGGCGAGCTCTGGGCCGTCCCGATCGCCCTCCGGATCGTGCTCGCCGAGAACCTCCGCCGGCTCGCCGAGCGCATCGTGTCCGGGCGCGCGGCCCGCCAGGCCGCCGACGCCCTGGCCAACGATCTTCTCGGGCTGGGCGGCCGACCCGCGCGCCCCCTCGCGTTCCAGGGGCTCCCCGCCGCGTCCCTGTCGACCGCCTTCACGGTCGAGCTCGTGCAGCGCCTGCGGGAGCAGGACCCGCAATCGACGCCCGCGCTGCGGTGGCTCGACGAGCAGATCGCCAAGCGGGGAGGCTCGCCGGACGAGCTCGTGCAGGCCGATCACCAGAACCAGGCCGCGTTGAACGTGACGGTCCGCAACGTGATCACCAGCCTGCGCGTGATGTCGACCCTCGACTGGGCGGACTTCTTCGAGAGCGTCAGCCTCGTCGACGACACGCTACGAGCCGACACCCGCTTCGGCGACATGGACTTCGCGACCCGCGATCAGTACCGTCACGCGATCGAGGATCTGGCCCGCGGCTCCCGCCGCTCCGAGCTGGAGGTCACCCGGATGGCGATGGCCGCGGCACGGCGGGCCGCCCCCGGAGGGCCCTCCGAGGATCCCGGCTACCATCTCATCGAGGAGGGCCGACCACTTTTCGAAAAGGAGATCGGCTACCGCGTCCCGGCGAGGCGATGGCTCGCGCGGGCCTTCCTGACCCGCGCGACCCCGCGCTACCTCGCGACCATCGGGGTCGTGACCGGCGCGCTTCTCGCGCTGCCGCTCCTCGCCGGGCACGCCTCCGGCATGAACTGGGCCGGGCTGGCCCTCCTGGGGCTCCTCGCGGTGATCCCCGCTTCCGATCTGGCGATCGCCCTCGTCAACCGGGCGGTGATGGCCCTGATCGGGCCGCGGTCGCTGCCCCGTCTCGAGCTGCGCGACGGCGTGCCTCCGGGCCTGCGAACCCTCGTGGTCGTGCCGACGCTGCTCACGAGCGAGGCCGAGATCGAGGAGCACGTCAATCGTCTCGAGATCCACTTCCTCGCCAACCCGGACGGCCACCTCCACTTCGCCCTGCTGTCGGACTGGATCGACGCGCCGGTCGAGACGATGCCGGGGGACGATCGACTCCTCGCCGCCGCCGACGACGGCATCGCGCGCCTCAACGCCCGCAACGGGCCCGCGCCGACCGCCGGAGCGCGCTTTCTGCTCCTGCATCGTCGGCGGCTCTGGAATCCCCGCGAGGGCACGTGGATGGGATGGGAGCGCAAGCGCGGGAAGCTCGATGAACTGAACCGCCTGCTCGCGGGCGCGAGCGGCACGAACTTCATCGGGGCCCGGGGGCGCCCGCCCGAGGTACCCGCGGGCGTCCGCTATGTGATCACCCTCGACGCCGACACCCGGCTACCGCGCGGCGCCGCGACCCGCCTCGTCGGCACCATGGCCCATCCCCTGAACCGGCCCGTCCTCGACCCTCGATCCGGCCGCGTGGTCGACGGCTACGCCGTCCTCCAGCCCCGGGTCACGCCCACCATACCCACCGAGCGCGGCCGATCGCTCTTCCAGCGGGTCTTCGCCGGCCCCGCCGGGATCGACCCGTACGCCTCCGCGACCTCCGACGTCTACCAGGATCTCCTCGGCGAAGGCTCGTACACCGGCAAGGGCATCTACGACGTGGCGGCCTTCGCCACCGCGCTCGAGGGGCGCGTGCCCGAGAATACCCTGCTGAGCCACGATCTCTTCGAAGGGATCTTCGCCCGGGCCGGCCTCGTGACCGACATCGAGCTCTTCGAGGAATTCCCGAGCGACTACGAGGTCGCCGCCGGCCGCCAGTACCGCTGGGCGCGCGGCGACTGGCAGCTCCTCCCGTGGCTCCTCAAGCGCAACGTCACCGGTGGCCGGCGGGGCGGCTGGCTTCCCCTCATCGGCGCGTGGAAGATCGTCGATAACCTCCGCCGGACCCTGTCCGCCCCGGCGGCATGGCTCACCCTCGTCGCGGCCTGGACGCTCCCCGGCAGCCACGCGTTGGGGCTGACGACGTTCGTCCTGGCCACGCTCGCGCTCCCCGCTCTGCTGCCCGCGCTGGCCGACGTCATCCCCCGGCGGCGGGGCATCTCCAAGCGGACCTACGTCCGCAGCGCGGGGCGGAGCTTCGCCCTGTCCGGATCGCAGATCGCCCTCGGCATCACCTTCCTCGCCCACCAGGCCTGGCTGATGAGCGACGCGATCGCGCGGACGCTGATCCGTCTGTACGTGACCCACCGACGCCTTCTCGAGTGGACGACCGCGGCCCAGGCCAAGGCGGACATGTCCCGCGACGTCCCCGGCGCCTACCGACGCATGCGCGGCGCCCTGATCCTCGCCGCGGCGAGCGGAGCCGTCGTGGCCCTCGTGCGCCCGGAAAGCGCCGCGATCGCGGCGCCGCTCGCGGTCGCGTGGGCGCTCTCCCCGCTGGCCGCGCGCTGGGTGAGCCGCCCCCCGCGCCCGTCGCCGGCGCGAATCCTCCCCGCCGCGGACCGCCAGATCCTCCGCTCGACCGCGCGCCGCACCTGGCGCTTCTTCGAGGCCTTCGTCGGGCCGGACGACGCCTTCCTCCCGCCGGACAACTTCCAGGAGGATCCGCGACCGACCGTCGCCCATCGCACGTCGCCCACGAACATCGGGCTCTACCTGCTCTCGGTCGTGGCCGCGCGCGACTTCGGCTGGCTCGGCGTCCTCGACACCCTCGACCGCCTCGAGGCGACGCTCGCCACCATGCGCCGCCTCGAGCGATTCCGCGGCCACTTCTACAACTGGTACGACACCGGCGGGCTTCGTCCGCTGGAGCCCCGGTACGTGTCCACCGTCGATAGTGGCAACCTCGCCGCGCACCTGCTCACCCTCGGCAACGCCTGTCGCGCCGCCGTCCACGCTCCCCTGCTCGATCCCGCCCGGCTCGACGGGCTGCGGGACGCGGTGCTCCTCGCCGCCGAAGCCGCGAGCGGGCTCGCCGACGACCGGCGCACCCAGACCGTCACCCTCCGCGATCTCACCGAGACCTGCGCGGCCCTGACCGCCGCGCTCCACGAGCCTCCGACGACACCCGGAGCGTGGGCGGCCCGCCTTCGCGACCTGGCCGTCCACGCCGACACCCTCGTGGACATGTCGCGCGCGCTGACCGCGGAGCGCGGGGAGCCCGACAGCTCCGACGTCCAGGTCTGGGCCCAGGCCACGCGCGCCACCATCGCCGGCCACGAACGAGACCTCCAGACCATCCTGCCCTGGGCGTGGCTCCTCGAGGCCGACCTCGCGAGCGGTCATCCCGATCTCCTGACCGCGCTCCAGTCCCTTCGGTCCTCGTCGCCCACCCCCGCCGACCTGCCCGACCGCTGCCGGGCGGTGATCGCCCGGCTGACCGCCCTTCGCGAGACCGCTCTCGGCGAGGGCCCCGCGGCCGAGGCGACGATCAGGGACCTCGACCGGGCCATCGACGGCCTCGAGCGCTCCTCGGCGTCCGCCGCCACCCTCGTCCGTCGCCTCCTGGCCGTCGGCGGCGCCGCGGGGGAGCTCGCCGACGACATGCAGTTCGGCTTCCTCTTCGACCCCAGCCGCAAGATCTTCTCCATCGGCTACCGCGTCACCGACGGGAGCCTCGACGCGGGCGCGTACGATCTGCTCGCCTCCGAGGCGCGGCTCGCCAGCTTCGTCGCCATCGCCAAGGGCGACGTCCCGGTGTCGCACTGGTTCCACCTCGGCCGCCCGATGACCCCGGTGGGAATCGGGTCGGCGCTGCTGTCCTGGTCCGGATCGATGTTCGAATACCTGATGCCCGCGCTGGTCATGCAGTCCCCCGCGGGCAGCCTGCTCGACGAGACCTATCATCTCGTGGTCCGCCGTCAGATGAGCTACGGCGCGGAGCACGGCGTCCCCTGGGGCATCTCCGAGTCGGCCTACAACGTGCGCGATCTGGACCTCACCTACCAGTACTCGAACTTCGGCGTCCCCGGTCTCGGCCTCGAGCGCGGTCTCGGGGAAGACCTGGTCGTCGCGCCCTACGCGACCGCCCTCGCCGCGATGGTCGATCCGGTGGCCGCCACCCGGAACGTCTCGGCTCTCATCGCGGTGGGCGCCCGCGGGCCGTACGGTCTCTACGAGGCCCTCGACTACACTCGTTCGCGGCTCCCCGAAGGCAGCCAGATGGCCACCGTCCGGGCCTACATGGCGCACCACCAGGGCATGACCCTCATCGCCCTCTCGAACGCGCTCCACGACGGCGCGATGCGCGCGCGGTTCCACGCCGAGCCGATCGTGCAGGCGACCGATCTGCTCCTCCAGGAGCGGGCTCCGCGGGACGTGGCCGTCGCGCGCCCCCGGGTCGAGGAGGTGCACGCGCCGGCCCACCTCCGGGACTTCGTCGAGCCCGTGTTCCGGCAGTTCACGACTCCCCACGGTCCCACGCCCCGGACGCACCTGCTCTCGAACGGGCGCTACGCGGTGATGCTGACCGCCGCGGGCTCGGGCTACAGCCGGTGCGCCGGCCTCGGGGTCACGCGGTGGCGTGAAGACGTCACGCGGGACAACTGGGGAACCTACATCTTCTTGCGGGACGTCCAGAGCGGCGCGGTGTGGTCGGCCGGGTACCAGCCCACCGGGGTCGAGCCCGACACCTACCGGGTGACCTTCTCCGAGGACCGGGCCGAGTTCCATCGCCGCGACGGCGCGATCACCACCGCGCTCGAGGTACTGGTCTCTCCCGAGGACGATGCCGAGATCCGCCGCGTCTCGATCACGAACCTCGGGCCGCATGTGCGCGAGCTCGAGCTGACGTCCTACGCCGAGCTGGTGCTGGCCCCCCCGGCCGCGGATGCCGCGCACCCGGTGTTCTCCAATCTGTTCGTCCAGACCGAAGCGCTCCCCGATCTCGGCGGCCTGCTCGCCACCCGCCGGGTCCGCTCGGCCGGGGAGAGTAGCGTCTGGGCCGCCCACACCGTCGTCGTCGAGGGCCAGACCGGCGGCGGCGCGCAGTACGAGACCGACCGGGGGCGCTTCCTCGGCCGGGGGCGGACCATCCGCACGCCCATGTCGGTGGTCGACGGGCGGCCCCTGTCGAACACCGCGGGCTCGGTCCTCGATCCCATCTTCAGCCTGAGGCGTCGGATCCGGCTCGAGCCCGGCGGGAGCGCGCGCCTCATCTTCTCCACGCTGGTCGCCCCGTCACGCGACGCCGCGGTGGCGCTCGCCGACAAGTATCGCGACCCGGCGACCTTCGAGCGCACCGTCACGCTGGCCTGGACGCAGGCGCAGGTCCAGTGCCACCATCTCGGGATCGAGCCGGAGGAGGCGCATCTCTTTCAGAATCTGGCCAGCCGGGTGCTCTACTCCGATTCCGCCCTGCGCCCCTCCCCGGACGCGATGAGCCGGACGACGTCGGGACCATCGGCCCTGTGGGCCCAGCAGATCTCCGGCGAGATTCCGATCGTCCTGGTCCGGATCGACGAGCCGGAGGATCGCGGGATCGTCCGGCAGCTCCTCCGCGCTCACGAGTACTGGCGCGTGAAGGGGCTGGCCGTCGACCTCGTCATCGTGAACGAGAAGGCGCACTCCTATACCCAGGAGCTCCAGAGCTCGCTCGAGGCGCTGCTGCGAACGAGCCAGTCGGCGCGACGGGACGAGCGGGAGGATGGCCCTCGCGGCAACGTCTTCATCCTCCGGAAGGACCTGCTCTCGGCGCCGGATCACGCCGCGCTGCAGCTGGCGGCCCGGGTCGTGCTCCTGAGCCGGCACGGCACGCTCGCGGAGCAGCTCGCGCGCGCCGAGCCCTCTCCGGCCGCCACCGCGCTCCGCCGGCGTCCGGCCCGGCCGGCGTCGCCGGTGGACGTCCCGTCCCCGCGCGGGGTCTCCGATTTCTTCAACGGCCTCGGCGGCTTCGTCGAGGATGGGCGTGAGTACGCGACCGTCCTCGGGGAGGGGCAATGGACCCCCGCGCCATGGGTCAACGTCATCGCCAACCCCGCATTCGGGTTCCAGGTCTCCGAGTCGGGCGCCGGCTACACCTGGTCGGTCAACAGCCGGGAGAACCAGCTGACCCCGTGGTCCAACGATCCGGTCGGCGACCCGCCGGGCGAGACGATCTACATCCGGGACGAGGAGACGGGGGAGCTGTGGGGGCCGACGCTGCTCCCCATCCGCGAGGACGCCTCGACCTACGTCGCGCGGCACGGTCAGGGTTACACCTGCTTCGAGCACACGTCCCACGGGGTCGCGACGCGCCTCGTCCAGTTCGTGCCCCGGGAGGACCCGATCAAGATCTCCCGGCTGACGCTCGAGAATCGCTCCGCCCGCTCGCGTCGCCTGTCGGTGACCGCGTACGTGGAGTGGGTGCTGGGAGCGTCCCGCGCCGCGACCGCGCCGTTCGTCACCACCGAGCTGGACGCCGAGACCGGGGCGATGTTCGCCCGCAACGTGTGGAGCCCGGAGTTCGCGGATCGGGTCGCGTTCGCCGATCTCGGGGGGCGCCAGACCGGGTGGACCGGTGATCGGGCCGAGGTCCTCGGCCGCCACGGGACCATGGATCATCCCGCGCTGCTGGAAAGCGGAGGCCGGCCATCCGGGCGGGTCGGCGCGGGCCTCGATCCGTGCGCGGCGCTGCAGACCGTGATCGACGTGCCCGCCGGGGGCCGGGAGGAGATCGTGTTCTTCCTGGGCGAAGCGGCCTCGGCGGCCGAAGCCCGCGCGCTCCTCGCACGGTACCGTGCCGGGGACCTCGACCTCGAGCTGGAGACGGTGCGGACCCACTGGGACGACATCCTCGGCGCCATCCAGGTCAAGACGCCGGACCGCTCGATGGATCTCATGCTGAACCGCTGGCTCCTGTATCAGACGCTGGGCTGCCGGCTGTGGGCCCGGTCCGCGTTCTACCAGGCCGGCGGCGCCTACGGGTTTCGCGACCAGCTCCAGGACGTGATGGCGCTCGCGGTGGCGAAGCGCGAGGTCGCGCGCGAGCACCTCCTCCGGGCCGCCGGCCGTCAGTTCGTGGAGGGTGACGTCCAGCACTGGTGGCATCCGCCCTCCGGGCGAGGCGTGCGGACCCGGATTTCGGACGATCCGGTCTGGCTCCCCTACGCGGTCACGCACTACCTCGAGGTCACCGGGGACTCGACGCTCCTCGACGAGATCGTCCCCTTTCTCGAGGGCCCCGCGATCCCGTCCGGGCACGACGATGCCTACTTCGAGCCCACCCTCTCGGCCCAGGGCGGCACGCTCTTCGAGCACTGCGCGCGCGCCCTCGACCGCAGCCTCTCCGTCGGGGCGCACGGCCTTCCGCTGATCGGCACCGGAGACTGGAACGACGGCATGAACCGGGTGGGCCACGAGGGACGGGGGGAGAGCGTCTGGCTCGGGTGGTTCCTGCACACCACCCTCTGGGAGTTCGCCCGGCTGGCCGAGGCGCGAGGCGACGTCGCGCGGGCCGACACCTGGCGCGCGCACGTCCACGCGCTGAAGGCCTCGCTCGAGGCGCACGCGTGGGACGGCGACTGGTACCGGCGCGCCTACTTCGACGACGGCACCCCGCTGGGGTCGGTCGTGAACCCGGAGTGCCGCATCGACTCCATCGCGCAGTCGTGGGGCGTGATCTCCGGCGCGGCCGAGCCGGCGCGGGCCGCGCGGGCCATGGCCGCGGTGGAGGAGTATCTGGTCCGGCGGGATCAGGAGCTCATCCTGCTCTTCACCCCGCCCTTCGACCAGGCGCCGCTCGACCCCGGGTACATCAAGGGATATCCTCCCGGGATTCGCGAGAACGGCGGCCAGTACACGCACGCCGCCATCTGGGCGGTCATGGCCTTCGCCGCGCTCGGAAACGGCGACAAGGCCAACGAGCTCTTCTCGATCCTGAACCCGATCAACCGCGCGAGCACCCGCGCCGGCGTCCATCGCTACAAGGTGGAGCCGTACGTGGCGGCCGCCGACGTCTACGCCGAGTACCCGCACGTCGGCCGGGGGGGATGGACCTGGTACACCGGCTCGGCGGGCTGGATGTACCGGGCCGGGCTCGAGTGGCTGCTCGGCTTCCGGCTACGCGGCGCGGTGCTGCATCTCGATCCCTGCATCCCGCGCGGATGGCGCCGCTTCGACATCACGTTCCGGTACCACGCGTCGCGCTACGAGATCGCGGTCGAGAACCCGAGCGGGGTGACCCGCGGCATCGTGTCCATCGAGGTCGACGGGATCCGCCGGGACGTCGCGGACGGCCGCGTTCCCCTCACGAGCGACGGGGCCACCCACCGCGTGCGCGTCGTCCTCGGCTGAGGGGCGCGCCCGGGCCTACGCGGGGCGAGGCCGGGTCAGCAGCCGGTCGAGATGATTGGCGAAGAGCCGCCGCTCGCGTGGGCCGAACGGCGCCGGGCCGTCGACGAGCTCTCCGTTCGAGCGGAGCGACTGCATCAGGTTCCGGATAGCGAGGCGCTCCCGCACGTTGTCCTCCGAGTACAGCTCGCCCCGCGGGTCGAGCGCGTGCCCTCCCCGCTCGATGATCGCGGCGGCCAGGGGGATGTCGGCGGTGATCACCAGGTCCCCCCGCTGCACCTGCTCGACGATCCGGTCGTCGGCCACGTCGAAGCCTTTCGCGACCCGGACGGTCCGGATGAAGTCCGAGGTCGGGGTGCGCAGCGCGGTGTTGGCGACCAGCGTGGTGAGGACCTGCGCGCGGTCGGCGGCCCGGTACAGGATCTCCTTGATGACCTGGGGGCACGCGTCGGCGTCGACCCAGATCTGCATTCAGGGGGCGCCCGGCGCTGCGGAGGGGGAAAAACGAACGGCCGGGCCCTTTATCAGGACCCGGCCTTCCATTCGACGCTCTGGCGGTCTCGTTAGACCTTACGAACGTTGGCGGCCTGGAGCCCCTTCGGGCCCTTGGTCACCTCGAATTCGACCTTGTCGCCCTCGGATAGGCTCTTGAAGCCCTGAGCCTGGATGGCGTTGAAGTGCACGAACACGTCCTCGCCAGCCTCCTGGGTGATGAAGCCGTAGCCCTTCGCATCGTTGAACCACTTGACGGTACCCTGTGCCATCGACACTACCTCTCTTGCGAGGCTTGCGCCTCGGTGAAACCCCGCCACCATGGCAGGGAGGTCCTCCTGAAGTGGAGGACAAACGAAAACGCCGCGGGACTCTGGGTCCCCGCGGCGTTTGAATTCGACACTCGCGACTGCGTGCTCGCTGTAATCGACAACCGAGTGAACCTTACCACTGCGCTTGAGCCTACAGGTCGGCCCGGCCGTTGTCAAGGAACCTTTGCGCCACCCGCACCGGCGGTCCCCCCCTCCCGCGCGCCGTCGCGCGAGACGCCCACCAGCTCAGGCGGTTCCACAGCCTGCCCCTCGTGGCGACCGCCCGCGCGCTCGGGCTCCGAACGGGACGAGCCGGGCCAAATGCGCCCGGCGAGTCCCCGCGAATCCCCCCACGAGCCCGCCGTCCCTCCCGCGCACCAGCCGCCCCACCCCCGCTCGCCTCTTCCGAGGGCGCAGGGGGCGTCGTGCGCGATTGACAGGTCTCCGGCGCGCCGCCTACCGTAGTCGCCGACCGAGGGCTTGAGCCTCGGGCCGAAAGGAGACCCCGCAGCCATGGCGCTTCACCGACTCAAGACCTTGCCGGTCAATCTCGACGCCATGACGACGGACCTGACGGACCTCCCCGCCGGAACGGCGGATGTTGGCTTCGCGGTTGACAACGAGGGCCGGATCATCTGCTGGAACCGAGCCGAGGGAGAGGGCGGACCGTCCGGCTGATCCGGGACGTACCCGCGGTCCAGGAGCTCCTCGCGCTGATCCGTGAGCGCCTCGCCGTCCCCGCACCGTCCGAGCCGGAGACCAAGGGCGCCAGAACATCCGGCGCAAGCTCGACGCCCACCGCCGGCTCGAAGCGGTGGCCTACGCGCGCCGGCACCGCCTCGTCTGATAGAGCCTAAGGCCGCTGTGTTCTCTTGGCCGCGCGCGCTTTGACTGCTCGCGCCGCCCGGAGGTTCGCCAGCTTCTTCTCCATTGTCCTGGCGCGCGCCGCAGCCTGCTGTTTGCCTCGCTCTCGGAGAGCGGCGAAATGCTCCGCGTCGGCGGCTTCGATCTTCTGAATTAGGGCCAGCATCCTCGCGCTGAGTGCCATGCGTTGGCGCCTTAGTCCAGGCCCGCCCGTACGGCCGTCAGGCCGTTCCGCTCTGCTCGCCGGATGGCAAGACACGTGGCCCGGTCACGAGGCAACCGGCCATCCACGATCTTGTCTCGCACAATCTGACGCACGGCAGCATCGTTCATCGTCTACCACTCCACTCGCGCGACGTGGTGCGCCTCTTTGACCCCGTCATGCTCCGTGTAGCTCACCCGCGGCCGCGTGCCGATGGAGTAATTGCACGTCGTCTCGCCAGAGAGGAGCAACATCACGTCGCCCACCCGGATGCCGTCAACGAGATGCGCCTGCAGTGGCCCAAGGATGATGCCGCGGACGTCAGAGGAGCGCTCGGAAACGTCATCGGTGTTCTCCACGGAGAGCCTCCGAGCGATGCAGGGCGACAGCGGAGTTTCATGGAATCGGGTGGGAATCGAGCCAGAAGCCGCGAGCATGGACGCCCGGTGCGTCAACCAAGGGTGCCCGTAGAAGGCAGCGCGAGTTTACTCCCCGAAGCACTGCAAGTCGAGCGCACTGAGGGCCGTCCGGCAGAGCCCTCGGTGGTCTCTCTCGGCGGGCGCGAAATCGCTAGACCGAAGTTGCCCCGCCACGCTACCGTTGGTCGTGACCCATGCCGCCCGCCACTGGCGGGCTACCCGAGGAGGCGACGTATCGACGATGCTGCCCCTGCCAGGGCCACCCCTTCCACTCGTTTACAAGTACAGCCGGCGAGAGCACATCCAGAGCCTCACCCGCCAGGGCCGCATCCGTATCGGCACCCCCCGCGACTTCCGGGACATCCGGGACATCGATGGGCCTCGCGGAGGCGCGACGGGTCTTCGGCCCGACGTATGATGCGATCGCTGAAATCCACGACCCTTACCGGTTCAGTGCGCGCCCCTATGCCGAGGACGATGGCATCGAGCCGGCGCTGCTAACGCCCCTGCCCGATGCCGAGCAGAACGAGTGCACCAATCCACCAGCGGTCTATCGACCTCGATGTGCCAGAGCTGGTGTCGTGCTGCCGGGTGTTGCGGGACTGGGAAATCCCGAAATAGGTGTCGGACGGGGCGGGTGTGGCGGCGATCGCCGCCCGCGACGCCCACCCGAACACAAGAAGGAGACCCGAGGAATGACCGGCGCGGTCGAGGAGCGGATCCGGAACACCAGGTCCGTCCGACTTGCCGAGCTACCGCACAAATCGGCCACCGCGAAGCTCGTCTGCGCGACATGGGGTCTCGTCGGCGCGACGGTCCTGTTCGTGCTCGCGGAGATCGTCCTCAAGGTGCTGGAACGACCATGAGGGGCGATTTTTGAAAGCCGAGTGGGCGGTTGCGGGGCTCGTTATCTGGCTCATCTCGCTCGGCACCTGCCTCGTGTGCGAAGCAGAGCCCGAATTCATCTACGTCGGCTACTCCCTGCACGAAAGCGCGAGGGGCACCACGGAGAGACCACAGTGATGATCGCTGCCGTCCACACCCGTATCGCGCTCGCCACGCTCGGCCTGCTCGCCTGCGCCCGAGTGCGCATGGGTGCTGTGGTCGGTAACCGGGGACCCGAACGTCCCGCCCGCCACTACCGGCCCGAGCGCGCCGTCGATGCGATCACCCGCATGCTGGCTGCCCGCGACGCCCGGCCGGAGTTCCCCCACACTTCCCCACGCCCGATCGCCCTGGCGCCGCGAGATACGTGACCTACCTGACCGAAACCTGCCTCGGGCTCGCAGACAAGGAAACTATGCGGCGCGGCCCGGCTCCGGCGCCACCGGGGCGACGACCTCGAGCAGCCCGACCGCGGCCAGGCCGCGGATCACCGCCCACGAGGGATCGAACTCGAGCCGCCCCATGCTGAACTTGGCGGAGCGTGGGTGGGCGTGATGATTGTTGTGCAGGCTCTCGCCGCCGGTCACCCAGGCCAGCACCCGCGAGTTGTAGGCGGTGTTGGGGAAGTTCTGGGCTCCCCGCCAGTGCCCGAGCCCGTTGATCAGCGGCGCGACCACGAACACGTAGAGCACCGCGTGCACCAGTCCGGTCAGGAGTCCCGCCCAGAGTCCGAGCAGGAGGCACAGCAGCGAGACGCCGACCGCGAGGCCGGTCAGGCCCCGCGAGAAGAGCACGCGATCGCCCCAGTCCTCCACGAGGTCTGGCGCGAACCGGCGGATCGTCTCGGGATTGCGCGCCTCCCGCATGTAGTAGTAGACGTTCCAGATCTGCACCCGCCAGAAGCCCAGCAGGCGAGGGCTGTGGGGGTCGCCCTCGCGATCGGTGAACGTGTGATGCTTCCGGTGCACCGCGACCCACTCCCGGCGGGTCTGGCCCGTCGTCAGCCAGAGCACGGTCCGGAATGCCGCGTCGGTGATCGGATGCAGGCGCAGCGAGCGGTGCGCGAGCCCGCGATGCAGGTACACGGAGGTCGCGATGGCCGCGACCTGGGTCAGGGCCAGCGCCACGAGCGGAACGAGCCACAATTGATTCGGCATGATCTCCTCAGATCCTGGCTTCGCCGTGCCGCATCCGCTCCAGGGTCTCCGCGAGACGGTCTGCCTGGTCGATGAGCGCTCGTCGCATCGCCGAGCGGTCGTCGCCCGTCGGATCGATCCGAGGCACATCCTCGAGCGCGCCGGGGAAGTCTTCGAACACCAGTCCCCCGCCCGCCTGACGGATCAGCTCCAGCACCTCACCCAGCTCGCCGCGCATCCCCTGTTCCATCGGCGTCATGGCCGCCTCCGTTCCCGTCTCGCCGACATCGGTTCCGGCACCGCGTCTTCCCGCCTTCACGTTATCAGCCGACCGCGTCGGGCGCCTATTGGACCTTGGTCCAAGCGCCATCCGTGCACTGGACCAAGGTCCACTAGGCCCGGCGTCCGGCCGCTGCTACGCTGAAGCGCAAATCGGGGAGAACGGTCTCGCATTCCGCGAGTGCACGTCTCTCGTCCGGCAAGGTGATCGATCCATCTGATGGGATCCTCGGCAGCCGTCACCGGAGCCTCACGCAGCGTCGGCCACGCCATGCTGGGCCGCAGCGCGCCCATGCAGGAGGTCCACCGGCTCATCGAGCAGGCCGCGGCCACGCCCGCGCCGGTCCTGATCCACGGCGAGACCGGCACCGGCAAGGAGCTGGTGGCGCGCACCCTGCACGAGCGCTCCCCGCGCTCCGCCGGGCCCTTCGTCGCCGTCAACTGCGCCGCGATCCCCGAGACCCTGCTCGAGAGC
>JBGQHJ010000011.1:0-56869 GCA_041497895.1 Methylomirabilia bacterium
TGCTTCTCGGCCATCGAGCACGTGGAGTCGGTCGAGGCGACGGTGGCGGAGATGGTGCGGGTGGCCCGGCCCGGCGGGCTCGTCTACGTGCACACCCCGAACGCGTGGTCGTGGTACGAGGGCCACTACAAGCTCCTGTGGGCGCCGTTCCTGCCCGCGCCGGCGGGACGGCTCTACCTGCGCCTGCGCGGACGCCCGAGCGCGTACCTCGCGACGCTCCGGCGGCTCACCCCGACCGGCCTGCGGCGGGCCTTCGCGCGGGTGGGCGTGCGGGACCTGCGATTCTTCGACGACGCGCCGCCCCGCGAGTCGCTCGGCCCACTCCGCGTGCCGATCGGCCTCTACTACCGGCTTTCCGGCGTCTCGCCGTTCATCGAGCTGGTGGCGTGCAAGCCGTGACGTCGATCCTGTTCGCCTGCGAGTACTACCCGCCGTTCGCGCCCGGAGGCGCCGAGTGGAGTACCGCCACGTGGGCGGCCGCGCTCGCCCGACGCGGGCACCGGGTGACGGTGGTCACGCCCAACTACGGCGCGGCGCCGCGGGAGGAGCGCGACGGGGTCACGATTGTGCGCGTTCCGTTCCCGGTGAAGCTGCAGCGGAAAGAGGGCAGCGTGGGGTGGCTCGTGCATCGGAATGTGGGGTTCCACCTCTACTTTGCGTGGCAAATACGCCGTGTGGCCCGGGCCGCAGGGGCCCAGGTCATCCATGCCCAGGGCAAGGCCGCTTTGTTCGGCGCCTGGCTGGCGGGTGCGAGCCTCAGGCGACCAGTCCTCGTCACGATCCGCGATTTGGGCTTGATGTGCCCTTACGCACATTGCACTCAATTCGAGGAAAACTGGAGGGAGCTGAACTGCCCTGCCTGGAGTCAATATCAGGGGAAGTGTGTTCCGTATCATCTGAAGAACTATCGTCCTGGAATCAGCGGTTGGCAACGTACGCGGGTTTGGATTGCTGCCACCCTTTCTTTCTTCGATCAGAAGATGTTGCAGTTCGCTCTGAGTCGAGTGAATGGAGCGATCGGAGTGAGCCGTGCTGCGCTAGGTGTGTTCGGCCACCACCGGCTGCCACATCAGCAGGAAGTCGTGCATAACTTGCCCCCTCAGGTGGACGTGCCCTCGGCATCCGAAGCGGACAATGTCCGGAGACGTCTCGGAATCGGATCTGGACCGCTTGTGCTATATGCGGGAAAGCTGTCGATCGGCAAAGGGACCCACGTATTTCTGGACTCTCTCCCTAGCATTCGGAGTCTCGTTCCTGAGGTGCGTTTTGCGCTCGCCGGGAAGGGCGACATGCTGATACCGACCGCCGCTGACATCTATCGCCTTGGCCAGATCGAGCAGGCCGACCTGTTTGCTCTCTATGCCACGGCGGCGGTGGTGGTGGTGCCGTCGGTTTGGGAGGAACCCTTCAGCCGCGTTCTCCTTGAGGCCATGCGCATGGGCCGGCCGGTGGTGGCGACGAGAGTCGGAGGTACGCCAGAGGCCGTCGAGGATGGGGTGACAGGATTACTGGTGCCCAAGAGGAATTCGGACGCGCTCGCGAAAGCGATCGTTGAACTGCTCCTCGATGCCTCAAAGCGCGAACGGATGGGAGAAGCGGCTCGACGTAGGGCTACTCAGTTCTTCGACGAGGGGAAGCTGGTGGATCAGTTGCTCGATGTCTATCGGAAGGCATGCGCCGCGTGAAGGACGGGTTCGCCTATTACCTGGGCGTGTCCTACCGGCGCAAGCGGGTCGACGCGGATCTCGCCGCCGCGACCGCGCACTTCATCGGCCGCGTGCTCGACGTGGGCGGGGCCCGGCAGCGCGGGGCCTTCCGGCGACCGGCAGGCGCGCGCTGGGTGGTGGCCGACATCGAGCGCGCCTTCCGCCCCGACGTGGGAGCCGACGTGCAGGCGCTGCCATTCCGCGACGCGGCCTTCGACGCGATCAAGGCCACCGAGCTGCTCGAGCACGTGCCGGACGTGGCCCGGGCGCTCGGGGAGTGCCGGCGCGTGCTGCGGCCCGGCGGCCACCTCGTGATCACCGCGCCGTTCCTCGAGCGGCTGCACGGCGATCCCGGGGACTACTCGCGCTACACGCGCAGCATGTGGGAGCGGCTCCTCGCCGCCGCCGATCTCAAGCCGGTCACCATCGCCGAGCAGGGCGGCTACTTCACGCACCTGGCCGGCCTGCTCCGCTTCCTGGTGCTGCGGGCTCCGCGCCCGCTGCGCTGGGCCGGCTACGGGTTCTTCCCACTCCTCGACCTGCTCACGCGGCTCGACGCTTCCGAGCGCCTGCGGCGGTCGGAATTCGCCGCCTTCGTGGGAGGCTACCTGATCGTGGCCGAGCGGCCGCCCGCCTCGTGAGGCGCGCGTGAGGATCTGCACGCCGCACTGCGGGATCGCGCCCGAGACCACCTCGGGCGGCGAGACCTACGAGCGCGAGCTCCTGGAGCGGCTCGGGCGCGCCGGAGTCCAGCTCGAGATCATCCTGGCCCGGGGTAAGCCGCACCCGGTGGGCGTGCCCAACTGGAGAATCCACCGCTTCGCGATCGGGCGCGGCCTGCGATGGTACGTGGCCCCGCTCGTGGTGCCGGCGGCCATCCGCCGCGTGCACGCCGCGGTGGGCTTCGACCTCCTCCGCGTCCACTCCCTGCGCTACATCGGCCCGTCCGCGCTCTGGGCGCGCCGGCGCTACCGCCTGGACGTCCCGATCGTGTCGCACCATCACCACCTCGATCCGGACCCGCTGAACCGCCTGATCGAGAAGAGGGTGGTGGACGCCTCCGACCGGGTGGTGGTGGGCAGCGAGTTCGGCCGCCGGCAGCTCCAGGAGGAGCTGGGCGCGCGCGTCGACCACGTCTCGGTCGTGTACTACGGGGTCGACGCGCGGTTCGCGCCCCGGCCGCGGCGGGAGGATCTGGTGGCCCGCTACCGCCTCGCCGGGCGCCGCGTGGCCCTCTACTTCGGCGGGCTCAAGCCCCGGAAGAACCTCGGGCTGCTCGTCGAGGCCTGGCGCGCGCTCGCGCCCCGGCATGCCGACACCACGTTGCTGATCGCGGGCGGCGGCCCGCTCCTGGGGGAGCTGCGCGCGCAGGTGAGCCGCCTCGGCCTCGACGGTCGGGTGGTCTTCACCGGCTACGTGGCCGAGGCCGAGAAGGCGGATCACTTCAACCTGGGCGACGTGTTCCTGTTCCCGTCGGCGATGGAGGGCTTCGGCCTCGTGGTGGCGGAGGCGATGTCCACCGGGCTCCCGGTCGTCGCCTCGAACCGCGGATCGATCCCGGAGCTGGTCGTCGACGGCGAGGGCGGCTTCGTCTGCGAGCCCACCGGCCCCGAGCCGTTCGCGGAGAAGCTGACGCTGCTGCTCGGCGATCGCGCGCTCGGCGAGAAGTTCGGCCACGCCAACCGCGAGCGGGTGGAGCGCCTCTTCCGCTGGGAGCGCTGCGTGGGCGGCACCCGGCGCGTCTACGAGGAGACGCTCGAGGCGTGGCGCCGGCGCGGAGCGGGGGGACGGGCACGATGAACGGGCTCCAGCGCCTGCTCGTGCGCGGGGTGGACCTGGTGAACCGCCGCGGCAAGTCGGTGGGCGTGCGCCTGGTGAAGCTCACCGGGAAGCGGCCGTACGCGATCCACCCCAAGCACCTGGTCGAGCAGCCCTGGCACGACTGGTACCTGCCGTACCTCGAGCGGGGCGACTTCGTGCTCGACGTGGGCTGCAGCAACGGCGCGCACCTGGTCCGCGCGGCCACCGCGTGCCGCTCGATCGTGGGCTTCGACTACGACCTGCCCCAGCTCGCCATCGCGGGGCGGACGATCCGGGAGCAGCGGCTCGAGCGGGCGCGGGTGCTGGCGTGGGACATCACGCGGCCCTTCCCGTTCCCGGACCGGATCTTCGAGAAGGCGCTCTTCCTCGACGTCATCGAGCACCTCCACCCGCGGGTGGCGGTGCTGCGCGAGATCCACCGGGTGCTGAAGGACGACGGGCGGCTCCTCGTCTCGGGCCCGAACCGGGAGAACTCGTGGCGCCGGACCCTGCGCGCGGCGGGGCTCTTCGCCTACTCCGACCCCGACCACAAGATCGAGTACACGCGCGAGGAGTTCCTCGACGAGCTCACCCAGGCCGGCTTCGAGCCGGAGGGCGCAGTGATGCCGGTGGTGTTCGACACGCCGTGGGCCGGGGTCATCGACGCGGTGGGCGGCGTCTCGCTCGGGCTCTACGATCGCCTGAGCCGCTGGAAGCGGGACGCGGCCCTGCGGCGGCCGGAGGAGAGCACCGGCTTCCGCGTCGTGGCGAGGAAGCGCCGCTGATGCGGGTGGGCCTGCTCCCGGCCCTGGGCGGCGGCATCCGGGCGCTGGCCCAGACCGGTCAGCAGTCGCGGCTGATCGACGGCTACTTCCGCCCGTACCTGCGCGCGTTCGACGGCCTCGACTACTTCAGCTACCTGCCGGAGACGCTCGCCGAGTTCACCGACGAGGCCGCGCTGCTCGCAGGGGTGCGGGTGCACGCGCCGCCCGGGCCGGTGGCTCGCGGCCGGCGCGCGGTGCAGATCCCGTTCGCCCACGCGGCCGAGATGCGCGGGTGCGCCGCGCTGCGCGTGTTCCAGATCACCGGCGTCATCCCGGCCCTGATCGCGCGCCGGCGCTTCGGCGTCCCGTTCGTGACCACCTACGGCTTCTGGTACGCGGCGCTCTCCGAACCCGGGCCCAAGCGCGTGCTCAAGAGCCTGGTCGAGCGGCTGGGACTCAAGCACGCCGCCGCGGTGATCGCGACCACGCCCGAGCTGGCCGCGCGGGCGAAGCGTCTGGCGCGCCGGGTGGAGCTGATCCCGAACGGGGTGGACACGTCGCTATTTCGACCGGCAACCGGCGTGCGGTCCGGAGGGCGCCCCCGCGTCCTGTACGTCGGGCGACTGTCGCACGAGAAGAATCTGAGCCGGGTGATCGCGGCGAACAAGTCGCTCGGTACGGAAGTGTTCATCGTCGGGTCCGGTCCCCAGAAAGACGAGCTCGCGGAGGAAGCGAAGCGGGCGGGGGTCATCGTCGACTTCCGGGGCGTCGTGGATCAGCGGAGCCTGCCCGAGGTGTACGGTTCTGCCGACGTCTTCGTCCTCGCGTCCTTCACCGAGGGCCATCCCAAGGTGCTGCTGGAGGCGATGGCCTGCGGGATTCCCTGTGTCGCATCCGATTGCGCGGGCAATCGCTCGCTTGTCACGGATGGGCGCACCGGACTCCTATTCGACCCGCACGATGCAAAGGCGTTGTCGCACTGTCTCGAGCGTGTGCTCAACGAGCGTGGGCTCGGACCGGAGCTGGCTCGAGCGGCGCGCGCCGAGATCGTCGCCCGCTACGACCTGCGCGCGCTGGTCGAGCGCGAGATCGCGCTGGTGCGACAGGTCGCGGGCGGGGGAGGCTGAGCCATCCCGCTCGCGTACTACTCGCGCTCGGCCACCACCGAGTTCTGGACCGAGCACTGGGGCGGCCACACCGTCGAGGAGTTGCTCGGCATCGCGCGCGAGTCACCGCTCACCGCGCTGATCGAGCGCCACCTGCCCGCCGGGGGCCGGCTGCTCGAGGCCGGCTGCGGGCTCGGCCAGTACGTGCTGCTGCTTCGCGAGCGCGGCCGCGCCGCGGTGGGCGCCGACTGGAGCCTGGAGGCGCTGCGCGCGGGGGCCGGCCTCGGGGCTCCCCTCGCGGTCATGGACCTGCGGGCCCTGGCGGTCGTCACCGGCGGGATCGGAACCTATCTCTCGCTCGGCGTCGTGGAGCACGATCCGGACGGCCCGGACGCGATCCTTCGCGAGGCGGCGCGGGTGGTGCCGTCCGGGGGGACGCTGCTGCTCTCGGTGCCGTACTGGAACGGGGTGCGGCGGCTCGCCACGCCGTACCTGCGCCGGCAGGCGCGCCACACTCGCGCGGCGGGCGGGCAGTTCTACCAGTACGCGTTCACCCGTCGCGAGCTGGGCCGGCGCCTCGCCACGCACGGCTTCACGGTCACCGGTTTTCATCCCTACGACCCGGCGCGGGTGCTGCGCAAGGCCCTGCGCCGGCTGCGCGGCGGGGCCCGCCCGCCGGGTCCGGGCTCCGCTCCGGCCGCGCCGATCAGCATGGCGGATGCTCAGGTTCCCGCGGGCGCCCGCTCGCGGCTCGGGCGCGCGGCCCGGGCGCTGCTCTACTGCGAGCCCTCGCTGCGCCTCTTCGGCCACATGCTGCTGGCGGTGGCGGTGCGCCGCTAGGCCCGTTGCTATACTGCCCGCGATGAGCGAGCCCGCGTTCGAGCTGGACGACCTGGGAGACCGGCGCGTGCTCACCGTGGACGGCCGGCGGTACGAGACGCGCTACAGCGCGCGCGTGGTCCGGCTGCTCATCGAGCGCAAGGGCGCGCGCCGGGCCCCGCTCTATTTTCCGTTCAAGGAGCAGCGCGCCCGCCTCTTCCTCGATCCGCTGTTCGGCTACCTCCGGGCGCGGGGGGCGCACGGCCTGGCGGTGCTCGAGGTCGGCTCCTCCTTCGGCCACATGACCGAGTACCTGGCCGAGCAGCCGGAGGTGGCGGAGATCCACTGCTTCGACACCGACCCCGCGTTCGTGGACATCGTGCGCGCCAAGGTGGAGGAGCAGGGACTCGGCAAGGTGAAGGAGGTGCTGCTCCTCGGCAACGACGAGACGCGGCGGCTGCCGTGGCCCGACGCGCGCTTCGATCTCGTCCTCGTGGTCGGCGTGGTGGAGCACCTGCCGGCGCGCAACCGCCGCGCCCAGGTCGACGAGTACTATCGCCTGCTCGCGCCGGGCGGTCACATCGCGCTCCTCGACACGCCGAACCGGCTGTTCCCGCTCGAGACCCACTCGATCGGCCTGCCGCTCGTGCAGTGGCTGCCGCCGCGCCTGGCCCACGCCTACGCGCGCCTGGCCCGGCCACGGAAGTTCGGGCGCGTGCCGTTCGAGACCTTCGTGGCCGACGGCACCGGCTGGCGCAACGCCACCTTCGCCGATTGCCTGCCCGCGGGGGGCCCGGGCGGGCTCGTGGACGTGACCGAGGAGGCGGGCTACGGCTGGGGCTTCTTCCGCGCCACCGCGCGCTCCCGCGTGCGGCGCGCCCTGCTCCCGCTCTTCGCCGCCGCGGTGGCCGCGCTCCGGACGCTGCGGCGTCCGCCCTCGCTCTGCCTGCCCTATCTCAACCTGCTCCTGCGCAAGCGATGACCCCGCCGCTCGCGGCCGCGCCCGCGGTGTCCGTGCTCATGGGCGTGCGCGACGGCGCCCCGTGGGTCGCCGGCGCGATCGAGAGCATTCTCGGCCAGACGCTCGGCGACCTCGAGCTGATCGTCGTGGACGACGGCTCGACCGACGACACCCCGATGCTGCTGGCGCGGGTGGGCGACCCCCGGCTCATCGTGGAGCGACAGGCCGCGGCCGGTCTCACCCGCGCGCTCGGACGGGCGCTCGCGCGCGCGCGCGGCGCGCTGGTGGCCCGGCTCGACGCCGACGACGTGGCGCGTCCCGATCGGCTCGAGCGGCAGCACGCGTTCCTGGCCGCCCATCCCGAGGTCGGCCTGCTCGGGAGCGCGGCGCGCGTGGTGGACGAGGCCGGCCGCGAGGTGGGCGAGATCCGGCCGCCCGAGGACGACGCGACGCTCCGCCGCGCGCTCATCCGCCGCAACCCGTTCGTCCACTCCTCGATCGTGGCGCGCCGGGCGCTGATCACGCAGGCCGGCGGGTACGATCCGGACTTCCCGGTCGCGCAGGACTACGACCTCTGGCTGCGGCTCGCCTCGCTCACGCGGATGGCCAACCTGCCCGAGGCGCTGGTGACCCGTCGCCTCGTCGCAGGGCGAGTGACCGCGGCGCGCGAGGGCGACCGGCTGCGCGCGGAGGCCCGCGCGCGCTGGCGCGCGGTGCGGCGGGGCGCCTATCCGCCCTGGAGCGCGGTCTGGGCGCTGCGGCCTCTGCTGGCCCTGGCGGTGCCGGGCCCGATGCGCGCGATGCTGCGGCGGGCGGGGGGCGGCTGACGTGGGCGAGCCGGTGCGCGTCCTCGAGCTGCTGGTCTCGACCGACCTGGGGGGCGGGCCCGTGCACGTGCGCGACGTGGTGTCGGCGCTCGCCGGACCCGAGTTTCAATTCACGGTGGCGGGCCCGGCGGGCGGCGCCCTCGTCGGCGCCTTCACCGCGGCCGGGGCCGCGTTCGCGCCGCTCGCCGCGGATCGCCTCTCGCTCGGAGCGCTGCGGGAGACGGTGCGCCTGGCGCGGGCCGGGCGGGCGCAGGTCATCCACTCGCACGGCAAGGGGGCCGGGCTCTACGGGCGCCTCGCGGCCCGGCTCACCGGGGCCGCCGCGATCCACACCTTCCACGGTATCCACCACGCGGGCTACTCGCGCCTGTACCTGATGCTCGAGCGCGCGCTCGCGCGGCAAAGCTACGCGGTGATCCACGTGTCGGCGAGCCAGGCCGCGGAGGCGCGCGCACTCGGCCTGGCCCCGCCCGGGCGGAGCCACGTCATCGTCAACGGGGTGGACGCGGCGGCGGTGCGGGCGCTCGCGGCCCGCGCGCCGCTGACGCGCGCGGCGCTCGGGCTCCGGGCCGACGCGTTCGTGCTCGCGACGGTGGCGCGCTTCGACCCGGTCAAGGGGCTCGACGTGCTGC
Source organism: Methylomirabilia bacterium (assembly GCA_041497895.1). Lineage (GTDB taxonomy): Bacteria > Methylomirabilota > Methylomirabilia > Rokubacteriales > CSP1-6 > CAMLFJ01. The sequence goes on from JBGQHJ010000011.1 coordinate 8,616, forward strand.
TGCGCGCGGTGCCGCGCCTGGCCGCGCGGGTACCCGCGGCGCAGCTCCTGATCGTGGGCGACGGACCGGAGCGCGAGCGCCTCCACGCGCTGGCGCGCGAGGTCGATCCGGGCGGCCGCGTCGTGTTCGCGGGCGCGGTCCCGGACGCGGCGCGCCTGCTGCCGCTCGTGGATCTCTACGTGACCGCCTCCCGCCGGGAAGGACTGCCGCTGGCGGTGCTGGAGGCGATGGCGTGCGGGATTCCGGTGCTGGCCACGCGGGTGCCCGGGCACACCGACGCGGTGGAGGACGGCGTCACCGGGCAGCTCGTGCCGGCGGACGACCCCGAGCGGCTGGCCGCGGCGGCCGCCGGGCTCCTGGCCGACGGGCCGCGCCGCGCCGCGATGGGCCGGGCCGCGTACGAGCGGGTCGCAGAGCGCTTCGACCGCGCCCGGATGATCGCGGAGATCGCCGATCTCTACCGGGCCGCGGCGAGGCGTGGCGTATAATCTTCGGCAATGCGACTCCTGATCACCGGCATCAGCGGGTTCGTCGGCAGCTACATGGCCGAGCTCGCCCTCTCGCTGAGCTCGGAGGTCTTCGGCTCGATCCGGTGGCGCAGCAAGACCGACAACATCGACCACCTGCGGGCGAAGGTCACGCTGATCGAGTCCGACCTCCGCGACCTCTCCTCGGTGCGGAACCTGCTCGAGATCTCGAATCCGACCCACGTGATCCATCTGGCGGCCCAGAGCTTCGTGGGGGCCTCCTGGAAGACGCCGGCCGAGACCCTCACCACCAACATCCTCTCGCAGGTGAACCTGCTCGAGGGCCTGCGGGGGCTCAAGATGTCGCCGCGCTTCCTGGTGGTGGGCAGCAGCGAGGAGTACGGGCTGGTGGCCGAGGACGAGCTGCCGATCAAGGAGACGAATCCGCTCCGGCCGCTCAGCCCGTACGCGGTGAGCAAGGTCGCGCAGGACCTGATGGGCTACCAGTACTGGAAGAGCTACGGGCTGCCCATCGTGCGGAGCCGGGCGTTCAACCACGAGGGCCCGCGGCGCGGCGACGTCTTCGTCACCTCGAACTTCGCCCGGCAGGTGGCCGAGATCGAGGCGGGCCAGCGCGATCCGGTGATCTACGTGGGCGATCTCACGCCCCGCCGCGACTACTCCGACGTGCGCGACATCGTGCGCGGCTACTGGGCCCTGGTGGAGCGCGGTGAGCCGGGCGAGGTGTACAACCTCTGCTCCGGGAAGTCGTGGGCCATCCAGCGCGTGCTCGACTTCCTGCTCGAGCAGTCCCAGGTGAAGGGGATCAGCGTGCAGACGGATCCGGCGCGCTTGCGGCCCTCGGACGTCATGGTGCTGGAGGGCGATCCGTCCAAGATCGAGAAGGCGACCGGCTGGAAGGTGGAGATCCCCTTCGAGCGCACCCTGAAGGACCTGCTGGGGTACTGGCGGCAGCGGACCTGGTCGTCGTCGCGCTGACGGAGGTTGAGTCGCATGGCCGGGGCTGCACTGTCGTGCCGGAGCTAGAGCGCGCCCGGGTCGCCCTCGTCCACGACTGGCTCACCGGCATGCGCGGCGGGGAGCGCTGCCTCGAGGTCTTCTGCGAGCTGTTCCCGTCCGCCGATCTCTACACCCTGCTACACGTGCCGGGCTCGGTGGCGCCGGTCATCGAGCGCCGGCGCATCGTGACCTCGATGATCCAGCGGCTCCCCCAGGCCGAGCGGCGCTACCGGCACTACCTGCCGCTCTTCCCCGCCGCGATCCGGGCCTTCGACCTGCGGGGCTACGATCTGGTGCTCTCCTCGAGCCACGCGGTCGCCAAGAGCGTGCGCACGCCCGCGGGCGCCCGCCACGTGTGCTACTGCTTCACCCCGATGCGCTACGTGTGGGATCTCTACGACGACTACTTCGGTCCGCGCGCCGGCCTGGCCGCGCGGGTCCTGATGCCGCCGGTGGCCGCGTGGCTGCGCCGGTGGGACCGCGCCACCGCGGCGGGGGTTCACCACTTCGTGGCCATCTCGCGCTTCGTGGCCGAGCGCATCCGCCGCGCCTACGGGCGCGACGCCGACGTGATCTACCCGCCGGTCGACGTCTCGCGATTCCGGGTCGAGGACTCCCCGGGCGACTTCTACCTGGTGGTCTCGGCGCTGACCCCGTACAAGCGCGTGGACCTGGCCGTCCTAGCCTGCACGCGGCTCGGCCGCCGCCTGGTCGTGGTGGGGACCGGTCCCGAGGAGCGGCGGCTGCGGGCGCTGGCCGGGCCCACCGTGGAGCTGCTGGGCTGGCGCGACGACGCCCAGACCGCCGAGCTCTTCGCGCGCTGCCGCGCGCTGCTCTTCCCGCCGCTCGAGGACTTCGGTATCACGCCGCTCGAGGCGATGGCCTCGGGCCGGCCGGTCATCGCCTTCGGGCAGGGGGGCGCGCGCGAGACGGTGGTGCCGCCGGGCGGGACGGAGGCCCCCACCGGCCTCTTCTTCGAGCGGCAGTCGGTCGGGGACCTGGTGGAGGCGATCCGGCGCTTCGAGTCCGGGGCGACCGCGTTCGAGCCGAAGGCCCTGCGCCGCCGGGCCGAGGCCTTCGATCGGCCGCTGTTCAAGGAGCGGATCCACGCCTACCTGACCGCGCGGCTCGCGGAGCGTCCGGCGTGCTGAAGGCCTACTCGCGGCTGCTCGAGCAGGCCATGCTGGTCGGCGACCTGGTGCTGGTCGCGGCGTGCTGGCTCCTCGCCTACTGGCTGCGCTTCCACGTGGCGGGTCCGCCGCTGCCGTACCACGAGCTGCCGCCCGTCTCCGACTACCTGCTGATGCTGCTGCCCATCCTGGTGGTGTGGGGCGTGGCCTTCCGGGCCTTCGGCCTCTACCGCCCGCGGCGTATCGGCTCGCACCTGTCCGAGGCCGCCGACGTGGCCAAGGCCTCGACCATGGGCGCGCTCGTCCTGGTCGCGGTGATGACGTTCTTCTTCCGCGGCTACGACTACTCCCGCGTGGTCATCGTCTACTTCTGGCTGCTGTCGATCGGGGTGGTGTGGTTCTCGCGCGCTGCGTTCCGGGAGGGGCTCCGCTTCGCGCGCCGCCGCGGTTACAACTTGCGCTACGCGGTCGTGGTGGGCGGCGGGGAGCTGGCCGGCACCGTGGTGCGGCGCATGCAGGGGCGGCCCGACGTGGGGATCCAGGTGCTCGGGGTGGTGAGCGACGACAAGGACGCGGCGGGCGGGGCGCGCTGGCTCGGCGGCTACTCGGACCTGCGCGCGGTCCTCGACGCGCATACGGTGGACCACGTGGTGCTCGCCCTCGCCCACGAGGACTACGGTCGCCTGGTGGGACTTCTCGACGCGGTGGGCGACGAGCCGGTGACGATCCACGTGGTGCCGGATCTCCTCCGCTTCGCGTCGCTCCACGGCGGCGTCGAGCAGTTCGAGGGCATGCCGTTCATCCACCTGCGCGAGTCGCCGCTCTACGGCTGGAGCTCGCTCGCCAAGCGCGTCTTCGACTTCGCCTTCTCGCTCGCGGTCCTGGCCGTGCTCTGGCCCCTGCTCCTGGCCCTGGCGGTGGCGGTGCGGTTCTCGTCGCCCGGGCCCGTGTTCTACCGGCAGGAGCGGATGGGGCTCGACGGCCGGCGCTTCCACATGCTCAAGTTCCGCACCATGCAGGCCGACGCCGAGCGGCAGACCGGCCCCAAGTGGGCCGATTCCGCCGACGAGCGGCGCACCGGGCTCGGGAGCTTCCTGCGCCGCTTCAGCCTCGACGAGCTGCCCCAGTTCATCAACGTGGTGCGCGGGGAGATGAGCGTGGTGGGCCCGCGGCCGGAGCGGCCGGTCTTCGTGGAGCAGTTCCGCCAGACCGTGCCCGGCTACATGCTGCGCCACAAGGTCAAGTCGGGCATCACCGGGTGGGCCCAGGTGCACGGGCTCCGCGGCAACACCTCGCTCGAGAAGCGCATCCAGTACGATATCGAGTACATCGAGCGCTGGTCGGTGTGGCTCGACCTCAAGATCATCGCGATGACGATGGTGCGCGTGCTGGTGGACCGGAACGCGTATTGAGCGTTCGCGGCGTTCTCCTCGGCGCGTTCGTCGCCGGGCTCGGGCTCTCGATCACGCTGTCCGAGTCCGCGCTCGCCCTGCTGACCCTGCTCTGGCTGTGGCGCCTGCGCGATCCGGCCGTGCGCGCGGCCGCGCGCTGGCCGCTCGCCGCGCCGGTGCTCGCCTTCAGCGCGGTCACCGTGCTCTCCGCGCTGCTCTCGGGCCATCCCCTGGCGAGCGTCGAGGCGGCCAAGGGGCTGCTCCTCGCCGCCGCCCTCTACATCACCGCGGACGCCCTTCGCGAGCCCGCCACCGCGGAGCGGTTCCTGCTCGGGCTCACCGTCGCGGCCGCCGTCGCCGCGCTGGTGGGGCTCCTCCAGGTCGGCCTGTGCCCGCCGCCCGACACCCCGCCGATCCGGCCCCGCTGGCTCTATCACCGCTGCGATCGCGCCCACGGCTTCTTCAGCATCTACATGACCCTGGCCGGCGTGCTCTCGCTCGTGCTGCTGGCCACGCTGCCGCGGCTGCTGTCGCCCGGCGCGGCCCGGCGCCGGCTCGGGATCCCGTGGCTCGTGATGCTGTGGGGGCTGATCGTGACCTACACCCGCGGCGCGTGGATCGGCTTCGCGGGCGGCGTTTTCACGGTGTCGGCCACCGTGCGGCGCGGGCGCTGGGTGCTGGTGGGAGGCCTGGTGGTCCTGGCCGCGAGCGCGCTGCTGGCGCCCTACGAGCTGCGCCACCGGTTCCTCAGCATGGCCGATCCGGAGGAGGCGGGCGTGCGCGAGCGGATCTACATGTGGAAGAGCGGGCTCGCGATGTGGCGGGAGCGCCCGATCCTGGGCGTGGGCCCGGGCGGCGTCAAGCGCGACTACGTGCGCTACGCGCGGGAAGAGGCGGTGAAGAAGCGCACCGGGCACGTGCACGACACCCCGCTGCAGATCCTGGTCGAGCGAGGCGTGCTGGGGCTGGCCGCGTGGCTCTGGCTCTGGCTCGCGTTCTACGGCGACGCGATCCGACGCCTGCGGCGGCTGCCCGCGGGGGCGGTGGCGGAGCGGGCGCTGGTCGTGGGCGCCATCGCGGCGATCACCGGCTTCCTGATCGGCGGCCTCTCCGAGTACAACTTCGGCGACTCCGAGGTCGTCATGGTCGCCTGGGTGGTGATGGCGCTGCCGTGGGCGGTTGGCGGTCAATCGAAAGGCTCCTCGACCGCGGGGGCCTAGCCGGGCGACCGTCTACATCTTCGAGCTCTATTCAATGCGGGGGCCCAGAAATGGCCCCCGCACTCCCCCAAGTCGCGGACAGCCCTTTGGAGCGCGGCTAGTACACCATGTACGGCTCGGTCGAAGACCGCACCTTCACGAAGTACTCCTTGAAGCGGCCCAGGTCCTCGTCGGAGACGAGGTCGGAGGCCATCACACAGAGAAGGCTCTGCTGGCGCCACATGATCAGGCTGAAGCCGTTCTCCTTCCGCACCACCGGCTTCCAGCGATCGATCTGCACGCGCCCGCGCTCGGGCAGGGCCACGGTGCCGCCCGGCACGATCACGTAGGTGATGGTGTGGCCCTCCGTGTCCTGGTAGGCGAGCTCGATCCCGCGGCGCCCCTCGAGATAGGTCGGCTTGGCGTTGATGAGCTGGATGTCCTCGTCGCCGGTGAAGACCCAGTTGAGCGCCACGCCGCTCTCCTCCATCGCCCGGGGCAGGGCGGCGGGCACCACGTCGCTCCGCGACTCGCCCCAGAAGATGTTGCGGGCGTGCTCGGCGAGCACCGCGCGCACGACCAGCTGGGCCGAGTCGGCCGCGGGCGCCGTAGGCAGGCTCGGGGCGATCCAGAGGAGCATGACGAGGGCGGTGGCCACCGCGGTCGCGGCCGGCGCGCCCCACAGCAGCCACCAGGGCTGGCGCGCCGCCCGGGGCTCGAGCGCCTCCCGGACCGCCGCGCGCAGCATGGCCGGCGCCGGGTGGCGCGTCAGCCGCTCGCGCAGCAGCCGGCCGACCCCGCCGTCGTCCTCCTGCCCTTCCGTCCGCTCGGTGGTCATCTCTCTCGTCTACTGGTAGTCCTTCAGGAACCCGCGCAGCCGCTCCTTCGCGCGGAAGATGCGGGACTTCACGGTGCCGACGGGGCAATCCATGATGCGCGCCACGTCCTCCAGCGCCAGCCCCTCGACCTCGGCCAGCAGGAGCGGCGTCTTGAACTCCTCGGGGAGCCTGCTGAGAGCCCGGTCCAGATCCATGTGGGCCCCGGCGCTCTCCGTGTCCCGGTTCGGCGCATCGTGAAACATGGGCGCCTCGCTTTCCGGGACCCCGTCCTCCGAGATGGCCGATTCCCGCTCCCGGAGGCGGTAAAACGTCAAGAACGTGTTTCTCAATATTTGGAACAACCAGGCGCGCAGGTGGGTTCCCGGCTGGAATCGGTGGGAGAACCGCATGGCCCGGACGTAGGTCTCCTGGACCAGGTCCTCGGCCTCGGAGCCGTTCCGGGTCAGGTAGACGGCCAGGTTGTGCAGGGCGTCCAGGTGCTGGAGGGCCTGCTGCCGGAACTCGTCGTCAGCCACTTGACGCTAGTCTTCGAACCAGCGGCGCGGCAGCTCCGACATCAGCACCGCGTGCTCGTCCTCCAGGACCTCCAGCAGCTCGCGGATGGTCTGGTAGAGCACCGGATGCTCCAGGTCGGGGGCCAGGTCGGCCAGGGGGCGCAGCACGAACCGGCGCTCGTGCATGAGCAGGTGCGGGATGTGCAGGTGCTCGGGCCCGCTGATGACCCGGTTGTCGTAGAGCAGGATGTCGATGTCGAGCGGGCGGGGCTCGTAGCGCTGGGCCTCGGGGGTCCCCGCGTTGCGTACCCGTCCCAGGGCGTGCTCCACCTCCTGCAGGCGGGCCAGCAGGGCCACGGGCGGCAGGTCGGTCTCGATGGCGACCGCGCAGTTGAAGAACCAGCCGGAGTCGTCGGCCGTCCGGCCGGGCGCGCTCTCCCAGGGCTCGGTGCGGTAGAGCGGCGAGGCGTCGAGGAACCGCAGGTCGCTCATGGCGCGGAGCTGGCCGACCGCCCGGCGGAGGCACTCCAGCCGATCACCCAGGTTCGACCCCACAGAGAGGAAGACGCGCGCCATGGTCTCTACCGTCGCCGGCGGGTCAGCTCCACGCCGGGAATGCCCTGCAGCCCTTCCATCGGCGGGGTCAGCTTGCGCACCCGCACCCGCACCTCGTCGCAGGCGAACTCCGCGAGCAGCATCTGGGCGAGGCGCCCGGCCAGCCGCTCCAGCAGGTTCACGCGCTCCTTCGTCGAGACCTCCACGATGCGCGCTGCGATCACTCCGTAGTCCAGCGTGGCCCGGAGATCGTCCGACGCGGCGGCGGGAGCCAGGTCCAGCATCAGCTCCGCGTCGACCGCGAACCAGGCGCCCACCGTCTGCTGCGCCCGGGTGACGCCGTGATGGCCGTAGAAGCGGACGTCTTCGAGGAAGATCTTATCAGAGGTCAGAGCTTGAGCCCCCGGAGGCGGTCCATGGCCTCATGCAGGCGCTTGGCGTCGATCGTGAGCGCGATCCGGTAGAAGCCCTCGCCGGAGGGACCGAAGCCGACACCGGGCGTGATCACGCAACCCACCTCGTTCAGCATGCGCGCCGCGAAGGCCCGGGAGTCGAGCCCGCCCGGCACCGGAGCCCAGACGAAGAACGCAGCCCTCGGGACGTCGACCTCCCAGCCCAGGCGCTTGAGCCCGGCCACCACCACGTCGCGTCGCTCCTGGTAGGTGCGGCGGTACTGCTCGGACAGGTCCTGGGGCCCGGTCAGCGCGGCGATGCCCGCCTCCTGCACCGCCTGGAACACCCCCGAATCCACGTTGGTCTTGATCTTCCCCAGCCCGGCCAGCGCGCCCGCGTTGCCGCAGCAGAAGCCGAGGCGCCAGCCGGTCATGGAGTAGGTCTTGGAGAGCGAGTGGAACTCGACTCCCACTTCCATGGCCCCCGGCGTCTCCAGGAAGGAGGGCGGGCGATAGTCGTCGAAGCGCAGCTCCGAGTACATCGCGTCGTGGCAGACGACCAGCCGGTGGCGTCGCGCGAACTCGACCACGCGCGCGAAGAACTCCCGGGACGCGACCGCCGCGGTGGGATTGTTCGGGTAGTTCAGGTACATGAGCTTGGCCCGGCGGGCCACGTCGGCCGGGATCGCGTCGAGATCCGGCAGGAACCCGTTGGCGCGATGGAGCGGCATGAAGTGCACGTCGCCTCCCGCGAACCAGGTGCCCGCCGCGTAGACCGGATAGCCCGGGTCCGGCACCAGGACCACGTCGCCCGGGTTCACGAAGGCGAGCGGCATGTGCGCGGTGCCTTCCTTCGACCCGATGAGCGTGAGCACCTCGGTCTCGGGGCTCAGGGTGACCCCGAAGCGGCCCCGGTACCAGTTCGCGACCGCGGTCCGGAAGCTCAGCAGGCCCTCGTAGTCCGGGTAGCGGTGGTTCGCCGGCGTCTCGGCCCCGCGCTTGAGCGCCTCGATGATGTGCGGCGGGGTGGGCAGGTCCGGGTCCCCGATGCCCATGTCGATGAGATCGACGCCGCGGCTGCGGGCCTCGCGCTTGTTCTTGTCGATCTCCGCGAACAGGTACGGGGGCAGCTTGGCCAGCCGGTCGGCCAGGGGGATCGGCGAAGGCGATGGGCTCACGCGTGGGTCTCCTAGATCTTGATGACGGGATTCTTCAGGCTGCCGATGGACTCGATGCGCACCTCGACCTTGTCCCCGGGCCGCAGCGGGCCGGTGCCCCCGGGGGTGCCGGTGGCGATGACGTCGCCCGGGAGCAGGGTCATCACCGCGGAGATGCGCGCGACGAGATCCTCGACCGGGCAGATGAGGTACTTGGTGTTGGAAGCCTGGCGGCGCTCGCCGTTGACGAAGGTCTCGAGGTCGACGCCGTTGGGATCGATGTCGGTGGCGATGCACGGCCCCACCGGGCAGAAGCTGTCGAAGGCCTTGGCCCGGCTGGGCTGGCCGTCACGGGTGTGCAGGTCGCGCGCGGTGACGTCGTTGAGGCAGGTGTAGCCGAGCACGAACTCGCGCGCCCGCTCCGCGGTCACCAGGTGGCACCGCTTCTTCATCACCACCGCGAGCTCCCCCTCGTAGTCCACCCGCCGCGACTGGGGCGGGTAGACGATCGGGTCGTCGGGCCCGCACAGCGACGAGAGCGGCTTGAAGAAGATGGGCGGCTCGGTCGGCACCTGCACGTTCATCTCGTCGGCGTGATCGCGGTAGTTGAGGCCCACCGCCACGATCTTGGAGGGCACCACCGGGGCGAGCAGGACCGCCTGGCTCAGCAGGTACTTCTTCCGGGCCTTCTTGAACGTCCCGTAGGGCGTCCCCGCGTACTCCACGATGTGGGTGCCGTCGAGCACCCCGTAGCGCGTCTTGCCGCCGGCCCGGAAGCGGACGATCCTCATGCCAGCCCGAGCACGTCCTGCATGGAGTAGAGGCCGGGCCGCGCGGTCGCGATGAAGCGGGCCCCGCGGAGCGCGCCGCGCGCGAAGTTGTCCCGGCTGTGGGCGCGGTGGGTCAGCTCGAGCCGCTCGCCGAGGGAGGCGAAGGACACGGTGTGCTCGCCCACCACGTCGCCCGAGCGCAGGGCGGCCATGCCGATCTCCTTGCGGGTCCGCTCGGCCAGCCGGTCGTGCCGGTCGTAGACCGCGGTCGTCGCGAGATCGCGCCCGAGGGCCTGGGCCACCACCTCGGCCATCCGCAGCGCGGTGCCGCTCGGCGCGTCCTTCTTGAACCGGTGGTGGGTCTCGACGATCTCCACGTCGTAGTCGTCGCCGAGCATCCGGGCCATGTCGGCCAGGACCTTGAAGGCGACGTTGACCGCCACGCTCATGTTGGGGGAGACGAGCAGCGGCGCGCCGCGGGCGATGGCGGCGAGCTCCTCGCGCTGGGCGGCGGTGAACCCGGTGGTGCCGATGACCGCGCGGCCGCCGTGACGTCCCACCAGGCGCGCGTGGGCGAGGCTCGCCTCGGGCACCGAGAACTCGATGAGGATGCGGTCCCGGCCGAGGGCCGCCTCCACGTCCGCCGCGATCGGGATGCCGAGCCGGCCGACGCCGGCCGACTCGCCCGCGTCACGACCGAGCGCGGGGTGCCCGGGGGCCTCGAGCGCGGCGACCAAGCGCAGCTCCGTTTCCTGCTGGAGCAGCGCCACGAGACGGCTTCCCATCCGGCCGGCCGCGCCGGCGACGACCACATCCGCCATAAAGAATGAGGATCAGCCCTTGACGAGGCCGAGCGAGGCCAGGACCGCCTTGAGGCGAGGCCGGTGGGCCTCGGACAGGCGGCACATGGGGAGCCGGAACTCGGCCTCCGCCAGCTTGCCCATCATGGCCAGGGCCTCCTTGACCGGGATCGGATTGGTCTCGAGGAACATCGCCCGCGAGAGCGGGAAGAGCTTGAGGTGCAGCTCACGCGCCTGCTTCCAGTCGCCCGCGAGCGCGGCGTGGGTCATCTCCGCGGTCTCGCGCGGCACGAGGTTGGCGATGACCGAGATGACGCCGCGCCCGCCCACCGACATGAGCGGCAGCGTGATATTGTCGTCGCCGGAGAGCACCGAGAAGTCGGGGCCGCAGGCCAGGATCACCTGGGTCATCTGGTCGAGCGAGCCCGAGGCCTCCTTGACCCCCACGATGTTGCCGCAGTCGCGGGCCAGGCGGGCCAGGGTGTCGGTCTCCACGTTCACCGCGGTGCGCCCCGCGATGTTGTAGACCAGGATCGGGATGTCCACCGCGTCCGCGATGGCGCGGAAGTGACGGTAGAGGCCCTCCTGGGTGGGCTTGTTGTAGTACGGGTTCACCACGAGGGCGCCGGTGGCGCCCGCCTGCTTGGCGTGGCTCGTGAGGTCGATGGCCTCCGACGTGGAGTTGGAGCCGGTGCCCGCGATGACCGCCACGCGCCCGCGCGCGGTCTCGACGACGATCTCGACCACGCGCTTGTGCTCGTCGTGACTGAGGGTAGGAGACTCGCCGGTGGTGCCGCAGGGGACGATGCCGTCGGTGCCGCTGGCGACGTGCCACTCGACCAGCTCGCGCAGCTTGGCCTCGTCCACCTTGCCGGCGCGGAACGGCGTCACGAGAGCGACGATCGAGCCTTGGAAAGTCGGGCGCATGGTTGAGTCCCTCCGTTGCTCATCCCGCATGTGGGCCGATGTGGGACGAAGAGTCTCCTGACTCTAACACCACAGCAGGAAGCACTTCAAGCGGCAGGCGCGTTGCGGTAGACTCCTGCGAATGGATCGCCCCGACCTGTCCGCTCGCCGGGCCCACGTCGGCGCCGACATCGCGGCCGAGGTGCGTCGCCGCTTCGGCACGCCGTGCTACGTCTACGATCGCGCCGCGCTCGAGGCGGCCGCGCGGGCCGCGCTCGCGTTCCCCGCGCCCTACGGCCTGACGCTGCGTTACGCGATGAAGGCCAACCCGAGCCGCGGGGTCCTCACCCTCTTCCGCGACCTCGGCCTGCACGTGGACGCCTCCAGCGACTACGAGGTGGAGCGCGCGCTGCGCGCCGGGTTCCCGCCCGGGCGCATCCAGCTCACCTCGCAGATGCCGTCGCGCACCCTGCGGGAGCACGTGGCGCGCGGGGTCCTCTTCAACGCCTGCTCGCTCCACCAGCTCGAGGAGTTCGGGCGGGCCGCGCCCGGGGGCGAGGTCTCGGTGCGGGTGAATCCCGGCCTCGGCACCGGCTCCACCAAGCGGACCAACACCGGCGGCCCGGCCTCGAGCTTCGGGATCTGGCACGAGGCGATGGGCGAGGTGGTCGCGATCGGCAAGCGCCACGGGCTACGCATCCGGCGCCTGCACTCGCACGTGGGCTCCGGCACCGATCCCGAGGTGTGGAAGCGCTGCGCGCGGATGACGCTCGACCTGGTGGGGGCGCTGCCCGAGGTGGCGACCGTCAACCTGGGCGGCGGTTTCAAGGTCGGCCGGATGCCGGAGGAGCCCTCGGTGGACCTGGCCGACGTCGGCGCGCACGTACGGCGCGAGATCGAGGACTTCCACGCCCGCGACGGCCGCGCGCTGCACCTCGAGATCGAGCCCGGCACGTTCCTGGTCGCCAACGCGGGCGTCATCGTGGCCTCGTGCGTCGACGTGGTCGACACCGGCGCCGAGGGCTACGTCTTCGCCAAGCTCGACGCGGGCATGCCCGAGATCACGCGGCCGTCGCTCTACGGCGCGCAGCATCCGATCGACGTGCTCGCGCGCGGGCGCGAGCAGGCCGCGGTGGTCTTCGTGGGACCGTGCTGCGAGTCGGGTGACATCCTGACCCCGGCTCCCGGCGATCCGGAGGCGCTCGCCCCGCGGTGGGTGCCGCGGCCGCAGATCGGCGACCTGGTGGTGGTGGGAGGGGCCGGCGCCTACTGCGCCGGGATGGCGACGATCAACTACAACTCCTACCCGCAGGCCCCCGAGGTCATGCTCGACGCCGGCGCGCTCACCCTCCTGCGTCGCCGGCAGGTGCCGGAGCAGATCTGGCAGAACGAGGTCTAGCTACTCGACGCGCACCGAGACCACGTTGGACCGCGCGCTCTCGTTGGGCTTCCGCGCGCGGTCGATCGCGGTGACCGCGTACCGGTAGGTGGCCCCCGGGCGGATGTCCCGGTCGGTGTAGACGGTACCCGGCGGGAGCGCGGTCGCGATGCGGATGAGCTCGCCCGACTCGCCCGCGCGGTACACCGCGTAGGCCGCCACGTCCGCCTCCGGGCTCGGGTTCCACGCCAGCCGCACCGCCCCGCTCGACGGCACCGCGACCAGGCCGGTGGGCGCGGCGGGTGGCGTGGTGCGCGTGGGCGCCGTCGCGACCGTCGCGGTCGTCTCGCCCGCCGCGGTCACCGCCGGCTCCACCCGGACCGCGCGCACCGCGTAGCGATAGTCCACGTCGTTGTCGACGCCGCGATCGGTGAAGGTCGTGCCGCTCACCGGCTGGGGCGTGATCGAGGCCAGGGGGCCGGCGGTCCCGCCGCCGCGGAGCACCCGGTAGCGGATCTCCCCGCTGGGCGGCGAGCCGTCCAGCATCGCATCGGGCGGCTGCCAGGTGAGGGTCACGCTCCGGTCCCCCGGGGAGACGGTGAGCCCGCGCGGCGCCTTCGGAGCGGCCAGGAAGGGCACGACCAGCCGCTCGGAGGGACCGCTCGTGCGCCCGAGGTCGTCCTCGGCGGTGACCACGTACACGTAGCGCCGGCCCATCGAGAGCGCGCGGGCATCGACCCACGTCACGGTGGAGCCCTGCACGGTCGCGGGGCTGGGCGCCTCGGGCCGGATGGTCGCGACCTCGTCGTAGCCCACGACGCGACCGGAGGAGAGCATGGCCGACTTGACCGGCTCCCCGTCCGCCTCTTCCCGGCGATAGACGCGGTACATCCCGATGGTGCGCAGGCGGCTGCCGTCGAGCCGCGTGCCGGGCGGGGTCCAGCTCACCACGATGGAGCGCTCGTCCACCGCGCCGTGCAGCCCGCCGGGGACGGTCGGCACCCGGACCTCGGGCGCCACCGGCGGCCCCTTCTTGCCGCAGGCCGCGAGCGCGCCGATCGCGAGGCCCAGCGCGAGCAGCCGGCGCCGCGTGGCCGGCCTCACGCGCCGGGCTCTTGCGCGAGCCAGGCGCGGACCTGCGCGAGCTGCTGGCGCACCGACTCGGGCGCGGTGCCGCCCACCACCGCCCGCGCGCGCAGGGAGGCCTCGACGGTGAGCGCGGCGTACACGTCGCGCCCGATCAGGGGCGAGAAGCGGCGCAGCTCCTCGAGCGGCAGATCGCCCAGCTCGCGGCCGCGCGTGATGGCGTGGCGCACCGCCTTGCCCACCACCTCGTGGGCCTCCCGGAAGGGCAGGCCCTGGCGGACCAGGTAGTCGGCCAGATCGGTGGCGGTCGAGTAGTGCGCGCCCGCCGCGTCCCGCATCCGATCCACCCGGAACGACAGCGAGGCGAGCATCGGCGGCAGCACGCGGAGTATCGCCTCCAGCGTGTCCACCGTGTCGAAGAGCGGCTCCTTGTCCTCCTGCATGTCCGAGTTGTAGGTCAGCGGCAGCCCCTTCATCGTGGTGAGGGCCGCGGTCAGGTTGCCGTAGAGACGCCCGGTCTTGCCGCGGATCAGCTCGGCCACGTCGGGATTCTTCTTCTGCGGCATGATCGACGAGCCGGTCGCGAAGGCGTCGGAGAACTCCACGAAGCCGAACTCGGCGGTCGCCCAGAGCGTGAGGTCGGCCGCGAGCCGCGAGCCGTGCATGCCCAGGATGGCGGCGTGGGCGAGGAACTGCACCAGGAAGTCGCGGTCGGCCACCGCGTCCATGCTGTTGGGGCTCGGGCCGGTGAAGCCGAGGTCCTGCGCCAGGGCCTCGCGATCGATCGCGAACGCCGCGCCGGCGAGCGCCCCGGCGCCGAGCGGCATCACGTTGACCCGCGCGCGGCAGTCGCGGAACCGCTGCCGGTCGCGCTCGAGCATGAACACGTAGGCGAGCAGGTGGTGGGCGAGGAGCACCGGCTGCGCCCGCTGCAGGTGCGTGTAGCCGGGCATCGGGGCCTCGCGGTGCTTCTCGGCCTGGGCCACCAGCGCCCGCTGGACCTCGCGGAGGCCCGCGTCGACGTGATCGATGACGTCGCGCAGGTAGAGGCGCTCGTCCAGCGCGATCTGGTCGTTGCGCGAGCGCCCGGTGTGAAGCTTGCCGCCCACCGGCCCGGCCAGCTCGACCAGGCGCCGCTCCACGTTCATGTGGATGTCCTCGAGCTCGCGACGGAACGGGAACCGGCCGCCCTCGAGCTCGGCCCGTACCGCGTCGATCCCGGCGAGCAGCCCCTCGAGCTCGGCCGGCGTGATCAGCTTCGCGCGCGCGAGGGCCCGCGCCCACGCCGCGCTGCCGACCAGGTCGTAGGGCCAGAGGCGCCGGTCGAAGGAGAGCGATGAGGTGAAGGCCTCCGCGGTGGGATCGGCGCCCTCGGTGAAGCGCCCGGACCAGGCCTTGCCCGGGGGCGTGCCGGCGGCGCTCACGAGACACCCGCGCGGCCGGTGGCCGCGGCGGGCTCGGAGGCCGGCTGCAGCAGCGCGGCGATCTCCGACATGATGCGGCGGGTGACCGCCTCACGCTCGGCGCGGGCGATGGGCCGATGGCGCGGGTGATCGAAGACCAGCGGCGCGCCGAAGCGCACCGAGAGCGGCCGGCGGCGGGGCACGTAGAAGCGCCGCGCCCGCAGGGCCTCGTAGGTGCCCTCGATCGCGGCGGGCACGATCGGCACGCCGGCCCGCAGCGCGATCAGCGCCGCGCCGGGCTGACCCGGCACGAGGCGGCCTTCCTGGCTGAACGGGCCCTCGGGAAAGATCCCCACCACGCGGCCCGCGTCGAGCACTCGCAGCACGCGCTTGATCGCTCCCGGATCGGGCCGCTCCAGGTTCACCGGGATCGATCCGATGCGCCGGTGCAGCGGCGGATGCAGCGGGGTGGCCCGGTACACGCGCGGCATGACGAGGAACGCGATGGGCCGGGGCACCGCGACGCCCAGCACCACCCCGTCGAGGTAGTTGTGATGGTTCGCGGCGAGGATGAACGAGCCGGTGGCGGGCAGGTGCTCCGCGCCTTCCACCCGCAGATCGAACAGCCGGCGCAGCACCGGCGCGCAGGCGCCGCGGACCAGGCGATAGAGCGGGGGAAACCGCTCGGCGCTCGCGGGGGACGGCACGGCGGCCGGCCCCAGCACGGACAGGGTTGAGGTCTCCTCTCCCGGCGCCATAGCGCCCCTTATAGCACCCACCCCCCAGCCTGACAACCGCACCACCCCGGGCTTGCCCGGGCTTGACCAAGGGAGGGAACGTTGAGAAGTGGCGCGTTGAGTGAAACCGAGGAATTGGCACGAGCGGGTTGGGGCGCTGGCACGACCGGCACGGTACGGGCGGGCGGGGGGCGGCCGGGGGTGCCCTCCGGGAGCCGTGCCTTCTGCGCGCTACCGGAGCGTGAGCGGCTCCTGTCTCGTGGCTCGATCGAGACGGCGCGGCGGGTTGCGACTCAGCGTGCTCCCGGAGGGCACCCCCGGCCGCCCCCCCCCCGCCCGGGAATGGACGCGAGGCGAAGGGAAGCTATCGCGCCCGCACCAACCGATACCGAGCCACCGCCGCGTTGTGATCCGCCAGGTTGGTGGAGAACTGGTGGTGCCGGTCGTCCATCGCCACGAAGTAGAGGAAGTTCACGTGGGCCGGCCGGACCGCGGCCTGGATCGCGGCGCGGCCGGGGCTGGCGATGGGGCCGGGCGGCAGGCCCTGGCGGCGATAGGTGTTGTAGGGCGAGTCGGTCTGGAGGTCTTCCCGGGTGAGCCGCTTGCGGTCCTTGCCGACCGCGTACTGCACGGTCGGGTCCGCCTGCAGCGGCATGTCCCGGCGGATGCGGTTCCAGAACACCGCCGAGATGAGCGGCATCTCGGTGGGCTCCACCGCTTCCTTCTCGATGATCGACGCGAGGGTCAGCATCTGGTGCACGCTGAGATCCCGCCCGCGCGCCTCGGCCAGGATCTCGGGAGAGATCTTCTCGCGTAGGCGGGCGACCATGCGGGCCAGGATCTCCTCGGCGGTCATGCCCTTCACGAACTGATAGGTGTCGGGGAAGAGGTAGCCCTCGACCGAGTCGGCCTGGATGTCGAGCGTCTTGAGGAAGACCGCGTCGCGCGCGACCCGCAGGATGTCGGCGGTCGGCGCGAGCCGCTCCGCCTCGAGCAGCTTGGCCAGCTCGGCGAGCGAGCTGCCTTCCTGGACCACCACGACGTGCTGCAGCACCTGGCCGCCCTCGAGCCGCTCGAGCACGCGCACGGTGTTGGTGCCCGGGGGGATCTGGTACTCGCCCGCCTTCAGGCTGCGGAAGCTGCCGCGGGCCACCGCGAGGAGGACGAAGCCCACCCGGCTGCGGATCACGCCCGCATCGTCGAGGATCTCGGCCACCTCCATCACGCCCTTGTGGGCCGGGACCTCCACCACCCGCGGGGTGGCGCGCAGGGTCTCGGGCACGCTCAGGATCCACCAGCCCTCGAGTAGCAGCGAGAGCACGGCCACCGCCACGAGCAGGCCGACCGCGGTGCGCCAGGTGGGTCCGGAATGCCCGGGGTTCTTGCCCCACGGCTTGAGGGATCGGGGACGTTCCATCATGGGCCTCCTCATTCTGGACGGGCTTCTTTTATGAGTCAAACCGCCGCTAAACTGGCAGAATGTCGCCGACCGCCCTGCTGCTGGTGCTCCTCGCCGCCCTCTGCCACAGCGCGTGGAACCTGATCGTGAAGACCGACGCGCGGCGCCTCGAGATCCAGTCGGGCGCCCTGGTCGTCGGCACCCTGCTCTGCGCGCCGGTGCTCCTCTTCCACTCCCCCTGGTCCCTGCCGCCGCTCGCCTGGGGCGCGGTGGTGGTGTCCGCGCTGTTCGAGTCCGCGTACGTGCTCGCGCTGACCTCCGCGTACGCCGCGGGCGACATGTCGCTGGTGTACCCGGTGGCCCGCGGTACCGGGACGGTGCTCGTCGCTCCGCTCGCGGTGCTGCTCCTGGGCGAGCGGCCGTCGCTGCAGGGCGCGGTCGGCATCGGGCTCGTGGTGATCGGCATCTTCCTGAGCCACGGGGCGCTCAGCGGCTGGGCCGCCGCGCGGGCCCACCGGCGGGCGGTCGGGTGGGCGCTGCTGACCGGCGCCATGATCGCCGGCTATTCGCTCGTCAACAAGGTCGGGGTCACCCTGGTCCCGGTGCCGCTCTACGCCTTCCTGGTCTTCCTGGCCGACGCGGCGCTCGTGCGACTGGTGCAGCGGTGGCGGGGTGGATCGGTGCCGGCCCTGCGCCGCGACGCACCCTGGGGCCGGATCGTCGCGGTCGGCGTCCTGATGATGGGGGCCTACCTCGCGGTGCTGGTCGCGATGTCGCAGGCGCCGGTGAGCTACGTGGTCGCGACCCGCGAGATCAGCGTGGTGGTGGCGGCGCTGCTCGGCGCGCTCGTGCTGCACGAGCGGCACTCGGCCGCGCGGGTGGCCGGCGCGGCCGTGATCTTCGGCGGCCTCTGCGCGATCGCCCTGGCCCGCTGACCGGTGGCCGCGGGCCCGACGCGGGGCGGGCAATCCGCGCCCGCCCCCGCACGTAGAGAGGGCATGAGCCGACGGGCCGAGCACGGCGCCGGCCTGGTCGGGATGGCGCTGGTGCTCCGGGGCGGGGGACCGGGCGCGGTCGGCTTCAACCTGGGGTTCGGGCTGATCGACCTCTACCAGGCGGTCGCGGGCGCGGTGGGCCTGTTCCCGGCCGCGCTCTTCGCCTACCGGCCCCTGGACGACGTCCTCCACGTCGCCCTGGGGCTGGGCTCGGTGGGCCTGGGGACGCTCGGCTGGTGCCGGGGGGTGATCGGGGAGCCCCTCGGGCGTCGGATCGGGGTGATGTAAGCCGGCCTCGGGGCTTCTGGTATAATCACCGGCCTGGGGGCGACCCCCCCTGACACCCCGAGGAGGAGACCCAATGCAGGAGCTGCTGCTTCCAGTCCGTCACGAGTGGCTCGCCCGTGAGCGTGCCTACGGGAAGATCGCCATCGAGCCGTTCGAGCCGGGCTTCGCCCTGACCGCGGGCAACGCCTACCGGCGCGTGCTCCTGTCCTCGATCTCCGGATCGGCGCCCACCTGGGTCAAGATCGAGGGCGTGCTGCACGAGTTCTCGCACCTGGTCGGCGTGCGCGAGGACACCCTCGACATCATCCTGAACCTGCGCAAGCTGGTGTTCACCCTGCACGTGAACCGGCCGAAGCTGCTCCGCCTGAAGGTCCAGGGGGTGCGGACGGTCACCGCGCGGGACTTCGAGCCGGATCCCGACGTGGAGATCCTGACCCCGGAGGTGGCGCTGGCCACGCTGGACAAGGACGGCAGCCTCGAGATGGAAGTGTGCGTGGAGCGTGGGCGCGGCTACCAGCCCGCCGAGAAGCGCGAGCCGGAGGCGCTGCCCATCAACGCCATGCTGATGGACGCGGACTTCTCGCCGGTGAAGCGCGTGAACTTCCACGTGGAGAGCCAGCCGGGCGGGCACGAGCGGCTGGTGATCGAGCTGTGGACGAACGGCACCGTGACGCCCGAGATGGCCATCGCGGACGCCTCGCGCATCCTGGACGACCAGTTCGCGCTGCTGATCGACTTCCCGGTGGCGACGCCGGAGGAGACCGTGGGCACCGAGCAGGGAGCGGAGCCCCCGCCGCGCAGCGAGGTGAACGAGCACCTCTTCCGCAACGTGGACGAGCTCGAGCTGTCGGTCCGCGCGTCGAACTGCCTCAAGACCGCCAACATCCGGACCATCGCCGACCTCGTGCAGAAGACGGAGTCGGAGCTGCTGAAGACCAAGAACTTCGGCAAGAAGTCGCTGAACGAGATCAAGACCATCCTGGGAGAGATGGGGCTCTCCCTCGGCATGCGTCTCGATCCCGAGGAGCTGGAGCGGCTGCGCGCGCACTACGAGCGCAGCTTCGAGACCTAGTCTCCCTCCCGCATCCCGCGCGTCCCATCACGGCCTCCGGTCACCCGGGGGCCGTGGTGTTTTCGGGGTCCTCCAGGGGGAACGTGTCGGTGGCGCGGCGAGCCCACGCGGTCACGCGCAGGACGGTCCCGTCGGTCTCGAGGATGACCGCGCCGTCGCGGTCGGTGCGGTAGACGCGCGCCCCGGCCGCCTCGAGCCGGGCGAGGGTTTCCGGGCTCGGATGGCGGAAGGGATTGCGCGCGCCGACCGAGACCACCGCCACCCGGGGCCGGGCCGCGGCCAGGAACGGCGCGCCGGTCGAGGAGCGACTGCCGTGGTGGGCCACCTTGAGCGCCAGCACGCGCAGGGGGCCGTCGCGCTCGAGCATGAGCGCCTCACCGCGCGCGCCCAGGTCGCCGGGCAGCAGCAGCGAGAAGCCGCGCCAGTCGAGGCGCAGCACGAGCGACTCGTCGTTGGCGGCCTGCGGAGGGCCCGGCGCCGGCCCCATCACGGTGAGCACCGCGTGGCCCAGCCAGAGCCGCTGGCCCGCGGTGAGTACGCGCCGCGGCACCCGCGCGCGGGAGAGCGCCGCCGCCGTCTCGGCTGCGCCGCCGGGGGCCCGGCCGCTCTCCCAGAGCTCGCCCACCGGGAAGCGCGCGAGCACCGCGGCCAGACCCCCCGAGTGGTCGGCGTCCCAGTGGGACAGCGCGATCACGTCCAGGCGGCCGAGCGGCCGGTTCCAGAGGAACGGGGCGAGCACGCGCTCGCCCACGTCGAAGCGCCCCGCCCCGCCCGGCCCGCCGTCCACGAGCAGCCGCGGGCCGTCCGGCATCTCGACCAGGATGGCGTCGCCCTGGCCGACGTCCAGGATGGTCACCCGCAGCATGCGCTCGGTGGGCCGGAGCCAGGGCCAGGCCGACAGCGTCGCGACCGTCAGCAGGAGGGCGCCCAGGAGCGCGCGGCGTCGGCGCGAGCCGGCGACCTCGGGCGCCAGCAGCACCGCGCCGTACCACGCGAGCGACGCGGCGAGCGTGGGAGCCGGGAGATACACCATGGCGGCGGGGAGCGAGGCGGCCAGGGCGACGAGGGCACGCAGCATCAAGAGGATCAGCCAGAGGCACTCGAAGAGGAGGGACCCGAGCGGGCCCGGGAGCAGCTCGGCCAGCAGCGCGACCATGCCGAGCGTGGTGGCCACTGCGGCGAGTGGCACCACCGCGAGGTTGGCGGCGACGCCGATCAGCGAGAGCTGGTTGAAGTGGGTCACCATGAGCGGGGTGACCACGGCCTGCGCCCCGAGGCTGACCGCGACCGCGGCCGCCAGCCAGGGCGGGACGCCGCGCGCGGTCAGGCGCTCGGTCAGCCACGGCGCCAGGTAGACGATGCCCGTGGTCGCCGCGAACGACAGCTGGAAGCCGGGCTCCCACAGGTCTCCGGGCCGCCACAGGAGCAGCCCGAGCGTGGCGAGGGCCAGCGCGTTGGGAAGCTGCGACTGGCGATCGAGGAGTAGCGCGGCGAGCAGGAGCAGGCCCATCACGGTGGCGCGCAGCACCGAGGGCTGGCCGCCCACCACGAGCGCGAAGCCGATGAGCACCGCCGCCGCGACCACCGCGACCATCCGGCGGGGAATCCCGCAGATCGCGAGGCCGGCGAACACCGCGCCGGCCAGGAGTGCCACGTTGAACCCCGATACCGCGAGGATGTGGTAGACGCCGGCGCGGCGGAAGGCCTCGTCGCTCGTGGGCGGAAGCGCCGACCGCTCGCCCAGGAGCAGCCCGGCCAGCAGCGCCGCCGAGGTCTCGGGCAGGCGCCTCGCGATCACGTCCACCGCCCACCGCTTCACGGTCACGCGCCAGGGCGGCGTGTCCGGCGTGAGGGCGGTGAGCCGGTCGGCGCGCGCGTGTCCGACCAGCAGGATGCCCTCGCGCCGGAGGTGGGCCGGGTAGTCGAAGCCGCCCGGGTTGCGATAGCCGATCGGGCGATGCACGCGCGCGTCGACGAGCACGCGCTGCCCCTCGCCGACCGGCGCGGTCAGCTCGCCGTAGATCGTGAGCTGCACGAGGCCCACCGCGGGGAGCCGCTCGGGGCCCAGGTGCGTGGCCTCCACGTCGAGGAGGAGCCGCACGCGGTCCGGGGCCCAGCGCACCGGCTCCTGGGCAAGGCGGCCCTCGAGCACGACCGCGCCCTCGAAGCCGCGACGGACGACGTGATCATCGGGCAGGGGAGGCGACGCCGCGCGGAGCGCGCCGAGCGTGGCCACGCCGGCCAGGACCAGGGCCAGCGCGAGCCACCGCCATCGCGCGGCCGTCGCCAGGGCGGCGAGCAACAGCACGGCGCCGGTGGCCAGCAGAGCGGGCGAGGGCAGCGTGATCCACGACGCGGCCGCGAGCCCCGCCGCGAAGGAGGCGGCGGGCGGCAGGAGCGGCGCGGCCGCGAGCCAGCGCTCAGTCACGCACCGTGATGAAGGGGCGGATCGCGGCTAGCTTCTTGGGCCCCATGCCGAGCACGTAGCGCAGAGCTTCCGGCGAATCGAAGCGGCCGCGGCGCTCGCGCTCCTCGACGATGCGCTGGGCCATGCCCGCGCCCACCCCGGGCAGCCGCGCGAAGGCGGCCGCGTCGGCTTGGTTGACGTCGAGCGGCTCGGCCGGCGGCGAGGGGGATGGCGTCGACGCAGCCGGCGCCGCCGGGGTCTTGGCGGCCGGACCGGGTCGACGAGAGCCCGGCGCCGACGGGCCCGCGGGGATGGAGGGGACGGGCGCGGCCTCGGGCAAGAGTGGCGCAGTGTCCTCGTTGTCGAAGCGCTCGAGCCGCTCGGCCGCGTCGGGGAATCCCGCGCGCCACTCGCGCACGCCGAGGCCCACCAGGAGCGTGAGCGCCAGGAGGATCAGGAGGCGGAGCTGCGGGCCGGGGTAGAGCATGCCGGTACCGTCGCACGGGGCGAGGCAGCCGACTAGAGTGAGAGTTCGGATACCTCCAGGTGTATCTGGGCGGATTCGCTCACGAACGAGCTTTCACCATGCGACGGCTCTGAGGAGCCGTGCGCGTCCACGAGGGACCTTGGCGAGTCGCCCGCACTCTGGTAGGCTCCGGCCGCTCAGGGTAGAGGAGGGAAGCTCCGTGAACCCCTACGTGCTGCTCGCTCTCGTCGCGCTCCTCGCCAGCGCCCTGATTGGCGGCTTGCTCTGGCGATTGTGGGAGCAGCGCGAGCAGCGAGACGCGGAAGAGAAGTGGCAGGAGCGGGAGCGCCTGCTGGACCGCCGCAGACCGATTGCCACGCGGGAAGAGATTCTCGGGCGGCGGTTGCGGCGGAGACGGCCTACTTACCGAGGGCGGCAAACCGCCGGACCCTCCCGCGGAGGCCGAGGCTCTCGGCGGGGGTGATACGGCGGAGCCATGCACCGCCCGGTCTGGCTCGAAGAGCACGGCGGGCCTTCCGGGTCTAGAATGCCCTCATGGTAGACAGCTTCCGCGAGTTCGAGGCGTCGAGTCTCTTCTGCCCCCGCTGCAAGCAGGCAAATCCGGTCAGGAAGCAGCTCCTCCTGGTTCTGCCCGACGGCAACAAGTACGACTACACTTGCAGCGTGTGCGGAACCCAGGTCGGCGGCAAGACCGACTCCGACAGTAGCGAGTTTCACCAGTTGGCGTCTCGGAAGCCCTTACCGTCGAGTCCAGGTCACCCGTCCTCACGGCCACCGCGCTAGTCGGTCTGGCTCGACCAGCCACGGTGATGTTCATGGTACGAGCAGCACTCGTCTTGGCCGCTTTGACCATCCTGGCCGGATGCAGCAGCGTGCCGATCTCGCCGACCTACACCCAGGACGAACTCAAGGCGATCTGCGAGCGCCACGGCGGCTGGTGGCACCCGGACGAGCTGATGGGCGGGTTTTGTGAGCAAGACAGCCGGATATGAACCCTTGCGGTCGTCGCCCTCGAGGGACTGAGTCTAGATATCTCGGGGTGTATCTGGTCGAGACCGCTGACGAGACTCACTTCCCCCCGGGCCCACGCGGCTCCGCGGTGTCCGGGAGGCAGCGGTAGGAGGCAGCGACGACCGGCACGGGTAGCTGGTCCTGTGGGCTCGCCTCACCTGCCGCCCGCAGATACGCCCGTTGGATCTCCTCGCGTGACCTCTGCTCGCTCAGGCACTCGGTGAGCGTGGCGTGCCCACTCACGGGGACGAGCGCGCCTTGCTTGCCGATCTCGGCGAGCATCCACGAGCCGCCGGCCGAGGTCGGCGTGACGAGCGCGAGGAGGCACGGCAGGGGAAGCAGGAAGCGAGCGCAGCGGTTGGCCATCGCTACTCGATCACCTGGTCCGCGCGGAGCAGCAGCGCGGGCGGAAGCGTCAGGCCGAGCGCCCTCGCGGTCTTCAGGTTGATCGTGAGGTAGTAGCGGCCCGGCCGCTCGACGGGCAAGCTGCTCGGGGCGGCTCCCTTGAAGATCCGATCCACGTAGGTCGCGGCGCGGCGAAAGTTGTCGTCCTGGTTCGCGCCGTACGACATCAGCCCGCCGTCCTGGACAAGGAGACTGGCCTCGTACATCGCCGGGATCCGATGCACGAGCGCGTAGTCGATGACGCGCTTGCGGTTGAGGAGGGTCAGAGCGTCCGTGACCATGATCAGCGCGTCGGGCGGGTTGGCGGTCATGGCCGAGAAGGCCATGTCGAAGTCGTCCGGCTCGCGGACGCCGAGCGCCTGCACCGTGACGTGGAGCGTGCGGGCCGCCTTCTCCACTTCCCGGTAGCGCAGCGTCATTCCCCGATCGTCCGCGTTCCAGAGCACCGCGATGCGCGTCGCGCGCGGCACCGCTTCGGTGATGATCTCCAGGCGTTTCGCGCTGAGCTCGACGGACTGATCGGTGACGCCGGTCACGTTGCCTCCGGGTCGTGCGAGGCTGTCGATCAGGCCGAGGCCGTCGGCGTCGCCGACCAGGGCCATCACGACCGGGATCGACGGCGACGCCTGCTTGGCCGCCGCGGACGACGGACCTCCTACGGTCACGACGACGTCGACCTTGAGCGCGACGAGCTCGGCGGCGAGCCCGGGGAGCCGGTCCTGCTTGGCGTTGGCCCACCGGCTCAGGTAGGTGACGTTCTGCGGCTCGACGTAGCCGAGCTCCTGGAGGGCCTGGCGCAGCGGCAGCGGGGGGGCACCGTCCGGGGGCCGACCGCCGCCGGACAGGAAGCCGACTCGCCACATCCGGGCCTTCTGCTGCGCGTCGGCGGCGGGCGGCGTGGACAGAAGGCCGGCGGTGAGCAGCCCGAGGAACGTCCGGCGCTCCATCACTCGATTCTCCGCACCATCGGCGGCAGCGTACGGCCGGGCGGGACGTGCGTCAAGGGCCGGCCGCTTGTCTTTCCGCGCCGCTCCGGCGAGAATTCGACGCGCGAGGCTTCGCTCCCATCTCGTCCTGCTCGTGCTCGCGGTACTCGTGCCCATGGTGGTGTTCTCCACCATCGTGATCGTGGCGTTCGGGCGCCTGCCGCGCGCGGCGGTGCGGGACGGCGCGGTCGAGCGGACGCGAGACGGTATGCGCCTCGAGCGCGCGGCCGAAGGCGGGCTCCCCGACGTGGACGTCGGGAGTGACGTAGTGAGGTCGGCTGAGCGTGCGTCCCGGCAGCAGGACGGCGAGCGCGAGGCCGAGGCACCACGAGACGATACGTCGCATGGCCGCGATGACGGCAGCGAGCATGCCAGCGCGCGGAGATCCCCGGAATGTCTGAGATCCAGGGCGATCAGGCCGGGCGACGCCGACCGCGCGGCGGGTAGGAACGACGGGATCCGATCGGAAAAGTTTCCGGCCGCCCGCCGCTCACCGTCGCCACGGCGCCTGCTCGAGGAGCCGGCCGAGGTCGAGGAGATCAGCCTCGAGCCCATCGATCGCGGCGGCGGCCCCGTCGAGACGGCCCTCCCGTCCCATCGCCTCGAGATCGACGGCCCGTTGCCGCACGCCCGGCGCCCGGAAGTAGCCGACCGCGCCGCTCACGCCGTGAGCGACCTTGAAGACGGCCTGGGCGTCACCGCGGAGGAGGGCGGACCGGAGCTCGGCGATCCAAAGCGGGACTTCCGCGGTGAAGGCGGCGGCCAGCTCGTCGAGGAGCTCGCAGTCGCCGTCGACGCTCGCGAGGAGGGCGTCGACATCGAGGTCGATCCGGGAGCCGCTCATGGCCGCACGCGCATGCTCCGAGGATACGAGATGGCGACCACGAAAGGGGGCGTTCGATCTATCCTGGGCCTGGACATGCCGCCGCCATGAACGCCACCCTCCGGGTCCTGATCGCGGACGACGACCCCATCGCGCGCCGATTCCTCGAGAGCGCGGTGAGCCGGGCCGGGTACGAGGCGGTGGTGGTGTCGGCGGGCGACGAGGCGTGGCGGGTCCTGAGCGCCGAGGACGGCCCGGGCGTCGCGGTGCTCGACTGGATGATGCCGGGCCTGACCGGGATCGAGGTCTGCGAGAAGGTGCGCGCGGCGGGCCTGCGGATCCCGCCCTACCTCATCGTGCTCACCTCACGAGGCGCCACCGACGACGTGGTGCGGGCCCTCCGGGCGGGTGCCGACGACCACATCACCAAACCCTTCGACCTCGAGGAGCTGCGGGCCCGGCTGGCGGTCGGGGTGCGGATCGTGACGCTCCAGCGCCAGCTCGCGGACCGGATCCTCGAGCTCGAGGAAGCCCTGGCGCACGTGCAGCAGCTCCAGGGGCTCATACCCATCTGCGCGTGGTGCCGACAGGTGCGGAGCGACGGCGACTTCTGGGAGCAGGTGGAGAGCTATCTGGCCCGGCGCTCCGGCCTGCAGTTCTCGCACGCCATCTGCCCCACCTGTCGGAAGCGGGAGCTGGACGAGGCCCGGCAGTCCGGCGCGGGGTAGCGCGGCGGCGGTTTTCGCGGCCGGGCGATCGTGTTACAGTTCGCCGTGCCGTGGATAGCCGTTGATGGCCGGGCCGCCGGCGGCCCGCGCATCGGCAACGTTCTCGTCGATATCCGATCCCAGTGGCCGAAAACTTCGTCATCCTGTTCGTCATCGCCGCGCTCGCGGGCGGGTTCGCCTTCGTGCTGTTCACCGCCATGTGGCGTGTCGAGCGGCGCGCTCACTGGGGTCGCGAGGCGGGGATCAGGCGGAGCCAGCGCCTCGAGCGGCGCGTCTTCCTGGTCGGGGTGGGGCTCGTGATCGCGATGGTGGCGGCGGTCGCGGCGGTGCGGCTCATCCGGGCGCCGGGGTGCACCGGCTCCGTGGTGGTGGTGGCGGGCCCCAACGGGCGGCCGCTCGAGTGCGTGTGCGAGCACGGCCGGCGTGGGGCCTGCTTCGATCCAGGCCCCTAGCGGGAGGCGGGCCAGGCCCCTAGCGGGAGGCGGGCCCGCGCGGGCGGCCGGCCGGTGCGCGCCGCGCGTCAGGCGAGCTCGAAGCCGTGGCGGCGGATGAACGGGCCGAAGTTGTGCCGCTCCGGCGTCGAGTACTGGCGCGCCTTGTCCTCCGACCAGCCGTAGGGCTCGGTGTATCCGAACCGCTCCACGTAGCGCTGGCTCTCCCTCGGGGTGACGTGGCGCGCCTCGCGGCGGGTATCGTAGGCGGCGAGCTGCGCAGGCAGGTCGCGGTCGTCGTAGCGGTCGGTGTGCACCGTGATCGTGGGCGGCAGCCGCAGGCTGATGAAGCCCGCCTGCAGCGGGTACCCGACGCAGAGCCCGGCCACCGGGAACACCCCGGGCGGCAGCTCGAGCAGGGCGGCGAGCTTCTCGACGTGATTGCGCACCACGCTGATCGGGCAGCAGCCGAGCCCCAGCGCCTCCGCCGCGGTGATGAAGGCCTGGAGCACGAGCCCCGCGTCGACCGCCGCGTTCATGAACATGTCGAGGGTGTCGTTGGGAAACGGCCGGCCGCGGAGCTCGCTCACCCGACGGATGCGCCGGTTGTCGCCGCAGAACACCATGAACCGCGGCGCCTGCACGATCCACGGCATGTCGGGGAGCCACCCGCCGATGGTGGCCTGCCTGGCGCGATCCTTCACCAGCACGATGCCGACCTGCTGGAGATCCGACTTCGACGGAGCGGAGAGCGCGGCGGCCAGGGCCACCTCGAGCACGTCGTCGGGCACCGGATCCGGCTTGTAGCGCCGCTGCGTCCGGTGCGAGAGCAGCAGGGCCAGCGGACCCTCGGCGGGGCGCGCGCGCCCGGCCTCGGTGGGCACGCCGAAGCGATCCTCGATCAGGTCGGCGATGGTCCGGCTCACGGGGTGAGCGCCGCCCGCGTGATCGTGGTGGTCTCGCGGTTGTGCCACTCCGAGGCCGCGAAGGCCTCGTTGATCTGCTCGAGCGGGTACTTGTGCGAGAGGATGCGGCTCCACGGCCAGCGCTCGCGGGTGCGCACCAGGAAGTCGAGGGCGCGCGGGATCACCCACGGATCGTACTGGATGACCCCCACGATGCGCTTGGAGCCCCACACCAGGAGCGAGGGCTCGAGCTCGATCTTGGCCCCGCGGCTGATGGTGCCGATCTCGAGGTAGGTCCCGCCCGAGCGCAGCATCTCGATGCCCTCCGGGATCACGGCCGGGAAGCCCACGAGGTCGCACGCCACGTCGGCGCCCACGCCGCCCGTCCACTGGCGCACGAGCTTGACGCGCTCGCGGCGGTCCGTGACCTCCTTGACGTTGATGGTGTGGTCGGCGCCGAAGGCGCGGGCCAGCTCGAGCCGACCCGGGATCTGGTCGACCACGATCACGGTGTCGGCCCCCATGTCCTTCGCCACCGCGGTGGCCTGGATGCCGAGGCCCCCCGCGCCCTGGATCACCACCCGATCGCCCTGGCGCACGCCCGCCACGTGCAGGCCGTAGAAGACCTGGGAGAGCGCACAGTTCACGCCCGCCACCGCCTCGTCGGAGAGCGCATCCGGGACCGTGAACAAGAACCCGCCCGGCCGCAGGTAGTAGTGATCGGCGAAGGCGCCGTGCAGGTGCGGAGGCGCGCTCGGGCCGAGCGGGCGCTCGATCTTGTTCGGGCAGGCCGCCGGCTCCTTGTGCAGGCACGCGTAGCAGCGGCCGCACGGATAGAAGTAGGTGTAGGCGACCCGGTCGCCCTCCTTGAGCGGACGCCCCAATGAATCTGTTTTCACCTTCCCGCCGAGGCGGGCCACGCGCCCGGTCATCTCGTGGCCGAAGATCCAGCCGTCGTCGGGCAGGCGCAGCGGGGCGTCCCCGCGCCAGAAGTGGAGGTCGGAGCCGCAGATGTTGGCGTGGGTCACCCGGATCAGCACGCCCTCGGGCTCGATCTCCGGGATCGGCACCGACTTGATCTCGAACGGCTTGCCGGGACCGAAGAAGACGGCGGCGCGGGCGGTGGTCGCCATGGTCAGGCTCCTCGCTCGGCGCCGAGCGCGAACGCGTCGTGGAGCGCCCGCACCGCCAGCTCGGTGTACTTGTCCTCGATCACGCAGGAGACCGCGATCTCGGAGGTGGAGATCATCTGGATGTTGATGCCCTCGCGGGACAGGGTCTCGAACATCCGGGCCGCGACCCCGGAGTGGCTCCGCATGCCGACGCCCACGATCGAGATCTTGGCCACCCGGTCGTCGGCCACCACGCCCTCCGCCCCGATCTCGCGGGCGAGCGCGCCGAGCACTCCCTCCGCGCGCATCCGGTCCGCGCGCGGGAGCGTGAACGAGATGTCGGTGAGGCCGTCGCGGCTGATGTTCTGCACGATCATGTCCACCACGATGCTCTGCTTGCCGAGCCCGCCGAACACCCGGGAGGCGATGCCGGGCCGGTCGGGCACGCGCAGGATCGAGACCTTGGCCTGCCCCCGGTCGTGGGTGATGCCGGTCACCACCACGTCTTCCATGCTGTGATCCTCCCTGGTCACCAGCGTGCCCGGGTCCGGCTTGAAGGTGGAGCGGACGTGGACCGGCACGTTGTACTTCTTGGCGAACTCGACCGAGCGGGCCTGCAATACCTTGGCCCCCAGCGCGGCCATCTCCAGCATCTCGTCGTAGGAGATGCGCGGCAGCTTGTGCGCGTCGGGCACCACGTTCGGATCGGCGGTGTAGACGCCGTCCACGTCGGTGAAGATCTCGCACACGTCGGCCTTGAGCGCGGCGGCCAGCGCGACGCCGGTGAGGTCGGAGCCGCCGCGGCCGAGGGTGGTGATGTCGCCGCCCTCGGTGGTGCCCTGGAAGCCGGCCACCACCGCGACGCGCCCCGCGTCGAGCGCGGCATGGATGCGCTCCGCGCTTATGCGCTTGATGCGCGCGCGGGTGTGCGCCTGGTCGGTGACGAGGCCGACCTGCGGGCCGGTGAAGGAGCACGCCGGGTGGCCGAGGGCCTGCAGCGCCATCGCGAGGAGCCCGATGGTCACCTGCTCGCCGGTGGCCAGCAGCATGTCCATCTCGCGCGGGTCGGGCGTCGGGGTGATCGCGGAGGCGAGCGCGAGCAGCCCGTCGGTGGTCTTGCCCATCGCGGAGACCACCACCACCAGGCGGTGCCCGAGCCGCGCGGACTCCGCCACGCGCCGGGCGACGTTCTTGATCCTCTCGGGGTCGGCGACGGACGAGCCGCCGTACTTCTGGACGATCAGCTGCGCCATGAGAGGGCCATCCTACACGACCCCCGCGAGCAGTGTAAAGTCGCGCCCGATCAGCGCGGGCGGCGCGCGTCCTCGCGCGCCTTGAGCTCGCGCTGCCGCTCCTGCCGCTTCTCCTGGATCTGCTGGCGGGCGCGCTGCCGCTCCTCCGGCGTCATGCTTCGCCACCGCTCGAGGTTGCGCTCCATCCGCTCGCGCTGCGCGGGGCTGAGCGCCTGGTAGCGCTCGAAGCGCTGCTGGATCTGTCGCTGGCGCTCCGGCGGCAGCTGCTGGTAGCGCTGGTAGGCGCGCTCCAGCTCGTGCTTGCGCTCCTCCGGCAGCTGGTTCCACCGCTGGAAGTCCTGCATGATCCGCGCGCGCTCGCCGGGCGGCATCTGCCGGAGCCGCTGGAGGTTCTGGCGCGCGCTCTGTCGCTCCTCCGGGGAGAGGCTGCGCCAGTGCCGGTAGTTCTCGATGGCGCGCCGCTGCTGCTCCGGGGTCATGCTGCGCCACCGCTCGAGGTTGCGCTCGGCCAGCGCGCGGTCCTCCGGCGAGAGGCGCTCGAGCCCCTGGATCGCGCCGCCCGGCGCCGCGGGGGCGGCCGCCGGGGGTGAAGGCGGGGCCTGGGCCGCGGCCGGGCCGGCCAGCAGCGCCAGCAGCCCGAGACACAGCGTGATCCGCCCGCTCATGTCAGCGGCCGTCCCGCGCCGGCGCCGGAGGGGGCTCCGGGGCGGACGGGCCCGTCGCCGGGCCGGCCGCATCCTGCGCGCGCTCGACCTCGAGCATGCGCATGCGCTCGAGGAGCCCCATCCGGCGGGCCACCTCGCGGTCCCGTGCGTAGTCGGGGCTGCTCAGCAGGTCCAGGTCTCTCAGCATCTCCGCGTCCACCGCCTCCGGCGCGCCGGCGCGCTTCGTCGTCGCGCCCCGCTCGGCCGCGCCCACCTCGATCGTCGTCCCGGCCAGCGCAATCACCAGCAGGCCGGCCAGCCAGCGCCCCGCGCCCACCGCTCAGCTCTTGCTCGGTCCCGGCACCTCGTCGAGCTCGCTGATGACGTTGAAGTCCTCGAGCAGGTCGAGCTGCTGCACCACGTCGAGCCGGGCGATCATGTCGAGCCGGCTCGCGAGGATCGTGTTGTCGAGCGCGAGCGGGTCGGGCGTGCCGGGGGCGTGCAGCCCGGGCAGCCCCGCCACCACCAGCACCGCGACCAGCGCCGCCGCCACCAGGGCCGGCACCGGCCGCCCGATCCAGGCCCAGCCCGCCCCGCGACGGCCGGTCCCGCGCTCGATCCGCTCGCGCAGCTCGGCCCGGTAGGCGCCCCAGTGGATGGGCGGGGCCGGCGGCGCGGTGCGGGCCAGCGCGGTCATGACCTGCGCGAAGCCCTCCCGGGCCGCGCGGCACTCCGCGCAATCGGCCAGGTGGACGTCCACCCGTGCCCGCTCCCGGGAGTCGAGCTCGCCCCGCAGATGATCCACCAGCAGCTCGTCCACGTGTACGTCGTTCATGCCCGATCTCCGATCCGCCGTCTGAGGGCTGTGAGCGCGCGGTGCAGGTGCACCCGCACCGTCGCCTCGGACAGGCTCAGCACGGCGGCGATGTCCTTGGTCGCCAGCCCCTCGCGGCAGGAGAGCGTCACCGCCGCGCGCTGCTGGGGCGACAGCTCCTCCACCAGCGCCCATACCTGGCTCATGCGCCGCTCCGCGTCCAGGCCGTCCGCGGGATCCGTGAACGGCGCGGGCGCCTGCTCGACCGGATCCGGCTCGTCGGACGCCTCGTCGCGCCGGTCGCGCCAGCCGAGCAGCTGCCGCCAGCCCCGCCCGCGGCGCTTCTGGTCGAGACAGCAGTTGACCAGGATGCGATAGAACCAGGTCGAGAACTTCGACTGGCCCGCGAAGGAGCCGGCCGACTCGTGGAGCCGGATGAACGCTTCCTGGGAGCAGTCCCGCGCTTCCTCCCGGTCGCGCACGACGGACCATGCGATCCGGTACGCCCGCTCCTGGTATCGCTCGACCAGGAGGTCGAAGGCCCCCGGCTTCCGCTCCGCCACCGCACGGCATAGCTCCTCATCGCTCGACTCCACGGGCGCCTCTCGCCCCGATCTTCCCATACGCGCGCAGCCCGCTCCAAGCCTCTGGCCCCGCGCGGCCGGCTCCGGGAGCGCACGCGGCCGCGCTCCCGGAGCCGGATCCGCCCCCTACTTGCCGCTCTTCTCCGCGACGTCCCGCCGCAGGTCGCGGCGGTCGCGGTGCACGTCCCGCACGTCCTGGCGCCGGTCCCGCTTGTCCTGCCGGAGGTCGCGTCCGTCCTGTCGCCGGTCCTTCAGATCGCCCCGCAGGTCCCGACGGTCGCCCCGCAGGTCCTGCCTGGCGCCCTTGACCGCATTCGGATCACCGGACTTGTAGGCGTCCCGCAGGTCCTTGCGGTCGCCCTGCAGCTCGCGCCGATCGCCGCGGATCTCCCTCGTGTCGCTTCCGATCTCGCGCCGGTCCCCGCGGATGTCGCGGGAGTCCTGGCGGACGTCGCGCCGGTCCTGCCGCAAATCCCGGACGTCGTTCCGGATCTCCTGCGCCGACACGGTCGTCGAGAGCAGCCCGACCGCCATGCCCGCCGCCGCCACCGCCAGCGTCCGCGCCAGCCAACCAGAGTGCATCTTCATCGATATCCTCCTGGATTTGCAGGTATTTTTGGGCCGAGGCCCGGGGTGCTGCGATCACTTCATGAGACGCGGCGGGGCCGACGCGCGTTTACACGGTTGACGCGAGCGCGCCAATTCTTCTTGGTGTTCGGCGGGGTTGCTCTCTACGCTGGCGGCATGTGGATCGGCGCGGCGATCCTGGCGCTCCTGGTGGTGGTGGCGATGCCGGCGCTCATCGAGGCCGGCACCCCGAGCCTGCGCGGGCTCGCCTGGCTGGTCGTGGTGGTGGGAGCGACGGTGCTGCTGATCGACCTGGCCGACCGGCTCACCGAGTGGGTGGAGCGCCGGCGGTGGGGCCGCCGCCGCTAGCGCTCGGCCCGCCTCGACTCGCGCCCCGCGGTCACCGCTCCGACGACGCGATCTGCGCCACGTCGACCCGGGTGGCGTCTGTCAACCGGACGTGCTCCAGGAACAGGCACACCAGCCCGAGCGCGGTCACCGGGAAGAACTGCGAGGCGTGCAGGAGCAGCGAGAAGGACAGCGCCTCGGTGCGCGGCACCGCGAAGAGGGCGAGGGCGAGCACGGTCGCGGCCTGGATCACGCCGACGAAGCCCGGGCTCGACGGCAGGCTCACGCCCAGGCCCAGGAAGGCGAGCACGGTCCACGCCGCGGCGAGCGGCAGGTCGAGGTGGGCCGCGTGCAGCCCGGTCCACACCGACAGGGCCAGGAAGAACCAGATCCCCACCGAGTAGAGCGTGATCGGAATCACGTGACGGGGCGACCGGAGCCCGCGCAGCCCCTCGGTCATGGTGCCGAGCATGCTGAGCATCCGCCCCTCGAGCCAGCCGATCCGGTGAAAGAAGGTCTCGATGAGCGCGCGCGAGGCGTTGGGGGCGGCCGCGATCAGGACCAGCAGCAGGATCCCGAGCAGGTCGACGGCCAGGAAGAGCAGGATGGACCAGCGCAGCTCGCCGGGCACCGCCACCACCAGCAGCACGCCTCCGACGAGCAGGCCAAGGGCTAGCCCGTCGAGAACGCGCTCCACCACCACGGTGGCGAAGGCCGTCCAGAAGCGCGGGCCGTGGCGCGAGGCCACGTAGATCCGCACGATCTCGCCGGCCCGGAGCGGGAGCAGGTTGTTGCCCATGTAGCCCACCAGCAGCGCGCGAAAGAGGTGGCCCGAGCGCGCGCCGGGCGCGAACAGGTAGCGCCATCGCCGGGCGCGGGCCCACAGCGAGAGGAAGTTGAGCGCGACGCTCAGGGCGAGGAAGCCCCAGAGGGTCTCGCGGAGCCGCCCGCCGACCACGCGGAGGTCGACGTCCCAGAAGAAGTACACCAGGAGCCCGACGCTCACCACCAGGCCGAGGAGGATCTTCCCCAGCCGCCCGTACGACGGCATCCGGATCGGGCTCAGCGTCCGAGCGGGTCGGCCACGCTCACGCCTCGACCCGGATCATGGTCGTCCGCGCGGCCACCACCGGCAGCTTGTCGATGGCCGCGAGGGCCGCGCGCATGTCCCGCTCCCGCGCCTCGTGCGTCATCATCACCACCGGCACCGCCTCGTGACGCGCACGCTCCTTCTGGAGCACCGAGACCAGCGAGATGTCGTGCTGGCCCAGGATGCCCGCGACCTGGGCGAGGACGCCGGGCCGATCCATCGCCATCACGCGCAGGTAGTAGGCCGAGCGGATGTCGTCGACCGGCCGCAGGGGGAGCGGGCTCCGGCCGGTCGAGGGGAGATCGGTGTCGAGCGCGGGGATGCCGTGGGCCACGCGGCGGGCGATCTCGATGGTGTCGGACCAGATCGCGGAGGCGGTGGGGAGCTGGCCGGCCCCGCGCCCGTAGAACATGAGATCGCCCACGTTGTCCCCGGTGATGAAGACCGCGTTGAACACGCCGGAGACCGCGGCGAGTGGGGAGCCCGCCGGGATCATGGTGGGGTTCACGCGGAGCTCCAGGGCCCCCTCGGAGGCCTTGGCGATCGCGAGCAGCTTGATGCGGTAGCCGAGCTCGGTCGCGTTCACCACGTCCTGCTGGCCCACCGCGGTGATGCCCTCGGTGTAGATGTCCTTCAGGTCGACCGCGGTGCGGAAGGCCAGCGTGGCCAGGATCTGCAGCTTGTGGGCCGAGTCGAGCCCTTCGATGTCGAGCGTCGGGTCGGCCTCCGCGTAGCCGTGGGCCTGCGCCTCCTTGAGGACCTCGCCGAAGTCACGCCCCTCGTCGGTCATCTTGGAGAGGATGTAGTTGCACGTGCCGTTGACGATGCCGAAGGCGGAGAGGATGCGGTTGGCGGGCAGGCCGTCCTTCACCGCGCGGATGAGCGGGATGCCGCCCGCGACCGCGGCCTCGAACCCGAGCATGACCCGGTTGCGCCGCGCCTCCTCGAACAGCTCCGGCCCGTGGTGGGCGAGCAGCGCCTTGTTCGCGGTGACCACGTGCTTGCCCGCCTGGAGCGCCCGGAGGATGAACGTCCGCGCCGGCTCGAGCCCGCCGATCAGCTCGATCACGATCTGCACCGCGGGATCGTCGATGGCCTGGACCGCGTCGCGCGTGAGCGGCAGGCTCGCGAGGTCGAGCCCCTCGCGGGGCCGCGTGAGGTCCGCGTCGGCGACGCGCCCGAGGGCCAGGCGGCATCCCGCGCGCTCGGTCAGCTCGACGCCGTGGCTCGCGAGGATCTTCACCACTCCGCAGCCGACCGTGCCGAGGCCTAGAAGGGCGATCTTGATCTCGTTCATGGATCCATTGGCGGCCGCCCGGGTGGCCGACACCCGGGCGAGCCCGTGAGCCGCTCCCGGCGCGCGCTACCGGCCGGTCAGGGTCTTGAGGCCGCGCAGGGCCTGTCGGATGCGCTGCGCGTTCTCGACGAGGGCGAAGCGGACATGGCCGTCGCCGTACTCGCCGAAGCCGATGCCCGGGGACACCGCGACCTTGCACTCCTGGATGAGCAGCTTGGAGAACTCGAGCGAGCCCATGCTCCGGAAGGCCTCCGGGATGGGAGCCCACACGAACATCGTCCCCTTGGGCTTGGGCACGCACCAGCCGATCTTGTTGAGGCCGTCGACGAGCACGTCCCGACGCTTGCGGTGCAGCTCGACGATGTCGCTCACGCAGCCCTGCTCGCCCTCCAGCGCGATGATCGCCGCGATCTGGATGGGCTGGAAGGCGCCGTAGTCGAGGTAGGACTTGATGCGGGCAAGCGCGTTGACCATCCGGGGGTTGCCGCACACGAAGCCGACCCGCCAGCCCGGCATGTTGTACGACTTCGACAGCGAGAAGATCTCGACCCCCACGTCCTTGGCTCCCGGGATCTCCAGAAACGAGGGCGGCTGATATCCGTCGTAGGCGAAGTCGGCGTAGGCGAAGTCGTGCACCACCATCAGCTGGTGCTCGCGCGCAAAGTCCACCACCTTGACGAAGAAGTCCCGGTCAACGCAGAGGGTGGTCGGGTTGTGCGGGAAGGAGAGGATCAGCAGCTTGGCCTTGGGCCAGGCGAGCCGGGCCGTCTCCTGCAGCCTCGCGAAGAAGTCGTCGCCCGGGATGAGGGGCACCGAGCGCAGGTCGCCGTCCGCGATCACCACCGAGTAGGAGTGGATCGGGTAGGTCGGGTTGGGCACCAGCACCCCGTCGCCCGGCTGGAGCACCGCCAGGGCCAGGTGGGCCATGCCCTCCTTGGCGCCGATGGTCACGATGGCCTCGGTCTCCGGGTCCAGGTCGACCCCGTAGCGGGTGCGGTACCAGGTCGTGACCGCCTTCCGCAGCCGGGTGATCCCCCTGGAGGCCGAGTAGCGATGGTTGCGGGGGTTGCGGGCCGCCTCCACCAGCTTGTTGACGATGTGCTTGGGCGTCTCCTGGTCAGGATTGCCCATCCCCAGGTCGATGATGTCCTCGCCCTTGGCGCGCGCCTTCGACTTCAGATCGTTGACGATCGCGAAGACGTAGGGAGGGAGGCGCTTGATTCGGTAGAACTCGTCCATGGTTTCGTCTCCAGAGAATTCGATCATACTGTGCCGCTCTCGCGAGTGTCAACGAAGTCTCCTGATGCCGCGCGGGGATAGCGCGCACGCCCCGCGATGGGGGGCGGGGGTTGACACCCTTTCGAAGGGCGTGCTAGAAGTGCCTTACCGGGCGAACCCGTAACCAGCACCCACCCTTCCAGTACGCTCCGAGCGGTCAGTCGAGTTTCCCGGCCCCCACGGGGGCCCCAGGGCCCGGCAGGACGGCAGTCACAGCGCGTCGAGGGGACGAGTCTTATGTTCGGACGACGGGGCAAGGCACCGCGGCGGAGCGAGCTCACCGCCTTCATCGACGAGGGGTCGGAGATGGAGGGCCGGTACACCTTCCGCGGCACCGTGATGCTGAACGGCAAGTTCAAGGGCGAGATCAGCTCCGGCGACACCCTGATCATCGGGGAGCGGGCGGTCCTCCACGCCGACGTCCGGGCCGGCCGGGTGATGGTGAGCGGCGAGGTCACGGGCAACCTGCGGGCCACCGAGCGCGTGGAGCTCAAGCGCACCGCGCGGGTCTACGGCGACGTCGAGGCCCCGGTGGTGGTGGTGGAGGAGGGCGTGCTCTTCGAGGGGCACTGCCGCATGGCCAAGCCGAGCCCGGTGGCGGAGGTTGGCGCCGCGCGCGACCTCGCGGTCGTGCCGCTCAAGCGGTGACGATGGGCAAGCCCAAGCAGTTCAACCTGCTGATGGTGCGGGACGACGGCAGCCGCGTGATGCGGCTGTCGATCCCGGGCTGGGTGGTGGGCGCGGTCGTGGGCGGGCTCGTGGTGACCTTGATCGGGCTCGCGTTCATCTATCCCGACTACGTCACGCTCCGGCACCAGCGGGGCACCTTCGCGGCCTTGAGCGCCCGGCTGCACACCCAGCAGGTCCTCCTCGACGCGGCCCAGTCGCGCCTGCGCGAGATCCGCGGCGAGATCGACAGCTGGCGCGATCTACACGCGAAGATCTGGGAGCCCTTCGGGCCCGAGGCCGGTCCCGCCAAGCGGGGCATGGGCATCGGCGGCGGGAACGCGGGCGCGGAGATCTCGGACGCCGGCCGGGCTCCGGTGCGCGAGGACATGGACCGGCTGCTCGGGGTCGTCAAGGAAGAGGGCGAGTCGATCCGGACCCTCGAGCGATTCCTGGGGCGCGCGAGCCGGGTGCTCGCGTCGCTGCCGTCGCGCTGGCCGGTGCGCGGCCCGGTGAACTCCGACTTCGGGCAGCGCCGGTCGCCGTGGGCCCCCAATTCCGAGTTCCATAGCGGCATCGACATCGGGGCGACGATCGGCACCCCGGTGAAGGCGCCCGCTCCCGGCACCGTGGTGTTCGCGGGCGAGCACCCCGAGTACGGCGTCACCCTCATCATCGACCACGGCAACGACACCAAGTCGCTCTACGGTCACCTGTCCAAGCTGAACGTCGCGCTGGATCAGCAGGTGCAGCGGGGCGACACGGTGGCATACACCGGCAACACCGGCCGTTCGTCGGGCCCCCATCTCCACTACGAGATCCAGGTCAAGGGCCAGCCGGTGAATCCCCACAGCTACATCTGGGAAGAGCCGGGCCCCGCGGTCGCCAAGGCCGGCGGCCGGCGCTGAGAGCCGGACCGGGTCGGGGCCGGGGGCCGTCAGGCCCCGCGGTGCTTTCGCAGGAACTCCAGGCAGACCGCGTTGAACCGTTCCATCTGCTCGATGAAGTGCAGGTGGCCCGCGTCGGGGATCGTCACCAGCTCCGCGCCCGGGATCCGCGCGTGCAGCTCGCGCGAGGACGCGGGCGGGACCAGGATGTCCTCCGCGCCGGTGGTGAGCAGGGTCGGCACCCGGATCTCGCCGAGGCGCGCGGTGGTGTCGTGGGCCCGGATCGCGTCGGCCTGGCGCGCGAGCCCCTCGTAGCCGGTCGGGTAGGGGTAGGCCAGCGCACGCTCGATCCAGAAGCGGATGAAGTCCGGCCGCTCGACCATGGTCTTGCGGCAGAGGAGCCAGGGCATGACCGCGCGGACGTTCTCCTCGCGATCGCCGCGCGCCTTCACCGCGACCAGCGTGTCGATCAGGAAGTGCCCGTACGCGTCGATGATGGGCGCGGTGCAGTGGAGCTGGAGCGTCCGGACCCGCGCGGGATGTCGCAGGGCCAGCTCCTGCGCGATCATGCCGCCCATGGAGGCGCCGCAGATGTGCGCGCGCGCGAGGCCGAGGGCGTCCATCAGCCCCACCACGTCCGCGGCCATGCCGGGGATGGTGTAGGGCCCCTCCGGCACGTCGCTCTGCCCGACGCCGCGGTTGTCGAGCGCGATCACCCGGTGGTCGACGGCCAGGGCGGGAACCTGGAAGGCCCACGCGGTGTGATCGCCGCCCCAGCCCATGATCAGCACCAGCGGGGGCGCGTCGGGCGCGCCGGTCTCCTCGTAGAAGAGGCGGACGCCGTTCGCGCTGACGGTGGGCATCGCGATCAGGCGGAGACGGCGGCGAGGATCTCGTCCAGCTCGGCGTGGGTGCCCGCGTCGAGCACCGGCGCGGGCGGGCGCACGAGGGCGGAGGCGATCCAGCCGCGGCGCCGCAGGATCTCCTTGCGGATGCCGACCGCGGTGCCGGGCGTGGCTCCCGGCTGGCTCTCGTAGCGGATCAGCGGGAGCCAGCGGTAGAAGAGCGCACGCGCCTCGTCGCGGCGACCGGCGACGAAGTGCTCGCGGATGGCCCGCAGCGCCTCCGGGTAGGGGAAGCCGGTCATGGCCCCGTCCGCGCCGCGCGAGAGCTCCTCGAAGAAGTAGACGCCCCCGAGGCCGCCGAAGATCGCGACCCGGCTCCCGAAGAGGGCGCGCAGACGCGTGATCTTCGGCAGGGTCGGCGGCTCCTCGAGCTTGACCGCCTCGATCGCCGAGATGTCGGCGCAGACCTGGGCGATGAAGGGCGCCGGCATGTTGACCTGGGTGGTGACCGGCTCGTCCTGCAGCACGATCGGCAGCCCGGTGGCCGCGGCGACTATGCGGTAGTGCTCCGCCACCGTGTCCAGGTTCTTGAGGCCGGTAGGCGGGGCCACCATGAGCGCGTCGGCGCCGTGCTCGCGCGCCATGCGGGCGAAGGCGGTGGCCAGGTGCGTTCCCGACGCGGACACGCCCACCGCGACCGGCACACGGCCCCGCACCTCCTTGACCACGGTCTCGACCACGCGGCGGCGCTCCTCGTCGGTGAGCCGGTGCGCCTCGCCCGCGATGCCCAGGATGGTGAAGCCGGTGATCCCGGTAGCGAGCGCGCATTCGACCAGGCGCGGCAGGCCGTCGGTGTCGAGCGCGCCGTCCTCGCGGAACGGGGTGGCGAGGATGTGGAAGACGCCGGACCAGGCGATCATGGCCGGTCAGCTGAGGCCGTGAACGGTTGAAGCCATGGCTGAGTTTGGCGAGCCGCAGCCGAAGGCGAGGCGAGCGGATACCAAAGAGGGGTCACCGCGGAGAGGCCGCGACGGGTTGTCCTACGCCCTCACCTGGCAGGCGACCCAGTGGCCCGGCGAGATCTCCTTGAGGACCTGCTCGTTCTCGGAGCAGGAAGGGACCCGGACGGGGCAGCGGGTGTGGAAGCGGCAGCCGGAGGGCGGCTTGATCGGGCTCGGCACGTCGCCCTCCAGGAGGATCCGCTTGCGCTTCACCGCCGGGTCGGGGATCGGCACCGCGGAGAGCAGCGCCTCGGTGTAGGGATGCTTCGGATTCGTGTAGAGCTCCTTGGCGGGAGCGATCTCCACGATCTTGCCGAGGTACATGACCGCGACCCGGGTCGAGATGTGCTCGACCACCGAGAGGTCGTGGGCGATGAACAGGTAGGTCAGGTTGAACTGCTTCTGGAGGTCTTCCAGCAGGTTGATGACCTGAGCCTGGATGGACACGTCGAGGGCCGACACTGGCTCGTCGGCCACGATCAGCTTCGGGCTCACCGCGAGGGCACGGGCGATGCCGATGCGCTGGCGCTGGCCGCCCGAGAACTCGTGCGGGTAGCGGCGCAGGTGGTCGGCGTTGAGCCCGACCGTCTCGAGCAGGTGCACCACCCGCTCGTCGCGCTCGCGCTTGCTCTTGGCCAGCTTGTGGATCACGAGGGCCTCGCCGATGATCGAGCCGACCGTCATCCGCGGATTCAGCGACGCGTAGGGATCCTGGAAGATGATCTGCATGTCGCGGCGGAGGTGTCGCAGCGACCGCTTGTCGAGCGTGGTCACGTTCTTGTCGTCGAACCACACCTCGCCCGCGGTGGGCTCGATCAGGCGCAGGATGCAGCGGCCGGTGGTCGACTTGCCGCAGCCCGACTCGCCCACGAGGCCGAGGGTCTCGCCCTTCATCAGGTCGAAGCTCACGTCGTCGACGGCGTGCACCCGCGCGACCTCACGGGAGAAGAGCCCGCCCCGGATCGGGAAGTACTTCTTGAGATTCTTGACGCGCAGGAGTGCGGTGTCGGGCATGGGTGGCCTCTAGTACAGCCAGCAGGACACCTTGTGTCCCGGCTTGACTTCCTTGAGCACCGGATCCTTCTCGGTGCACACCGATTTCACGAACGGGCAGCGCGGGGCGAAACGGCAGCCGGGGGCGATGTCGCCGCGGAGGGTCGGCACCGTGCCCGGGATGGTCTCGAGCCGCCGCCTCGCGGTGGCCGCCAGGTCGATGCGCGGGATCGAGCGCAGCAGGCCCTGGGTGTAGGGGTGTAGCGGCTCCTTGAAGAGATCCGCCACCGGGGCCTCTTCCGCCACCTTGGCCGCGTACATCACCACCACCCGCTGGGCGGTCTCCGCGATCACGCCCATGTCGTGGGTGATCAGCAGCACCGCCATGTGCAGCTTGGACTTGAGCTCGTTGAGCAGCTCGAGGATCTGGGCCTGGATCGTCACGTCGAGCGCGGTGGTGGGCTCGTCGGCGATCAGCAGATTCGGATTGCAGGAGAGCGCCATCGCGATCATGATGCGCTGCCGCATGCCGCCCGAGAGCTGGTGCGGGTACTCCTTCACGCGGCGCTCCGCGTTGGGGATGTGCACCAGCTTCAGCATGTCGACCGTCTTGGCCATCGCCTCGCGCCGGCCGAGCCCCTCGTGGAGCCGGATGGCCTCCGCGATCTGCTCGCCGCAGGTGAACACGGGATTGAGCGAGGTCATGGGCTCCTGGAAGATCATGGAGATTTCCTTGCCGCGGATCTTGCGCATCTTGTTCGGGGCCAGCGTGACCAGGTTGGTCCCGTTGTAGATGATCTCGCCCTCGACGATCCGGCCGGGCGGCTGGGGGATCAGCTTCATGATGCTGAGCGCGGTCACCGACTTGCCGCAGCCGGACTCGCCGACCACGCCCAGGGTCTCGCCCTTCTCGATGTAGAGGTCGACGCCGTCGACGGCCCGCACCACACCTTCGTCGGTGAAGAAGTACGTCTTCAGGTTCTTGACGTCCAGCAGGCGATCGGCCATAGGGTGCGGCCTCCTCTGACGGGGGTGCGGGCGGCTACCAGGCCGCCGTGATCTCTCGGAAGGCCTCGAGGGCCCGCGCGATGTCGTCGGCGTCGACGTCCTTGTGGGTGACACACCGGATGGTGCCGGGACCGGTCTGGTGGATCTTCACCTTCCGGGCCAGGCAGCCGGTGACCAGCTCGGCGGCGCCACCGTCCTTGTCCAAGCGGAAGATGACGATGTTGGTCTGCACCGTGGCCAGGTCGAGCGTGACCCGCGGCAGCTTGGCCACGCCCTCCGCGAGCCGGCGGCAGTTGGCGTGGTCCTCGGCGAGCCGGTCGACCATCGACTCGAGGGCGACGAGGCCCGCCGCGGCCAGCACCCCGACCTGGCGCATCCCGCCGCCGAGCATCTTGCGGACCCGCCGCGCGCGCGCCACGAGCTCGCGCGACCCACAGACCAGCGAGCCCACCGGGGCGGCCAGGCCCTTGGAGAGGCAGAAGGTGACCGAGTCGACCGGTCGCGCGAAGTCGGCGGCCGGGCGCCCGAGCGCCACCGCGGCGTTGAAGAGGCGCGCCCCGTCCAGGTGCACCGGCACGCCGGCGGCGTGGGCCGCGGCCGCCACCGCCTCGATCTCCTCCGGCGTGCAGCAGGTCCCGCCGTGGCGATTGTGGGTGTTCTCGAGGCAGACCAGGCCAGTGGTGGGGATATGGATGTTGCTCGGCCGGATGTGCTCCCGCACCTGCTCGGGGGTGAGGAAGCCGCGCTGGGTCTTGAGCGGCAGGGTCTGGACGCCGCCGAACACCGCCGCCCCCGCGCCCTCGTAGTTGAAGACGTGCGAGTCGGCGTCGAGGATGACCTCCTGGCCCGCGCGGGTCTGGGCCAGCACCGAGACCAGGTTGCCCTGGGTTCCGGAGGAGACGAAGAGCGCGGCCTCCTTGCCGGTGCGGCGGGCCGCGATCTCCTCGAGCCGCCGGACGGTCGGGTCCTCCTCCCACACGTCGTCGCCCACCTCGGCCCGGGCCATCGCCTCCCGCATGGCCTGGGTGGGCAGCGTCAGCGTATCCGAGCGCAGGTCGACGACGTCGTGCATGGACCGATTCACCTCGTGGCGGTCTGGAGGCGCTGCGCGGCGCGCTTGCCCCAATCGGTGTACGGGTACTCCTCGGCCGCCTGGCGGAACATGCGCTGGGCGTCCTCGGTGCGGCCGTCGCTCTGGTAGACCTCGCCCAGCCGGAACAGTGCCTCCGGTGTCACGAGCGTGCGCGGGTAGTCCTTGATGACCTTCTCGAGCCGCTGGCGACCCGCGGACGGGTTGCCCTGGTTGATGTAGTAGGCCGCCACCCACAGCTCTTTCTGGGCGAGGCG
Organism: Methylomirabilia bacterium; assembly: GCA_041497895.1. Lineage (GTDB taxonomy): Bacteria > Methylomirabilota > Methylomirabilia > Rokubacteriales > CSP1-6 > CAMLFJ01. The sequence goes on from JBGQHJ010000011.1 coordinate 52,011, forward strand.
CCCTCGGCAGATGTCGATCTTGGCCAGGGCGTCGGCCGCGTACCGGCTCTCCGGGTACTCGCGCACGAGCAACCGGAAGGCCTCCATCGCCTTGCGTGTGATCTCCTGGTCCTGCTCCACCGGCTTCATCTGGTCGTAATAGCTCATGGCGAGCCGGAACTGGACCAGATCGGAGATCTCGTGGCGGGGATAGAACGACATGAAGCCCTCGAACTCCTTGATGGCTTTGTCGAACTGTCCCTCGCGATAGAACGCCTCGCCGATCAGGAAGCGGGCGCGGGGTGCGTAGGTCGACTGCGGGTGCCGCTCCGCCACCTTGCGGAACGCGGTGCGCGCCTCGTCGAAGCGGCCCTTGTTGAGCTGGGTCTCACCCTCGGCGTAGAGCTCCGACGCGGGGGGCAGCGCCTGCGGGCGCTGGCGAAAGAAATCCACCAGCGTCGTGCACCCGCTCAGGAGCAGGAGCAGACTCACCAACGTCACGGAAACCGAGAGGAATTTGATGCGCATCGGCCAGGGGTCGGCCATCGATTGGCCCCCAGTTGTAAGGGTGGAAGTCTGGAAAGTCAAGGACATCGTACGGGGGTGACGGCCGGCCGGCGAAGGGAGTGGCCGGGGGCTCCGGCCGACCGGGGAAGGCCGCCCGGCCGCCGGGCGCGGTGTACCCTAAGCTCACGGATAGCTGATCGATCCAGGAAAGGAGCCGAGACACGTGAGCGCGAGAGTCGAGAGCGAGGTCAAGGCGTCGCAACGGGCCCTGCTGCTGGGATGCGTCGGGCTGGCGCTGACCGTGGTCCCCCGCCGGGCCGGTGCGCAGCAGAAGGCGGCCCAGAAGGTGGTCCAGTATCAGGAGAAGCCCAAGGGAGCGCAGCAGTGCGACAAGTGCCTGCACTTCCTGGCGCCGAACAGCTGCAAGCTGGTGGAGGGGAAGATCAACCCCAAGGGGTGGTGCGTCCTCTTCGCCCCCAAGCCGAAATAGGGGCCGGGGGCCGCCCCGGCACGCGCTAACCGCCCCGAAGGCTCCGATCCAGCAGGCGGACGCACGCGTAGACGGTCCGGAGGTGGGGGAGCGAGAGGCGGAGGAGATCGGCGATCTCCACGACCGATCCGACCAGCGCATCGATCTCGAGCGGGCGCCCGCTCTCGACGTCCTGGAGCATCGACGTCTTGTGGGCCCCGACCTTCTCCGCGCCCGCGAGCCGCTGGTCCACCCCGATCGCGAGCTCGATCCCGAGCGCGCGGGCGACCGCATCCGCTTCCTCCATGATCGCCCGGGCGACCGCGCGCATCTCGGGGTCGGTGGCGATCTCGGCCATGGTCGCCCGGGTCAGCGCGCTCAGCGGGTTGAAGCAGACGTTGCCGAGCAGCTTGAGCCAGATCTCGTCGCGGATCCGCGGCCGAATGGGGGCCTTGAGCCCGCCCTTGATGAGCGCGGCCGCGATCGCCCGGCAGCGCTCGGTCGTCGTCCCGTCGAGCTCGCCGAGCGAGAAGCGGCTGCCCTCGACGTGCTCTATGACGCCGGGGGCGACCAAGCTGGTAGCCGGGTAGACGACGCAGCCCACCACGCGTCGCGCGTCGATGTGCGAGGCGATGACGCCGCCGGGGTCCACGGAGCGGAGCCGCGTGCCCTCGAGCGGGCCACCGTGGCGCTCGAAGTACCACCACGGGATGCCGTTCTGGGCCGTCACCACCGCGGTGTCGGGCCCGAGGAGCGGGCCGAGGCGGGGCGCCATCTCGGGCAGGCTGTGCGCCTTGAGGGTCAGGATGACCGCGTCCGCGCCGGCGACCACCGCGAGATCGTCGGTGCAGGGCGGCCGGGCCACGAAGGAGCCGTCGGCGGCGCGGACCTCGACGCCCCGCTCGCGCATCGCGGCCAGGTGTGCGCCGCGCGCGACCAGCGTAACGTCCACGCCGCCCCGGGCCAGGCGGGCGCCGAGGAAGGCTCCGGTGGCGCCCGCCCCGACGACTACGATCTTAATGGCACGATCCTCATGGCGTCCCGCGCAGCAGGCTCGGCATCCGGGTGCGCTGGATCTTCCCGGTGGACCCCTTCGGGATGCTGTCGACCAGGTAGAGACGGGTGGGGATCTTGAAGTCGGCGAGGTGCTCGCGGCAGTGGCGCAGGAGCTGGGCCACGGTCGCCTCCGCGCGGAGGACCACCGCGGCCTCGACGACCTCGCCCCAGGTGTCGTGCGGTACCCCGAAGCTCACCGCCTCCGCGACCGCCGGATGCTTCAGCAGCACGTCGTCGATCTCGTGCGGGGCGATTTTCTCGCCCGCGCGGTTGATCATCTCCTTGAGGCGTCCGACGAGGGTGAGGTAGCCTGCCGAGTCGAGGAAGCCCTGGTCGCCGGTCCGGAACCAGCCGTTGGTGAAGGAGCGCGCGTCGGCCTCGGGGTTGTCGTCGTAGCCGTCGATGACGCTCGGCCCCTGGATCACGACCTCCCCGCTCGCGCCCACGGTCAGGAGCTGGCCCTGCGCGTCCATCACCCCGATGCGCACTCCGATCCCGCGGCCGACCGAGCCCGATACCCGCGAGGCCGGGGGTAGCGGGTTCGAGGCGATCTGATGCGAGGCCTCGGTCATGCCGTAGGCCTCGAGGCACGGCACCCCGAAGGCCTCCTCCAGCCCGAGCAGCGTCGCCTCGTGGAGCTTGGAGCTGGCCGAGCGGATGAACCGCAGCGAGCTGCCGGGGTGGGCGCGCTCCCGCTGGCGCGCCAGGATGAGCTGGTGGATGGTCGGCACCGCGGTGTACCAGGTCGGCTTCTGCGCGGTGAGGATGCGCCGGAAGCCCACCGGGTTGAAGCGCACCGGCATGACCACGGTCCCGCCGGACGCGAAGGTCGAGAGCGTGCAGCCGACCAGGCCGTGGATGTGGAAGAGCGGCATCACGCAGAGCGTGGTGTCGAGCGACGAGAGCCCGTAGGTCGCGACGATGTTGCGGGCCGAGCTCGCGAGGTTCCGGTGCCGGAGCGCGGCACGCTTCGGCCGGCCGGTGGTCCCGCTGCTGTGCAGCACGAGCGCGACATCGTCCGGCCCCGGGCTGCTCGCGGTGCGCCGCGCCGCGCCGCGGATCGACGTCTCCAGCCAGAGCTTGCCGTCGGCCTCGATCGCGATCTCGACGAGCAGCGCCCCCGCCGGCCAGGCCCGGCGCGCCGCCTCCCCGCCGCCGCGGGGCACGATGAGGGCGCTGGCCGCGACGTCCTCGAGGTAGTAGCGGAGCTCGTCCTCGGTACAGGCGGGGTTCATCGGCGCGGCCGCGGCCGCGACCGCCGCCCCGAGGATCGCGACCACCGCCTCGGGCCCGTTGCCGAGCACGATCGCGACGCGGTCCGCCCGCGCCACGCCGAACGACGCGAGCGTGTCCGCGACCCGACCCACGTGGTGGCGCAGCATCCGGTAGGTGAGCTCCGGCCCCTCCGGGACCACCACCGCCGGGACGGTGGCGCGCCCGACGTCGAGGAGGGAGAGCACGGTGCTCGTGAGGTCGGAGGCCACCGGGGGCAGCGCCTCGACCGCGGCGCTCGGTCCCACCGCGCCGTGGGCGCCGGCCGCGGGGCCGCGGCGGAGCTTCATGAGCAGGTCGCGCATCGAGATGATGCCGACCAGCTTGCCCCCCGCCACCACCGGGATGTGCCGGTAGCCGTGGGCCGCGAACCGTCGGAAGGCGTCGATGACCTCCTCCGACTCCTGGACGGTGTCGGGGTCTACGGTCATGTAGTCGCCGACGAGGGCGGTCCGGGCGTCGGCCGCGCCGGCCGCGAAGCGGACCAGGTCGCGCTCGGTCAGGATGCCGATCGGGGCCTCGTCGCGCACCACCACGACCGAGCCGACTCGCCGCGCGTACATGAGGGAGGCCGCGTCCGCGACGCTCGCCCCCGCCTCGGTGGTCAGCACGGAGCGGCTCATGATGTCGCCCACCGTCAGGGCCCGGGTCGGCGGGGGGCTGGCCATGCATCCCATCCTAGCCCACGGCCGATCGACCCGGGCCGTGCAGTTGGGCGACCGACGTTGACAGGCCCCGGGGCCGCTTCATATCATCGCGCCATGCCTTCCGGGCTGGTCACGCTCCCGACGATGTACCGCGTGCGCCAGCGCTTCGCGCGCACGCGACTCGAGGACATCCCGGGTGGAGTCGCGCGGGCCCTCGGGGCCGGCAACCTGCCGATCAAGCGGGGGGACACGGTGGCGGTGGGCGCGGGTAGCCGCGGTATCGCCAACATCGACGTGATCGTCCGGGCCACGGTGGACTGGCTGAAGGCCCGGGGCGCGCGGCCCTTCGTGTTCCCGGCCATGGGGAGCCACGGCGGGGCCACCGCGGAGGGCCAGCGGTCGGTCCTGGCCCACTACGGCATCACCGAGGCCACCATGGGCTGCGAGGTCCGGGCCTCCATGGACGTCGTCCAGGTCGGGGAGGCCCTCGGGCTGCCGGTCTGGCTCGATCGCACCGCCTCCGAGGCGGACTGGATCGGGCTGGTCAACCGGATCAAGCCCCACACCGACTTCAAGGGGTCGATCGAGTCGGGCCTCTTCAAGATGATGACGATCGGCCTCGGCAAGTACCAGGGCGCGACCCAGTACCACCGGGCCAACGTCAACCACGGCTACGAGACCGTGATCACCGCGGTGGGCCGGGAGATGCTGGCCAAGGCCCGGATCGGCTTCGGGCTCGGCATTGTCGAGAACGGCTACGACGAGACCGCGTGCCTGGAGGCCTTCAACGCGACCGAGCTGGAGGCGGGCGAGCGGAGGCTCCTGAAGGAGGCGCGCGCCTGGATGGCCCGGCTGCCCTTCTCCCCGCTGGACGTGCTGGTGGTCGAGGAGATCGGCAAGAACGTCTCCGGCTCCGGCATGGACACCAA
>JBGQHJ010000012.1:0-56187 GCA_041497895.1 Methylomirabilia bacterium
CTGCGCGCTGGTCTTCGGCTTCTTCTGCGTGCGCCTGACCCGCATCTACTTCGCGATGCTCACGCTCGCCTTCGCCCAGATCGTGTGGGCCATCTGCTTCAAGTGGAACGAGGTGACCGGCGGCGAGCAGGGCATGCCCGAGATCCCCTACCCGAGCTTCGACTGGCTCGACCGGATCGTCTCGGCGGCACCCGTCCTGGGCAGCTACCGGACATCCGACTACTACTACTTCACGTGCCTGGTCCTGGTCGCCCTCTGCCTGTGGATCCTGCGCCGCATCGTGGCCTCGCCCTTCGGCCGCATGCTGACCACCATCCGGGAGAACGCGGAGCGCGCCGAGTTCATCGGGGTCAACGTGCGGCGCTACGAGCTGGCCGCCTTCGTCATCGCGGGCGCCTTCGCGGGGCTGGCCGGCGGCCTCTTCGGCATCTTCAACCGCGGGGTGTTCCCGGACTTCGCGTACTGGACCAAGTCCTCCGAGGTGCTGATCATGACCCTGCTGGGCGGCATGGGCACCTTCTACGGGCCGGCGGTGGGCGCGGTGGCCCTCATCTGGCTCAACCAGCAGATCGTCTCCTACACCGAGTACTGGCCGCTGATCCTGGGCACCATCCTGGTGATCCTGCTCTTCGTCTTCCCGGGCGGCCTGGCCGGCGCGGTGATCGCGCTGTGGCGGCGGCTCGCGCGGAGGCCGGCCGGTGCTTGAAGTCCGCGGCCTGACCAAGAGCTTCGGCGGCTTCATGGCGGTGGGCGGCGTGTCGTTCACGGTGCCGCGCGGGTCGATCAGCGCGATCATCGGGCCCAACGGCGCGGGCAAGACCACCCTGTTCAACCTGATCACCGGGCACATCGCGCCGGACGAGGGACGCGTGGTGTTCAAGGACCGCGACGTCACCGGGATCGCCCCCCACGACCTCTGCCGCCTCGGCATGGGCCGGTCGTTCCAGCGCACCAACATCTTCCCGCGGCTCACCGTGTACGAGAACATCCAGGCCGCCTACGTGTCCCACCGCGGCCGCGGCTTCAATCTCTTCACCCCGGTGGAGCGGCTCTACCGCCCCGAGACCGAGAGCCTGCTGGAGGCGGTGGGACTGCTGGAGAAGGCGAGCGAGACGTCGGGCTTCCTGTCCCACGGCAACCAGAAGCAGCTCGAGCTGGGGATCACGCTCGCGCTCGAGCCCGACATCCTCCTGCTCGACGAGCCCACCGCCGGGATGTCCGCGACCGAGACCCGCGAGTCCATCCGGCTCATCGAGCGCATCGCGGCCGACCGGGGCCTCACCCTCCTGTTCACCGAGCACGACATGGAGGTGGTGTTCTCGATCGCCCACCGGATCACCGTGCTGCACCAGGGCCGGGTGATCGCGGACGGGCCGCCCGCCGACGTGCGGCGCGATCCGGAGGTGAAGCGGGTGTACCTGGGAGAGAGCCGGTGAGCGCGGGCGCTCCCGACGCGATCCTCACGGTGGAGGACATCTACACCGCCTACGGCCTCTCCCAGGTCCTCTTCGGCGTGTCGATCGAGGTCAAGCGTGGCGAGTGCGTGTGCCTGCTCGGGCGCAACGGGGTCGGCAAGACCACCACCATGCGCAGCATCATCGGCCTCACGCCGCCCACCCGCGGACGCGTGGTGTGGAAGGGGCGCGACGTCACCGGCCGGGCCCCGTACCAGATCGCCCGCGCCGGCATCGGGTTCATCCCGGAGGACCGGCGCATCTTCGCCGAGCTCACGGTGTGGGAGAACCTCGACGTGGCGACCCGCGGCAGCCGCGACGGCGGGTGGACCATCGAGCGCGTCTTCGATCTCTTCCCGAAGCTGCGGGAGCTGGTCGGCCGCCAGGGGGGCTTCCTCTCCGGCGGCGAGCAGCAGATGCTCACGATCGCGCGCACCCTCATGGGCAACCCGGAGCTGCTGCTGCTGGACGAGCCGTCGGAGGGCCTCGCCCCCCTCGTGGTCCTCCACCTGAAGGAGCAGATCGCGCGCCTCAAGCAGGACGGGCTGACCATCCTCCTCGCGGAGCAGAACGTCGACTTCTCGCTCGATCTGGCCGACCGCGTCTACGTGCTCGAGAAGGGCCACATCCGCTATCACGGCACCGCGCGCGAGTTTCGCGCCGACGACGCGATCCGCCACCAGTACCTGGCGCTCTAGCCGCCGGGACTACGCCTTCTTCAAGGCGATCCTGCCCGGCTTCGACGCCCAGCTCCGCCGCTCGCATCGCTGACGCCCTTTCTGATACTCTCGGGGGCATGGCGACGTTCAAGGTCATCTGTCCCTGCTGCGACGGGCGCCTCACCATCGACCCGGCGCTCGAGGCGGTCATCGCCCACGAGCCGGCGCCCAAGGCCAAGTCCGGCCTCGGGCTGGACGACGCGCTGCACTCGCTCAAGGGCGCGGCGGCGCGGCGCGCGGAGCGCTTCAAGGAAGAGCTGAAGGCCCAGGAGAAGAAGCCCCAGGTGCTGGACAAGATGTTCCAGGAGGGGATGAAGAAGGCCAAGGACATGCCGGGCCGTCCCCTCAATCCGCTGGATCTCGACTAGGGGCCGTGGCCGGCGCGGATCTCACCACCGCGCTCCTCAGGCGGGTCAGCCGGTCGTTCTATCTCTCGCTCGCGGTCCTGCCGCCGGCGGTCCGGCCCACCATCGGCCTGGCCTATCTCCTCGCGCGGGCGTCCGACACCATCGCGGACACCCGGCTGATCGACCGGACCTCGCGGATCGCGCATCTCGAGACCGTGCGCGCGGCACTCCGCGAGGGCGACGCGGGCCACGTCTCCGGGGTGGTGCGGGCGACCTCGGCCCCGCAGGCCCTCCCGGCCGAGCGCGCCCTGCTCGAGCGCCTGCCCGAGTGCCTGGCCGCGCTGCGAACCCTGCCCGCGGCGGATCGCGCGCGAGTTCGCGCGGTGCTCGAGACCATCATCGAGGGCCAGATCCAGGACCTGCGCGTCTTCCCCGGCGAGGACGAGGGCAAGCTCGCCGCGCTCGAGACGCGCGAGGACCTCGACCGCTACACCTACCTGGTGGCCGGCTGCGTGGGCGAGTTCTGGACCGAGGTGCACGTGGCCCACCGCCCGCGCCTGCGTCACTGGGACCTCCCGCGCATGCGCGCGCTCGGCATCCGCCTCGGCAAGGGGCTCCAGCTCACCAACGTGCTGCGCGACCTGCCGCGCGACCTGCGCCAGGGGCGCTGCTACCTCCCCCGGCAGGACCTGGCGCGCCGCGGGCTCGAGCCCCGCGACCTGCTCGATCCAGGCCGCGCGCCCGCGGCGCGCCCCCTGCTGATGGAGTGGCTGCACACCGCGCTCGATCACTACGAGGCCGGCTGGCAGTACACCTTCGCGATCCCCCGGCGCGAGGCGCGCATGCGCCTGGCCTGCGCCTGGCCCCTCCTGATCGGCCTGCGCACCCTCGACCTGCTCGCCGCCTCGCCCAACTGGCTCGATCCCGCGATCACCCTCAAGGTGCCCCGCGTGCGCGTGTACGGGCTCATGGCCCACTCGCTCGGCACGGTGTGGTCCACGCGCGCCCTCGGCCGCCAGGCCCGGCGCCTGCGCGAGCGCATCCGGCCGTGACCGCGCCCTTCCCGATCATCCAGGCGGATATCTTCACCACGCGACCCTTCGCGGGGAACCCGGCCGCGGCGGTGCTCGACGCCGACGGGCTCGACGAGGCCGCGATGTGGCGGATCGCGGGCGAGCTGCGCGCCCCCGGGACCGCGTTCGTGTCCGCCTCCACCCGCCCGGACGCGGACTGGCGGCTGCGCATGTTCACGCCGCGGCGCGAGGTCGGCTTCTCCGGCCACACCGCCCTCGGGGGGACCCACGCGCTGATCGAGGCGGGTCGCCTGCCCGGCGCGCGCGTGGTCTTCGACACCGCCGCCGGTCTCCTCCGGGTAGACGTGGAGCGCGACGCCGACGGCTGCCTCATGTGGCTCGAGCCGCCGCTGCCCGCGTACCGCGCGCCGGGCCACGACGTGCTCGAGGTGCTCGACGCGCTCGGCCTCGCGCGGGCCGGCGTCGCGGGCTGGGCTCGGCCGGTGGTGACGCCGGACGACGACCTGCTCCTGCCGGTGGTGGACCTGGCCACGCTGCGGGCGCTCGAGCCGGACATGGGCCGGCTCGCCGCGGTGCGCACCACCCAGCGCGCCCGCGGGGTGCTCTGCGTCTCGCGCGAGACGGTGGAGCCCGGCTCGCTGAGCCACAGCCGCTTCTTCGCGCCCCACTTCGGGCTGCCCGAGGACATCGTCACCGGGTCGGCGCACTCCACGCTCGTGGTCTGGCTGTTCGGCGCGGGCCTCGCGACCGCGGAGGGCGGGCGCGCCGTCTTCACCGCCGAGCAGGGCGACGGGCTCGGCCGACCCGGCCGCCTGCGGCTCGAGCTCACGGTGCACGACGGGCGGCCGAGCCGGGTGCGGGTCGGCGGGCGCGCGGTGACCGTGCTGAGCGCGAGCCTGCATCCGGGCGCCTAGCGCGCCCGCGATCAGTCGCGGACGGGGAGCGCGAAGAGCTCGGGCGGGTTGACGCGGGCCCGGCCGATCTGGGCCGCGAAGTGCAGGTGGGGCCCGGTGGAGCGCCCGGTGGTGCCGACGGTGCCGACGGTCTGGCCGCGCTCCACCATCTGGCCCTCGGTGACCGACACGCCGTCCAGGTGGAAGTAGAGCGTGTAGAACCCGAGCCCGTGGTCGAGCACCACGAGCCGCCCCGCGAAGAAGAACTCCCCGAGCAGCGCCACCCGGCCGCGGTTCGACGCGACCACCGGAGTCCCGCGATCGGCCGAGAAGTCGGTACCGGAGTGCGGCATGCGCGGCTGTCCGTTGATGATGCGCCGGGAGCCGAAGCCCTCGCCGGGCTTGCGGCCCGCGACCGGCCGCGTGAACGGGCCGCGCCAGAGTCGCTCGGGAGTGACCGTGTCGTAGAGCGCGCGCAGGCGGACCGCCTCGTTGGCGGCGCGCCGCTCGGACTCCGGGTCGAGGTCCACCATCTTCTCGGGCAGCGTGAGCCGCTGGACCGGGAAGCCTCCCGACTTGATGGTCAGGGTCCCCGCCGCTTTCCGGGGCGTGCCCGCGCCATCCACCAGGCCGATGCGCCACGGCACTCTTCCGGGCTTGGCCTCGAGGTCCACGCCGGCCAGGGCGGCGTACTCCGCGCCGTAGGCGAAGAAGGCCAGATGCTGGCCGCCCAGGCTGCCCTCCACGTCGCGCGCGCCACGGGTTCCGGCCACGAAGACCAGGACCGTATCGCCCTGCCGGGCGGTCGGCGGGACGACGCGGACGTGGAGACCGGGTGCCGCCGGGGCCGCGGCGATGGCCGGCGCCGCCGGCAGGACGCCGGCGAGCGCGATGAGCAGGAGGGCTCGGCGACGCATCGAGAAGATCTTACGCTTGCGGCCCTGGAAACCTCGCACTCCCGCCGACGGGCGGGAGTCGCCTCAGGGGTTCTGGGGACGCTGCTGACGGAGGAACTGCTCGATCTCGGCGACCAGATCGGCGGAAGGTGGCAGCTCGTCCTTGGCGGGACCGGCCTCCGCCGCCTCAGGGCTCTCCCCCTCCTCGACCGCCTCCACCGGCTCGTCCTCCTCGTCGGGGCTCTTGCGCTCGAGCTTGCGCACGTACTCCGAGATCTTCGCGTTCTGCGCCACGATCGAGGTCAGGTTCTGATCGAACTGCTCGGCCGCCTCGCGCAGGTCGGTGAGGTCCGCCTCGGTGTTCAGCAGGCTCAGCACCCGCCGGACGAGGGCCAGGGCGGCACGCGGGTTCTCGATGCCGGAGACGTAGTGCGGCACGTTCGCCCACAGGCTGGCCGTCGGCACGCTCGCCTCGCGACAGAGGATGTTGAGCACCCCCACGATGCCGGTGGGCCCTTCGTAGCGCGACGGCCGGAGCCCCAGTCGCGCGGACAGCTCCGGATCGTACGAGCTCCCGGAGAGCTTGACCGGCCGGGTGTGGGCCACCTCGGCGAGCAGCGCGCCCAGCGTGAGGACGAGCGAGGCCCGGGAGCGCCGGGCCAGGTCGAGGACCGCCGCGCAGTAGGTCCGCCATTTCAGATGCGGCTCGATCGCGACCCCGACCACGATGTCCCGCTCGAGCTCGGTCGGCTGGGCGAGCGAGAACTCGGTGGCGGGCCAGATGACCTCGCGCTCGGTGCGCGAGCCGGGCTTGAAGCGGACGTAGGGCCGGGAGAGACCGAAGTGGTAAAAGTCTTCCGGGTCGATGCTGGCCAGAGGCCGGGACGACCAGAGCTGGCTCAGGTACCGCGCGGCGGTGGTGGCCGACTCGGCCGCATCGTTCCAGCCCGAGAACGCCAGGATGATGACGGGCCGGCGCAGCTGCCCCGGCTCCTCGTAGAGCGTCAGATACTGGCTCATCGGCGGCGCCGCCTCCTGGTGGGAGCATGCCTGACGGGCCCCACGGTGGCAAATGAAAGTTGACCTCCCCCGGAGCGCTCCGTATCATTACGGATCGTACTACTGGCGGAGGATTGCAGTGCCCCCAAGGAGGCAAGTTCCCATGCGCGCATGGCTATCGCTGGCTTCGTTTCTCGGAGGCATCGTGCTGCTGACCTCGGCGTGCGCCACGTCGGAGGAGTGGTCGGAGTGGCGGGGCCACACCACCCATTTCGCGTCGGGCACGCACGGGGTGTTCTCGCTTCGGAACAACAAGGACGGCTCGAACCCGCGGGTGGCGCGCACCGACGTGGACGCGGCTCGCTCGGAGAACTGGTGGGGCAAGGCCATCACGGTGAGCCCGGAGCAGATCTTCCAGAACTAGGATCGGCCATGTCCCGGTACGACCGCACCGTGCGGCGCGGCCTCACCGCCGTCCTGCTGCTCCTCGGGGTTTGCTTCGCGGCTCAGGCCTCCGCGGCCCCGGCCGACGCGCTGATGCCGGTCGAGAAGTACACGACGGCCAAGGCCAAGAACCTCGCCAACGCCCACCGTCTGCGCCTGATCGAGTTCTCGGAGCAGATCTACAACTGCATGCCCTGGCTCGCCGTGTACCCGGGCCGTCTCGGCTTCCCCCGCTACAAGGACAGCCCGGGCGACGATCGCTATCTCTCGACGTGGATCTGGGTCGATCAGCGCGAGGACCCCGTCTTCGCCGCCCTGCCCCAGGAGCGACGCGTCTCCGCGATGTTCTCCCGCTACGGCGTCGACATGCTGCGGCGCATGGCCGCGCTCTCGGACGTGGTCGACGACGGCGACGTGGCCGGGCTCTCGGTGGTCCTGTCGTGGCTCAAGCCGGGCACGAGCCGCCCCGGCCAGCAGGCGGTCAACGAGACGTTCGCCCTGTTCATCGACAAGGCCACCGCGGCCGACTTCCTGGCCAAGCGCGTGGGGCCCGAGGAGTTCATCAGCCGGGCCAAGTTCAATCTGTTCGACGGCGAGAGCCTGGTGGGGCGGGTACCTCTCCAGGTCTGGGAAGATTCCTTCAACTCGAGCTACAAGATCGCCAACTACGAGCCCCCCAAGGGGGCCCAGTGCCAGTAGCCGGGTCGGCCTGAGCCCGGCCCGCCCATCCGTCCCGACAAGCCCCGCTGGCGCCGTTGGTTTGCCTTCGCCGGCCGGCAGTTTGACACCCCCCGGGGGTTCCGCTAGCATCGAATTCGAGCCCCCACGATGAAATTGCCCAATCGCCAGAAGACCCAGTTTTCCCTCGTCTATCTCTTCATCGCCCTCATGGTGGTGTTCGGCGTCCAGAGCTGGCTCCGCGCCCCCCGGACGGTCGACATCCCGATGAGCCAGTTCCTGACCCTGGTGCACGAGGGCAAGGTGCTGCGGGTCTCGCTGGGGGAGCGCGAGATCCAGGGGGTCCTCAAGCCCGGCGCCCTGCCCACCCCCCCCGCGGGCCCGGGCGACAAGCTGCGCCAGCTGCTGGGCGCCGAGCAGGGCCCGACCGTGTTCACGACCGCCCGCATCCCGGCCACCGACGACTACGACATCGTCCGGGAGCTACAGGCCTCCAAGGTGGAGTTCTCGGGCCGCATCGAGTCCACCTTCTGGCGCGACCTGATCTCCTGGCTCGTGCCGCTGATCCTGATGGCCGGCCTCTGGCTCTTCCTGATGCGCCGGATGGGCGGCGGACCCACCCAGGCCCTGTCCTTCGGCCGCTCCAAGGCCAAGATCTACGACCGCAAGGAGCTCAAGACCACCTTCGCGGACGTGGCCGGCGTGGAGGAGGCCAAGGCCGAGCTGATGGAAGTGGTCGACTTCCTGAAGAACCCCAAGAAGTACCAGCGCCTCGGCGGGCGCATCCCCAAGGGCGTGCTGCTGGTGGGGCCGCCGGGCACCGGCAAGACCCTCCTGGCCCGGGCGGTGGCCGGCGAGGCCGACGTGCCGTTCTTCTTCCTCTCCGGCTCCGAGTTCGTGGAGATGTTCGTCGGGGTGGGCGCCTCCCGGGTGCGCGATCTCTTCGAGCAGGCCAAGGAGAAGGCGCCCTGCATCGTGTTCATCGACGAGCTGGACGCCATCGGCAAGACCCGCGCCGGCAACACCGGCTTCCTGTCGGGCCACGACGAGCGGGAGCAGACGCTCAACCAGCTCCTCGCCGAGATGGACGGCTTCGACTCGTCCAAGGGCGTGATCATCATGGCCGCGACCAACCGGCCCGAGGTGCTGGACGCGGCCCTGCTGCGCGCCGGCCGCTTCGACCGCCAGGTGGTGGTGGACAAGCCGGACGTGAAGGGCCGCGAGGCGATCCTGCTCGTGCACGCGCGCAACGTGAAGCTCGCCCCGAGCGTGGATCTCCGCGTGCTCGCCGCGCGCACTCCCGGCATGGCCGGCGCGGACCTGGCCAACATCATCAACGAGGCCGCGCTCCTCGCCGCGCGCAAGGGCAAGGACGCGGTCGACATGGCCGACCTCGAGGAGGCGGTGGACCGGGTGATCGGCGGCCTCGAGCGCAAGAGCCGAGTGCTGTCCGAGAAAGAGCGCGACATCGTCGCGCATCACGAAATTGGCCACGCATTGGTCGCCTCCTCTTTGCCCAACGCGGATCCGGTGCACAAGGTCACCATCATCCCGCGCGGGGTGGCCGCCCTGGGCGCCACCTACCAGCTCCCGCTGGAGGACCGCTATCTCCTCACCCGCAGCGAGCTCGAGGACCGGATCGCGGTCCTGCTCGGCGGCCGGGTCGCAGAGGAGATCATCTACGGCGAGGTCTCGACCGGCGCCCACAACGACCTCGAGCGGGGCACCGAGATGGCCCGGCTGATGGTCATGCAGTACGGCATGTCCGAACAGCTCGGGCCCATGACCTTCGGCGGGGGCCAGCAGTCGATGTTCCTCCGCGGCTCGGGCCTGCCGCAGGAGCGTGAATACAGCGAGGAAAGCGCGCGTCGGATCGATGCCGAGACGCGCGCCATCATCGATCGCATCTACGACCGTGTCCGCGACCTCCTGAGCACCCGCAAGCGGGTGCTGGTGGAGGCCGCCGCCGAGCTGAAACAGAAGGAGACGCTGGAGGGCGACCGGCTCCGGGAGCTACTGGCCGGGGAGCCCGTGGGGGCACAGGGATGATCTCTCTCAAGCGCAGCACACTGGGATTCGTGGTCCTCGTCACGCTGGTCGTGGGTGCCGGGCTCGGTACGTGGGGGGCCGGCGCGGTGGACCAGATCAATCCGTCCGCCCCGGGCGCGGGAGCGCTCGGTCCCCTGCCCTCGGGCACCCAGCCCCGCATCGTGCCCGCGGCCCTGCCGATCCCGTCGGGCAGCTTCGCCCAGGTGGCGGAGAGCGTGGGCCCGGCGGTGGTCAACATCAACACCGTGACCCGGGTCAGCGGACGCACCCCGGTGGAGGAGTTCTTCGGCGACGAGCTGCTCAAGCGCTTCTTCGGCGAGGCCCCCGAGCGCCAGCAGGTCCAGCGCAGCCTCGGCTCGGGCGTGATCGTCGACGCCTCCGGCATCGTGCTCACCAATGCCCACGTGGTCGAGCGCGCCACCGAGATCGAGGTGGCGACCGCCGACGGCAAGAAGCACAAGGCCAAGGTCATGGGCGCCGACCGCAAGACCGACCTCGCGGTGCTCAAGCTCCAGGGCGGCGGGCCCTACCCCGCGGCCAACCTGGGCGACTCCGATCGGGTGAAGGTCGGCGACTGGGTCCTCGCGATCGGCTCGCCCTTCGGCCTCCAGCAGACGGTGACCGCCGGCATCATCAGCGCCAAGGGCCGCTCGATCGGCCAGGGCCCCTTCGACGACTTCCTCCAGACCGACGCGGCGATCAACCCGGGCAACTCGGGCGGCCCGCTCGTGAACATGTCGGGCGAGGTGGTCGGCATCAACAGCGCCATCCTCTCGCGGACCGGCGGCAACGTGGGCATCGGCTTCTCGATCCCGGTGAACATGGCCAAGCGGATCTACACCGAGCTGGCCGCCAAGGGCAAGGTGACGCGCGGCTGGCTCGGCGTGTCCATCCAGCCCCTCACCACCGACCTGGCCAAGGGCTTCGGGCTCAAGGACGCCAACGGGGTGCTGATCTCGGACGTGGTCCAGGACAGCCCGGCAGCCCAGGCGGGCATCGCCTCCGGCGACATCATCATCGAGTTCGACCGGAAGAAGGTGGACTCGCCCCAGGAGCTGCAGAAGGTGGTAGCCGCGACCACGCCGGGGCGCGCGGTGCCGCTCAAGGTCTGGCGCGACAAGGGGGAGAAGACCCTCGAGATCAAGATCGGAGAGACGCCGGACGAGACGGTGGCGCTCAAGTCCACCAGCAAGGGCAAGGGCCTCCTCGGCCTCGACGTGCGCCCGATCACGCCCGAGCTGGCCCGCCAGCTGAACCTGCGCAACCCGGACGGCGTGATCGTCTTCTCGGTGGACGAGGACAGCGCTGCCTCCGAGGCGGGTCTGCAGCGGGGCGACGTGATCCGCGAGGTGAACCGCCAGCGGGTGCGCAGCCTGCCGGACTTCGAGAAGGCGACGAAGGACGTCAAGGACGGCGACCGCGTCACCGTGCTGCTCCAGCGCGGGCCGCAGTCGCTTTACGTCGCCTTCACGGTGGCGCGCGGGTAGAGCGTTAGCGGTCTACCGCGGGAGGGAGCGGGCGGGGGCGGGGCAGCGGGGGTAGGCCTCTGACCACGACCCGCTCCGACTTCACCTCGCCGGCGGAGTTCCCAATCGGGGAGCGGTCGCTGTAGGCGATCCCCCGGAGGGAACGGGTCACCCGGCCTACCCCCGCCGCCCCGCCCCCGCCCGCTCCCTCCCTTCCCGCTCGGTTCTTCCTCCGGCGTTCGACTTCCACGTCCCCAACGATGCTGCGCCCGCCGGCTGGCGTGCGAGGCTCAGCGGCCGGGCGGGCCGGGGTCAGTGGTCGGTGGTGGTGCCGTCGTAGGTTTCGCGGCGGCTCATCTTGCGCTGGAAGGCCAGGTAGCCCGCTCGGGTGAGCGGGGGCTTGGCTTGGGCGACGACCTGGCGGGCGACGGCGGCGTTGTCGGCGAGGAGGTCGATCACCATCGAGGCGAGGGCCTTGGCGTTGGTGAGGTAGGTGAGGACCGGGTCCACGATCTCGTAGTCGGCGCCGTGCGGCGTGCCCTTGGCTCCTCCCACGTACGGATGGATGATCGGCATGACCTGCCCGAGGTCGCCCATGTCGGTGGAGCCGGTGCGGTGCAGGATCGTGCGCACGTTGTCGGCGCCCACCAGGTCCGCCGCGATGGTCCGGAAGCGCTCCACCAGGAGCGGGTCGCAGCGGAGCGGCATGTAGCCGGGCAGGGTCTCGATCTCCACGCTGGCCCCCAGCGCGAGCGCGCCGGCCCGGAGCGCGCGGTCCACCTTCCGGTCGGCGTCCGCGATGGCCTCGAGCGACTTGCCGCGCACGAAGGTCTCGAGCCGCACCTCGCCCGGGATCACGTTCACCTGCGAGCCGCCTTGGGTGATGATCGGATGCACCCGGATCGTGTCCTCGTCGCGGAAGGTCTCCCGCAGCGCGTTGATGGCCATGAGGCCGATCTGGGCCGCGTAGAGCGCGTTGATCCCGAGGTGCGGCGCGCCGCCCGCGTGCGAGGCGCGGCCCACGTAGCGCACCGTCTTCACCACGCAGCCGTTGTTGGACATCGGCACCGCGAGCTTGCCCTCCTCGCGGCGCGGGGTCGCGTGGATCATCATGCCCATGTCCACGTCGTCGAGGTGGCCGAGCCTCAGCATCTCCGGCTTGCCGCCCATGAACTCGAGGCGCCCCGCGTCGCGCTGGGCCACCCGCCACTCGACGTCGCCGTACTCCTCGGCGGGCACGCCCACGAAGGCGACCCGGCCGGCCAGGTGATCGAAGGCGCCGGCCTCGAGCAGGCCCATGGCCGCGCCGAGCATGCCCGCGACCTGGGCGTTGTGGCCGCACGCGTGGGCGGCACCGGTCTCCGGGTCGGCCACCGGATGCCCCACCACCACGAGGCCGTCGAGCTCGCCGAAGAGCGCGATCGTCGGGCCGTCCCCGGCCCGCCCGGCCACGTCGGCGCGGACGCCGGTGAGGGCCAGCCCGGTCCTCGGGGCCAGACCCATGCGCTCGAAGGTCTGGGCGACCAGCTTGGCGGTCTTGAACTCCTTGAACCCGAGCTCCGGCTGGCGCCGGATCGCTTCCCCGAGCGCGATGATCTCCTCGCCGCGCCGGTCGATCGTCGCCTGGACCTTCTGCATCAGCTCCGCCTTGGTCATGGGATCCTCCTCCTGGGAGGCCGCCGAGAAAGGTCCAGCTGCGAGGCGGCGCCCGAAGGCGGCATGCGAAGCGTACTCTCCGTACGCTGAGCGTGCCGCCGAGGGCGCCGCACTCCCGCAGATGGGGCCTTTATCGGCGGCCTCCCCCTAGCGCCCGCCGGTGACGGCGAGGGTGTGCCCGGTGATGTACGTGGCCTCGTCGGAGGCGAGGAACAGCACCGCGTCGGCCACCTCGTCGGGACGACCGAGTCGCCGCAGCGGGGTCATGCGGTTGGGGCTGTACTCCACGGTCTCGTTCATGCGCCGGAGGGCCTCGCCCACCCGCTCGGTGTCGATGGGACCCGGTGCCACCGCGTTGACGTTGATGCCGTGCTCGGCGAGCTCGAGCGCGACGTCGCGGATGAAGCCGTGCACGCCGGCCTTGGCCGCCGAGTACGCGGAGCCGCCCTGGTAGTAGGCGGTCCACGGCGTGCCCTCCCGCGCGCCGGAGGAGATGCAGACGATCCGGCCGTAGCGGCGCTTCATCATGTGCGGGACCGCGGCGCGGGTGCAGAGAAAGGTCGAGCGCAGGTTGAGGCGCAGGGTGAAGTCCCAGTCCGCGACCGCCATCTCCCAGATGCGCGCGTTGCGGCTGCCACCCACGTTGTTGACCAGGATGTCGAGACGTCCCCCGCGCTCGACCGCGGTCGCGATCAGTCGCGCGGCCGGCTCCGCCTCGGTGTCGTCACCCACCCCCCCGGAGGCCCGTCCGCCCTTGCCGACGATCTGGGCGACCGCGCGGTCGAGCGCCGGCGCGTCCACGTCGCCCAGCACCACGGTCGCGCCCTCGCCGGCCAGCCGCTCCGCGATCGCCCGGCCGAGCCCGTGGGCCGCGCCCGTCACCACCGCCACCTTGTCGTCGAGTCGTGCCATGGCGGGCATTATAGATGTAAAATCCCTCCGCCAGCTCTCGACCCCCAGGAGGATCCGATCTCGATGCCGACCCGCCGCGACCTGTTCAAGCAAGCCGGAGCCGCCGCCGCGCTCGCCGCGCTGCGGCCCGTCGCCGCCGCCGCCCAGGCGAGGAAGTCCACGCTCACCATCGGCTTCCCGTCGACCCCGGAGACGATCGACCCGCACCAGTTCCGCTCGGTGCTGAGCGGCTCCATCATCGGGCTGATGGGCGAGGGCCTCCTCACCCGCGATCCCCAGACCATGGAGATCAAGCCGCTCCTCGCGGAGTCGGTGAAGAACCTGAATCCGAACACCTGGGAGGTGAAGCTCCGCAAGGGCGTCAAGTTCCACAACGGCGAGGACTTCAACGCGGACTCGGTAAAGTTCACCATCGACCGCGCGATCCACTCGAAGCTCAACACCCTGGCCAAGCTCACCTGGCCGCCGTCGTTCGGCCAGGACATCGTCGTCGTCGATCCCTACACGGTTCGGATCGTCACCAAGGTGCCGGATCCGATGGTGCCGAGCCGGCTCGCGGCCGAGTCCATGAACATCGCGCCCGCCAAGGGCCTGGCCGAGTACAAGGAGAAGTTCGTCACCGACCGCTTCATCGGCACCGGGCCGTTCCGCTTCGTCGAGCACGTGGTCGGCGACCGCGTGGTGGTCGAGGCGAACCCGGGCTACTGGGGCGCGAAGCCGGCGGCCCAGAAGATCGTCTGGCAGGTCATTCCCGACTCGGCGACCCGCCTGGCCGCGCTCCAGCGGGGCGACGTGGACGTGATGCTGAACCTCCCGTTCCCGCTCGCCCCCACCGTGGAGGCCGACTCGAGCCTGCGGGTGTACTCCGAGCTCTCCTCGCTCACCCACGGCATCCTGTTCAACGCCCGCGAGTCGGCACCACTCAAGGACCGGAAGGTACGACAGGCGCTCAACATGGCGGTGGATCGCGCCGCGATCCTGAAGGGCCTCTACTCCGGGCGCGGCCAGTTCCTCAACACCGTCACCGGCAAGAACGTGGCCAACACCATCGACCCGGGCGCGTATCCCTACGATCCGGCGCGGGCGAAGGGCCTCCTCGCGGAGGCCGGCTTCGGCCAGGGCTTCGAGCTCACCATGTGGCAGTCGATCGGCCGGTGGGTGCTGGCCGAGGAGACCGCCCAGGTCATCGCGGGCTACTGGGACAAGATCGGAGTCAAGACCAAGGTGCAGGTGCTCGAGTGGGCGGAGTTCAACAAGCGCTCCGCCGCTTCCGCCCACAAGGACTGCTTCTACTACGCGTTCATCAACGGCACGTGGGACGCGTCCTACACCGTGCAGCGCTTCAAGCCCGACTTCCAGACCTTCCGCTACTTCGACGCCTCCGGCGATCTCCTCAAGACGATCGAGGAGTACGAGCGGACGTTCGACCCGAAGAAGCGCAGGGAGCTCGGGGCCAAGGCGCTCAAGGGCCTGCACGACGAGGCGGTGTGGCTCTTCCTGTGGCAGCTCGACGAGCTCTTCGGCGTCTCCCGGAAGGTCAAGGGGTTCAAGATGCGCCCGGACAACGTGCTCTGGGTGCGCGACACCTACGTGGAGGCCTGAAGCGCTTCCGTTCCTCCTGCGTCGGCTCGGCCACGCGGCGGTCGTGGCCGTCGGGGTCTCGCTCGTGGTCTTCGGGCTGGTTCACCTCTCGGGTGATCCGGTGCTCCTGATGGTCTCGAGCGACGCTCCGCCCGACGTCGTGGCCACCACCCGCCACGCGCTCGGCTTCGACCGCCCGCTCCACCGGCAGTTCACCGACTACGTGACGCGGGCGGCCCGGGGCGACCTGGGGGTGTCGCTCAGGAGCAGCCTGCCGGTGGCCACGCTGATCCGCGAGCGGCTGCCCGCCACCGTGGAGCTGACCGTCGCCGCGCTCCTGATCGCGGTGGCCGTCGCGATCCCGGCCGGCATCGTCTCCGCGGTCAAGCGCGGCTCGGCCCTCGACCGCCTCGCCATGGTGGGCGCGGTGGCCGGCCAGGCCATCCCGATCTTCTGGCTCGCGCTGCTCCTGATCGCCTTCTTCGGCGTCTACCTGCGCTGGCTGCCCGTCTTCGGCCGCGGCTCCCTGGCCCACCTCGTGCTCCCGGCGGTGAGCCTCTCCACCGTGATCCTCGGCCGCCTGGCCCGCCTGGTGCGCTCGAGCATGCTGGAGGTGCTCGGCCAGGACTACGTGCGCACCGCGCGCGCCAAGGGCGTCGGCGAGGTGCGGGTGCTCGCCGGGCACGCCCTCAAGAACGCGGCGATCCCGATCGTCACCCTGCTGGGCCTGCAGTTCGCCCAGCTCCTGGGCGGCGCGGTGGTGACCGAGACCATCTTCGCGTGGCCGGGCATCGGCCGCCTGGTGGTGGAGGCGATCTTCAACCGCGACTTCCCGGTGGTGCAGGGCGTGGTGCTGGTGGTCTCGCTGATCTTCGTGGCGGTGAACCTGCTGGTCGACCTGGCCTACGTCGCGCTCGATCCACGCATCCGCACCGACGCCTCCTGATGCGCCGCGACTGGGCGTTCTGGCTCTCCGCGGCGGCGCTCGGGATCATCGTGGCCTCCGCGATCTTCGCCGAGCGCCTCGCCCCCTACGGGCCCAACGACCAGGACATCCTCACGCGGCTGCAGCCCCCCGACCTCTCCGCCCACGTGCTCGGCACCGACGAGGTCGGCCGCGACATCCTGAGCCGCCTGATCTACGGCGCGCGGATCTCGCTGCTGGTGGGGGTGATCGCGGTCGGCCTCTCCTGCCCGCTCGGGGTGCTGGTGGGCCTGGTGGCCGGCTACGCGGGGCGGCGGGTCGACTCGGTGCTGATGCACGTCACCGACATCCAGCTCGCGATCCCCACCATCCTCCTCGCGATCGCGGTGGTCGCGGTGCTGGGGCCCGGGCTGCCCAACGTGATCCTCACCTTGAGCGTGACCGGCTGGACCCTCTACGCCCGCCTGGTGCGGGGTGAGACCCTGACCGTGAAGACCCGAGACTTCGTGCAGGCCGCCCGCGCCAACGGCGCCGGCGACGCGCGCATCATGGCGCGCCACGTGCTGCCCAACGTGCTCTCCCCGGTCATCGTGGTCGCGGTCTTCGCGGTGGCCAACATGATCGTGCTGGAGGCCACCCTCTCGTTCCTGGGGCTCGGGGTGGAGCCGAGCGTGGTGACGTGGGGGCGGATGCTGAACGGAGGTCGCCTCTATCTCCGGACCGCGTGGTGGCTCACCGCGTTCCCGGGCCTCGCCATCTTCGTCACCGTGCTCGCGGTGAACCTGCTCGGCGACCACCTGCGCGACTGGCTGGACCCGCGCCTGCGCGGCTCGCTGGGCGGCGCGCAGGTCTGAAGCACTGGACCGGACCCTGCAAGCGGCGGCACGACGCCCACGAGTGACGGCCCGATGGCGTCTCGCGCCTTCCATCATATGCCGTGCTATCGTGTGAGCCGCCGATGATGTCCTCCATCCTCCTGCGCGACACCCTCTGGAACGTGCCGTTCTGGGCTGCCCTCGCCGTGGCCATCCTGGCGGGTCCCTCCCACGTCGGCCACGCCGCCGAGCCACCCACCGCGGCCGCGATCCTGCAGCAGCTGCGCAGCTTCGCCATCATGGGCCGCGTGCTCTACGTCGCCGCCCATCCGGACGACGAGAACACGCAGATCATCACCTACCTGGCGCGCGGTCGCGGATACCGCACCGCCTACCTCTCGCTGACCCGCGGCGACGGCGGACAGAACCTGCTCGGCCCCCAGCTCGGCGAGGCCCTCGGCGTGGCGCGGACGCAGGAGCTGATCGCCGCCCGCCGGCTGGACGGCGGGCGGCAGTACTTTACGCGCGCGAAGGACTTCGGCTACTCGAAGAACTCCGAGGAGACGCTGAGCGTCTGGGACCGCCAGGCCGTCCTCGGCGACATCGTCCGCGTGATCCGCGAGTTCCGCCCGGACGTCATCATCACGCGGTTCTCCCCGAAGCCTGCCCCCACCCACGGCCATCACACCGCGTCGGCCGTGCTCGCGGTCGAAGCGTTCAGGCTCGCCGCCGACCCCGCCGCGTTTCCCGAGCAGCTCCGCGAGCTCAGGCCCTGGCAAGCGCGGCGCATCGTCCACAACGTCGGCCTGGGCGCCGCCGCCGCGAACCCGGGCGCCGGGATGGCGGTCGCGGGCTCACCGGGGAATGTCCCGGACGGACCGGGCGTGGTGAAGGTCGATGTCGGCGGCCGAGATCCGGTGTCGGGCGAGTCGTTCGCGTCGATCGCGGCTCGCAGCCGTGGTATGCACAAGACGCAGGGCTTCGGCGTCGGCGGCCCGCCCGTGAACGAAGGCTCGCGGATCGAGCCGTTCGTCCTGCTCGCCGGCGACGCGGCAACGAACGATCTTCTCGACGGCGTGGACACGACATGGAACCGCGTGCCGGGTGGCGCCGAGATCGCGCGGTCGATCGACGAGGCGATCGCGACGTTCAACGCTCACGACGTGGCCGCCCGGGTGCCCGCGCTGCTCGCGATCCGCCGCCGGCTCGCCGCGCTCCCCGCGGATCCGGTGGTGAGCGACAAGCGCGAGCAGCTCGATCGGATCATTCAGGCGTGTCTCGGTCTCGAGGTCGACACCGTGGTGGATCGGGCCGAGGTCGTGCCCGGCGAGACTTTGAGACTGCGCCACACCGCCGTGGTGCGCTCGCGCATCCCCGTGCGCTGGACGGCGGTGCGGTACCCGAGCGCTCACCGCGCGCTCAACGAGGCCGTCGCGCTGCGCCCGAACCGGCCGGTCGTTCGCAAAGCCTCCCAGGTCGTGCCCGCGAGCACGCCGCTGAGCCAGCCGTACTGGCTGCGCACGGAGGGTACGGCCGGACTGTTCGACGTGGACGATCCGGCGCTCATCGGCCGTGCCGAGACCCCCCCTACCCTCCCTCTCGAGTACGTCTTCGACGTCGGCGGGCAGACGCTGGTGATCGCCGGCGAGCCGATGTCGGCCGTGGATCCGCCCAAACCCGGGCTGCGCCGGCGGGTGGAGGTCATCGCGCCGGTCTCGTTGCGGTTCATCGCGGCCGTGCGGCTCTTCGCGCCCGGCGCCGCGCGGCCGGTGACGGTGGAGCTCACCGCCGCCCGCCCGCGCGCCGCCGGCACCGTGCAGCTCGCCGCGCCGGCCGGCTGGACCGTGACGCCGGCCTCACAGCCGTTTCGACTCGCCGCCCCTGGCGAACACGCGCGCTTCACCTTCACCGTGACCGCGCCCGCGCAGCTCGCGACCGCGCCGCTCGACGCGAGCGTGGAGATCAACGGCCGGCGCTTCGACCGGCAGCGTGTCGAGATTCGCTACGATCACTGCCTCTCCAGCTCCTGCACCCGCCGGCACGCGCCAAGGCGGTGTCGCTCGAGCTCGCGACTCGCGGCCGCCACGTCGGCTACCTCCCGGGCGCCGGCGACGACGTGGCCGCCGCGCTCGAGGAGATGGGATACGAGCTCACCTGGCTGACCGGCGCCGACCTCACGCCGGACCGGCTGCGCGGTCTTGACGCGGTGGTCGTCGGTATCCGCGCCTTCAACGTGAGAACGGATCTCGCCGACCGCCTGCCCGCGCTGTTCGGGTACGTCGAGGCGGGCGGCACGGTCGTCGCGCAGTACAACACGCTGGACGGCCTGCGCGAGAGCTGGCTCGCGCCGTTCCACCTGCGCCTCTCGCGGGACCGCGTGACCGACGAGCACGCACCGGTGACGATCCTGGCGCCCGAGCATCCCGTGCTGACCACCCCGAATCGCATCACCGCCGCGGACTTCGAGGGCTGGGTGCAGGAGCGCGGTCTCTACTTCCCCGATCAGTGGGACGACCGCTTCACCCCGATCCTCGCCTCCAGTGACGCCGGCGAGCCGCCGCTCAGGGGCGGCCTGCTGGCCGCGCGGCTCGGCAAGGGCTACTTCGTCTACACCAGCCTCGCGTGGTTTCGTCAGCTCCCCGAAGCAGTCCCCGGCGCGTACCGCTTGTTCGCGAATCTCGTCTCGCTGGCCAAATGACGCCCGTGCCGCACCCCGACGGGCGCTCCGAGGCCGAGCCGCCCCACGTCCCCGGCTTCCGCACCTGGCCGGGCGTCTACCTCTTCGTCTTCGGGTGGTTCCTCCTCGTGCTCCTCCTGCTGACCGTGTTCACCAGGATCTTCTCGTGAACGTCGCCGACTGGGTCGTGCTGCTCGGCACTATCGTGGGAATCGCCGCCTACGGGTCCTGGCGCACGCGCCACGTGCGGAGCCTCAACGCCTACCTGCGCGGCAACGCGTCCACCGGCTGGGGCACGATCGGCCTCAGCGTGATGGCCACTCAGGCGAGCGCGATCACGTTCCTCTCGATCCCCGGCCAGGGCTTCGAGAGCGGCATCGGTTTCGTCCAGAACTACTTCGGGCTGCCCCTGGCGCTCATCGTGGTGTGCGCCGTGTTCCTGCCCATGTACCGGCGG
This sequence comes from Methylomirabilia bacterium, assembly GCA_041497895.1. Taxonomy (GTDB): domain Bacteria; phylum Methylomirabilota; class Methylomirabilia; order Rokubacteriales; family CSP1-6; genus CAMLFJ01. The sequence goes on from JBGQHJ010000012.1 coordinate 20,003, forward strand.
CTCAACGTCTACACCGCCTACGAGTTCCTCGGCCAGCGCTTCGACGAGAAGACGCGCCTGCTCGGCGCCGGCCTCTTCCTGTTGCAGCGCGGCCTCGCCGCCGGCGTGACGATCTACGCCCCCGCGATCATCATCTCCACCGTGCTCGGCTGGCCGCTCGACCTCGTCATCGTGTTCACCGGCCTGCTCGTGATCGTCTACACCGTCACCGGCGGCAGCGAGGCCGTCGCCCTGACCCACAAGTGGCAGATGGCGGTGATCTCCGCGGGTATGGTGACCGCCATGGTCGTGCTGCTGCTCCGGCTGCCCGCCGGCCTCGGGTTCATCGGCGCCGCCCACGTGGCCGGCGCGCTGGGCAAGCTGCAGGCGGTGGACTTCTCGCTCGATCCGAGCCGGCGCTACACGGTGTGGACCGGCGTGTTCGGCGGGTTGTTCCTCTCGCTCTCCTACTTCGGAACCGACCAATCGCAGGTGCAGCGCTACATCGGCGGCGCCTCTCTGCGCGAGGGCCGTCTGGGCCTCATGTTCAACGCGGTCCTCAAGATCCCGATGCAGTTCCTCATCCTCCTGCTCGGCGCGCTCCTGTTCGTCTTCTACCAGTTCACACCGCACCCGGTATTCTTCAATCAGCCGGAGTGGCGCCGCCACGCGCAGGACGGCCGCTTCCGTGCCATCGAGACCGAGCACGCCAGCGCCGTCGCGCAGAGCGAGTCCGCGATTCGCGCCTGGCTCCAGGCGCGCGTGTCGGACGACGCCGGCCGGGAAGTGAGCGCGCGGGCCGCGATGCTCGAGGCCAGCCAGCGCACCCGTGCGATCCGCGCCGACGCCAAGGTCGCCCTAGTGGCCGCCGACCCGCGCGCCAAGACCACCGACTCCGACTACGTCTTCATCACGTTCATCGTGACGCAGCTCCCGCACGGGGCGGTGGGCCTCCTGGTGGCGGTGATGTTCGCGGCGGCCCTCTCGTCGAAGGCCTCCGAGCTCGCCGCGCTCGGAACCACGACCACGATCGACTTCTGGCGGCACTTCCGCCCCCTCGCCGCCGCCGACGAGGCGCGCAACGTCCGCGTGGCGCGGCGCTTCACGGCGCTCTGGGGCGTCTTCGCGGTGGCCTTCGCCCTCTTCGCCGGCTTCGCGGAGAATCTCATCGAGGCCATCAACATCCTGGGCTCGATCTTCTACGGCGTCCTGCTCGGCCTCTTCGTGGTGGCGTTCTTCCTCCGGCGCGTCGGCGGCAGCGCGGTGTTCTTCGCCGCGGTTGCCGCGCAGGTCCTCGTCATCCTGATGTACTTCTCGCTCAGCATCGGCTACCTCTGGTACAACCTCATCGGCTGCGCCGCGTGCATCGCGTTCAGCGCGTCACTGCAGGCGGTCCTGCCGCCACGCGCCCGCGCCGGCGAGGGCCGCGCCGGATGAAACCGGTCATCGCCTTCGGCCAGCAGCCCTGCGGCTTCTTCCCCCGTCGGTTCCTCGTGGCGAAGATCCGGACCGCCCGACGTCTCCAGACGGAGATGGGCGGGCGCGTCGTGTACTTCTGCCACGATAGCGACCACGATCCACGCGAGACCCGCACGATCCTGCGCCACCGCGCGACCGGGCGACCCGCGCACCTGAACTTCTCCGTCGTCAACAAGCTCCAGCGCAAGTTCTCCCCGCTCTACGCCAAGCGCATCGCCGCCGGATGGCACGCCGGCACGCTCGCCCAGCTCCCGAACTACGTCGCCGCCCCCGTCATCGACCTCTTCCGCAAGACGTCGGCGGAGACGGTGGCCGACTTCTGTCTCGAGATGTACCGCGGGATGGGTCTCCTCGACGGCGTGGACGTCGTGCGCTCGAGCGATCCCGCGGTGCGGCGCCGCGCCTGCGAGGTGGACGACTTCTTCGTGGACGTGCCGTACCAGGGCGAGATCGCCCGAGCCCGCGCCCGTGACGGCGCGTTCTACCTGCACGAAGGCGGTGATTCGTTCGTCACCCTGTCGCCGGGGGCTTCCGCCCCCCGGAAGGAGCAGATCAGCCCAGCGCGCGACACGCGGCTGCGATGGATGCAATCGGTGATCCACTGCACCCACTACGTGACCGGCCCGGGCGAGCAGGCGTATCTTCGGCCGGCGGACGCGCCGGAGATCGCGTACGTGCGCCGCGAGCACATCGAGCTGCCGGATGAAGCGTTCACCGAGCTCTCGGGCTGACATGGCGGCGGACACACTGCGAGTCGGCATCACCTGCTACCCATCGGTCGGCGGCAGCGGCGTGCTGGCGACCGCGCTCGGCGAGGACCTGGCCGCGCGCGGCCATGACGTGCACTTCATCGCCTACGAGCGCCCATTCCGTCTGCCCTCGGACGGCCCGCGCCTGCACTTCCATCCCGTCGCGATCAACGAGTACGAGCTCTTCCGGTTCCCCGACTATACCCTCCCGCTCTCGGTGCGTATGGCCCAGGTGAGCCGCGACCACCGACTCGACGTCCTCCACGTCCACTACGCCGTGCCTCACGCCACCGCCGCGATCCTCGCGCGCGCGATGCTCCCCTCCGGCCAGCGGCCCCGCGTCGTCACGACCCTGCACGGCACGGATACCACGCTGCTCGGCCACGACGCCGGCTACGCGCCCGCCATCCTGCACGCCCTGGTCTCGTCGGACGCGGTCACCGCGGTATCCGAGTCGCTCAAGCGCGAAACGCAACGCGTGCTCGGCTTCGATGGGCCGATCGAGGTCATCCCCAATTTCTTCGCTCCGCGTCCGCCCAGCCGCTCCCCCGACGTCGTTCGCCGCGAGCTCGGCGTCGACCGCGAGGTCCTCGTGGTCCACTCGTCCAATCTGCGCCACGGCAAGCGCATCGACCTCCTGCTGGAGACGGCCGCGCGGGTACGCCCGCGCGAGGCCTTCAAGCTCCTCATACTCGCCGGCGAGGCCTTCGCGCCGTTCGGCGGCGAGGTTCGGCGCCTGGGTCTGACCGACCGCGTGATCGTCCGCGAGAAGGTCCACGCGATCGAGGACTATCTTCAGGTCGCCGATATCGGCCTCTACACCTCCGACGCCGAAAGCTTCTGCCTCAGCATCCTCGAAGCGATGTGCTTCGGCTGTCCGAGCGTGTCCACTCGCGTGGGCGGCATCCCGGAAGTGGTGGAGGACGGAGAGAGCGGCGTGCTCGTGTCGGCCGGCGACGTCGTCGCGCTCGCCCAGGCGCTAGAGGCTCTGATCCACGACGAGGCACGGCGCCGTGCCCTCGGCCGCGCCGCGCAAGCGCGCGCGCGAGAGCGGTTCTCCGCCGAGGTGATCGTGCCGCGCTACGAAGCGCTCTACCACCGATTGTGCCGGTGACGGCCCCCGCACGCGCGCGCGGGTCGGTCACCTTGACCTGGAGTGAACCCAGTCGAATGAATCTCGTCGGGAGGCGACCATGAAAATCCTGACCTACGCGTGCGTGGTATTCTTCGCCGTCGTCGCGGCCACCGGACCCTCGTTGCTCTCGGCCCAGACCCCGGCGCCGAGTCTCGCCAAGGAGCTCGCGGCGACCTTCCAGCGCGCCACCGCCGAGATCCTCGACGTGGCGGAGGTGATGCCGGCCGAGAAGTACGGTTTCAAGCCGACGCCCGAGGTGTCGAGCTTCGGCGACCAGCTCGTGCACGTCGCCGGTATCACCCAGCGCTTCATCGACACCGCCAAGGGCGTCAAGACGGAAGCGGCCCATCATGGCGCGATGGCGAAGCCAGAAGTCATCGCCCTGCTGAAGAACACGTTCCAGAGCGCGCAGGAGACGATCACGCCGCTGACCGATGGCCAGCTCCTGGAGCCCGTGAAGTTCCCGTTCGGGGACCGCACGGTCACCCGCGCCACGTTCTGGCAGGGTGCGCTGTACCAGATTCGCAACCATCACGGCCAGCTCGTGGTCTATCTGCGGCTGAACGGGATCGTGCCGCCCACGAGCGCGCGGCGATAGACTTCGCGCCGTTCACCCGAGCAACCAGGGCAGGAGGCCCGAGGGCCGGTTCACCGCCGGCCCTCTTCTCCTTCACGCACTCACCAGCACCGGCTCGTCGGCATTCGGCCGCCACCGCCCCGCGTGCTCAGCCAGAATTCGCGGACCCAGACCCCAGCTCGGTCGACCGGTTCCCCGGGCTCGCGGCCGAACTCGCTTGCCTCAACCGGGCACGACCTCAGCGCGTGAAGATCGCCTCCGGGATCAGGGCCGAGACCACGTAGTTCGGCACGTCGACCACGTTGCTCACCCGCAGGTCCACCGCCACGCTCGAGATCACGTAGGCCTGCTCGCGCGTCCAGCCCCGCTCCTGCAGCAGCTCGATCATGTTGAGCAGCGCGTTGCGGCAGGCCAGGGTGAGGTTCTCGCCCTCGTTCACCCCGTCGTCGCGGATCGGCATGCCGGTGGCGGCGAGGAAGCGCTTCGGCGCGGCCCACTCGGGCGGGGCGAAGTAGTCGCGGTGCCGGAAGCGCGGGCCACGATGGAGCGTCTTGCCCGCGCCCTTGATCACCTTGAACTTCACGACCGCGGTGGCCCCCATCTCGACCGCGGTCACGCACACCTCACCGTCGCCCTGGGCGAAGTGCCCGTCGCCCACCGAGAACAGCGCGCCCTCCACCGCGACCGGCAGCTGGAGCGTCGCGCCCTTGGTGATCTGCTTGACGTCCATGTTGCCGCCGTTCTCGCGCGGCGGGATCGTGCGCAAGCCCTCGGTGGCGGGCGCGCCCTTGCCGGGTACGGCGCCCGCGGGATCCGGCGTCATCACCAGGCCCCCGCGGCTCAGCAGGGACTGCTCGCGCTCGGCCCAGGCGGTCACCTGCTCGCGCGAGGGCGCCACCCCGATCACGCCCATGAAGGGCGCGCCCGGGATGCGCACCCCGGGGAGCTGGGGCGAGGTGGCCCAGCCGTCGGCGATCTGCCAGTGCACGAGGTACGGCACGGTGTAGAGATCGCGCAGGAAGCCGAGCCCGGGGATGATGCCGGTGAAGCCGTGGGGCTGCGGCAGGATGTCCACGAACTCGATCTCGAGCAGGTCGCCCGGCCGGGCGCCCTTGACCAGCACCGGCCCGGTGATCGGATGAACCGCCCCCGCGTCCATCGCGGCCATGCCCTCCGCGGTGACCGAGGGGCCGAGCTGGCCGTCGCAGCCGTCGCGGGTCTCGAGCAGGACCTCCTCGCCCTCGGCCGCCTCGAGGATCGGCGGGACGTCGGGATGCCAGCGGTTGTGGCCGGTCTTCGGCTGGTCGACGAGGCGCTTGCTCCGGTCGATCTCGACGCTCTTCATGGGATTCTCCTCAGGCGTCCGCGGCGCGGAAGGCGCGCCAGCGCTCCTCCGCCTGCGCGAAGCCGGGACCGCGGTCGATGAGCGGGAGGTCGCGGGCGCGGCGGGCCCGCTCCTCCTGGGTGGCGGTCTTGTCGACCTCGAGGGTGGACTCGTCCACCACCACCCCGTAGTCGTCGCGGGCCCCGCGCGCGGTGATGAAGCCGCGCGCCACGTCCTGGCGCACCCGCTCCGGCTCGCGGGCGAGCGGATCGCCCCAGCCCCCGCCCCCGCAGGTCTCCAAGCGGAGCAGATCCCCGCGCTTGAGCACGATGCCGTCGCCCAGGGCGGGCAGCACGCGCTCCTCCGACGTGTCCGGGTTCAGCACGATGCGCCCGGTCCGCCCGGCGCCGCCGCCCGCGACGCCGTAGGGAGCGACCATCGTGTTCTCCATGCGGGTGGCCAGCTCGGCGCGCTCGGCCAGCACCCGCACGTCGCGCACCACCCCGGTGCCGCCGCGATGCAGCCCCGGCCCGCCCGAGTCCGGTCGCACCGCGTAGCGCTCGACCCGCAGCGGGAAGTCGCGCTCCACGTACTCGACCGGGTAGTTCTCCTGCGCGATGTAGTAGATGACGTCGACCCCGTCCGCGAAGGGCCGCGCGCCGAGCCCCACGCCGAGCCCCTCGATGCACAGGATCGGCCGGCGCCGGGCCGCGTCCCAGGCCCGGAAGTAGTAGAGCACGTAGACCGGCGAGCCCGCGGGCACGCGGCCGCCGTTGGCCTGGGCCAGGGTGCCGAAGATGCAGGACATCACCCGGAAGCGCGTGTTGGCCCGCATGCCGAGCGGGGCCGGGAAGCGCGGCTTGAGGATGCTGCCCTCGCGGGCGATCCACTCGTCGAGGTTCGCGAGCAGGCCCTCGTTGACCTCGAGGTCGGGGTCGAGCGACTGCAGATAGCGCCCGAACGCGATCCGGAGCAGGCCGGGATTGGTCGTGAAGTTGATCGGGCCGCGGGCCTGGTCGTCCGAGTTCGAGCCGTCGAGCCGCACGTGGTCGCCCGCGCGCGACAGGGTCAGGTCGATGCGGTAGGGCCGCGCCTCGGCGCCGCCGTCGCTGTCGAGGAAGTCGTGGAAGCGCCACTCTCCAGTCGGGATCAGCTCGAGGAAGAGCTCGCGGGCCCGCGCCGCGGTCTGGGCGATGCACTCGTCGAAGGCGGCCAGCACCGTCTCCACTCCGTAGCGGCCGCAGAGCTCCCCGAGGCGCGTCTCGGCCAGGCGACAGGAGGCCATCATGGCCCGGGTGTCGCCCTCCACCAGGTCCGGCAGGCGCGAGTTGCGCAGGAAGATGCGGTAGGCCTCCTCGTTCAGCTGGCCCTCGCGAACTATTCGCACGGGGGGCACGAGCACTCCCTCGTGATAGATCTCGGTGGCGTGCGGCGAGATCGAGCCCGCGCGCAGGCCGCCGATGTCCTGGTAGTGGCCGAAGGTGGTCGAGAACGCGACCAGGCGCCCCGCGTGGAAGATCGGCACCGCGAAGACCATGTCCTGGTGGTGCTGCACCGCCCCGTCGGAGATGTACGGGTCGTTGAACCAGTAGACGTCGCCCGGGCGCATGGTCTCGAGCGGGTAGACCTTCATGATCGCGTGGAGCATGCCGGGCCCGCTGCCCGAGATGTGGCAGGCCACGATACGGCCGGCGGTGTCGAAGATGCCGACGAAGTAGTCCTTCTTCTCCTTGATGAAGGGCGACATCGCGCACCGCTCCATCAGGAGCTCCATGTCGCGGATGGCCGAGGCGAGGCTGCCGCGGATGATCTCGAGCGTGATCGGGTCGACCTCAGCCATGAGCGCGCTCCAGGAGGATGTTGTGCGCGGCGTCCACGCGAGCGTGGAAGCCCGGGGCGATCAGCGGCGTGGTGTCGCTCTGCTCGATGATGGCGGGCCCGTCGAGGGTCATGCCGGGGGCGAGCCCGTCGCGCGCGTAGGACGGGGTGTCGACGAAGCCCACGCCGCGGAAATAGACCGGCCGGCGACCGGTGCGGGCCCGCGCGAGATCGCCCTCGCCCGCCGCGGGCGGCCGGGTCTCCCGGCGGGGCAGCGCGCCCACCGCGGTGAGGCGCAGGTTCACCAGCTCCACCGGCGCCGCGGGCAGGTCGTAGCTGTAGAGCCGCCGGTGCTCGGCGTGGAAGGTGGCCATCAGCGCCTCCAGACGCCCGGCGGTGATCGGCCCCTCCCCGATCGGACAGGTCAGCTCGAAGCTCTGGTGCTCGTAGCGCAGGTCCGCCGCGCGCTCGAAGCGCTGCCGCTCGGGCGGCACCTGCTCGGCCGCGAGCCACCCCTGGGCCTGGCGCTCGAGCTCGGTCCACGCGGCCTCGAGCGGGGCCACCCGGCCGCCGGCCTCGGCCAGCCGCCGCTCGGCGACGCCCACCGTGCGGACGAAGGTGGCGCGGATATCGGTGTCGAGCAGCCCCCAGGTCGAGAGCACACCGGGCCGCGGCGGAATCACCACGGTGGGGATGTCGAGCAGCTCGGCCAGCCGGCAGGCGTGCAGCGGCCCCGCCCCGCCGAAGGCCACCAGCGCGAAGCGCCGCGGATCGTGGCCGCGTCCCACCGACACGGTGCGGATGGCGCGGGCCATCGCGTTGTCGATGATCTCGACGATGCCGGCGGCGGCCTCCTCCACCCCGAGCCCGAGCGGCCGGCCGACGCGGGCCGTGACGGCCGCGCGCGCCGCCGCCACGTCGAGCGGCAGCTCGCCGCCCAGCAGCGCGGCCGGGATGCGCCCGAGCACCAGGTGGGCATCGGTGAGGGTGGGCTCGCTCCCGCCGCGGCCGTAGCACACCGGGCCCGGCTCGGCGCCGGCGCTGCGCGGGCCGACGGTGAGGCGCCCCGCGCTGGTCACCGCCGCGATCGACCCGCCGCCCGCCCCGATGGTGTGTATGTCCACGATCGGCAGCTTGAGCGGGAAGGGCCCGATCATGCCGTCCTTGGTGACCTCGGGCCGCCCGGCGCGCACCAGGCAGATGTCGGCGCTGGTGCCGCCCACGTCGATCGAGATGATGTCGCCGTGGCCCGCCGAGCGGCCGACGCCGACCGCGCCCACCACGCCCGCGGCGGGACCGGACAGCACGGTCTGCACCGGCTGGCGGACGCAGGTGGCCGCGCTGGTCACGCCGCCGTCCGACTTCATGATGAGCAGCGGGGCCTGCAGCCCCTCGCCGTCGAGCGCCTGGCGCAGCACGCTCACGTAGCGGCTCACCGGCGGCATGACCGCCGCGTTGAGCGCGGTGGCCATGGTCCGCTCGAACTCGCGGAACTGGGGCAGCACCTCCGAGGAGAGCGACACCAGCACTCCCGGGTACTCCTCGGCCAGGATCGCCTGCATGCGCTGCTCGTGCGCGGGGTTGGCGTAGGCGTGCAGGAACACGACCGCCACCGCCGGCACGCCCAGCTGCGCGAGCTGACGCGCGAGCGCCCGCGCCGCCGTCTCGTCGAGCGGGGTGAGGACGGAGCCGTCCACGTCGAGCCGCTCGGCCACCTCGAAGACGCGCTCGGGCGTGATCGGCCGTGTGGGCTTGGACCAGCCGTAGAGGTTGCCGTGGCGCGGGATGTCGTGGCGGCCGATCTCGAGCACGTACTTGAAGCCGGCGGTCGTCACCAGCGCGGTGGGCGGCGTCTTGCCCTCGAGGATCGCGTTGGTCGCGGTGGTGGTACCGTGGAACACGCGCAGCACGTCGCCGGGGGCGCGGCCGGCCAGCGCCAGCACCTTCCGCACCGCGTTGATGAACCCGGCCGAGAGATCGCCCGGCGTGGAGGGCGTCTTCGCCACCCAGAGCGCTCCGGTGGCGGCGTCGGTGAACGTGATGTCGGTGAAGGTGCCGCCTACGTCGATGGCGAGCGTACAGGTCTTGGCCACGGGCGCGCCCATTGTAGACCCGGCGGAGGCCCGGGAAAAGGTGGCGCGGTCCTGCCAACCCCCGAACCGTCTGCTACACTTCCCCTAGCCGACCGAAGCGGCGCGGACTCGCGAGCCCGGCGCCGCTTCCTCGTCTAAACACATGGAATTCAAAGACTATTACAAGACGCTCGGAGTGGAGCGGGCCGCCGACGACAAGGCGATCAAGACCGCCTACCGAAAGCTCGCCCGCAAGTACCACCCCGACGTCAACAAGGGCAACGCCGAGCGGTTCAAGGAGATCAGCGAGGCCTACACGGTCCTGTCCGATCCCGAGAAGCGCAAGCGCTACGACACGCTCGGCCCGGACTGGGAGCGTTACGCCCAGGCCGGCGCGGGCGCCACCGCGGGCGGGCGCTCCCCCTTCGAGGGCCGACCCTTCGGAGGTCGCGATGTCCGCTTCTCGGAGGAAGGGGACCTGGGCGGGTTCTCGGACTTCTTCCGCACCATTTTCGGCGGCGATCCGGGCGGCTTCCGCCGGGGCGAGCCGGGCGCCGGGCGCACCGAGTTCGAGTTCTCGGACCTGGGCGATCTGGGCGGCGGCTACGGCCCGGTGAGCGCGCGCGGCAGCGACGTCGAGGCGGGCATCGAGCTCACCCTCGAGGAGGCCTTCAACGGCGCGCGCAAGACCCTCGCGCTCGAGCTCGACGAGCCGTGCCCGCAGTGCGGCGGCTCCGGCAACGTGAAGGGCCGGCCCTGCCCGCGCTGCCACGGCAGCGGCTGGGCCAAGGCCACCCGGAACCTGGACGTGAAGATCCCGGCCGGCGTCGACACCGGCTCGCGGGTGCGGGTGGCCGCGGAGGGTCCCGGCGGCGGGCGCGGCAATCGCAGCGCCCGCGGCGATCTCTACCTGCGCGTGACGATGGCGCCGCACCCGCGCTTCGAGCGCAAGGGCGCCGACCTGCACCTGGACCTGCCGGTGCCGGTGACGGTGGCCGCGCTCGGGGGCGAGATCTCGGTGCCGACGCTGAAGGGCCAGGTGTCGATGAAGATCCCGGCCGAGACGTCCAGCGGCAAGACCTTCCGGCTCCGGGGCTACGGGATGCCGCAGCTCAAGGGCGGCGGAGCCGGCGACGAGCTGGTGCGAGTGCAGATCGTGATCCCAACCGGGCTCAGCCCGAGAGAGAAAGAGCTCTTCGAGGAACTGAAGAAGCTCAGAGCGGAGACCAAATGATGAGGCTGGACAAGCTGACCGTCAAGGCCCAGGAAGCGATCCAGGCCGCGCAGTCCCTGGCCGACCAGGGCAGCCATCAGGCCATCGAGCCCGAGCACCTGCTGCTCGCGCTCCTGCAGCAGCAGGAGGGCGTGGTGGGCCCGCTGCTCGCCAAGCTGGGCGCGCGGCCGGAAGCGCTCGCGCGCCAGGTGCAGTCGGAGATGGAGAAGCTCCCCACCGTCCGCGGGGGCGGCGGGCGTCAGTACGCCTCGCAGCGCTTCGAGGGCGTGATCAACCGGGCGCGGGAGGAGGCGGAGCGGCTCAAGGACGAGTACGTCTCGACCGAGCACCTGTTGATCGCCATCGCGCAGGAAAAGGGCGGCGCCACCTCGCGGCTCCTCGCCGGGGCCGGGGTCACCCCCGAGGCGATCTACCGCTCGCTGGTGGAGGTGCGCGGCACCCAGCGCGTCACCGACCCCAATCCCGAGGACAAGTACCAGGCGCTGCAGCGCTACTCCAAGGACCTGACCGACCTGGCCCGCAAGGGCAAGCTCGACCCGGTCATCGGCCGCGACGAGGAGATCCGCCGCGTGGTGCAGGTGCTCTCCCGCCGGACCAAGAACAACCCGGTGCTCATCGGCGAGCCGGGGGTGGGCAAGACCGCCATCGTCGAGGGGCTGGCCCAGCGGATCGTGGCCGGCGACGTGCCGGAGGGCCTCAAGAACAAGCGCCTGGTCGCGGTGGACATCGGGGCCATGGTGGCGGGCTCGAAGTACCGCGGCGAGTTCGAGGACCGTCTGAAGGCGGTGCTGCGCGAGATCACCGAGTCCAACGGCGAGATCATCTGCTTCATCGACGAGCTGCACACCCTGGTGGGGGCGGGCGCGGCCGAGGGCGCGGTCGACGCGGCCAACATGCTGAAGCCGGCGCTGGCCCGCGGCGAGCTGCGCTGCGTGGGCGCGACCACGCTGGACGAGTACCGCAAGCACATCGAGAAAGACGCCGCGCTGGAGCGGCGCTTCCAGCCGGTGCTGGTGCGCGAGCCCTCGGTGGAGGACACCATCGCGATCCTGCGGGGCCTCAAGGAGAAGTACGAGGTCCACCACAAGGTCAAGATCAAGGACGCGGCCCTCGTGGCGGCCGCGGTGCTCTCGCACCGCTACATCGCGGATCGCTTCCTGCCCGACAAGGCCATCGACCTGATCGACGAGGCCTCGTCCCGCCTGCGCATCGAGATCGACTCGATGCCCGCCGAGCTCGACGAGATCCGCCGGCGCATCATGCAGCTCGAGATCGAGCGGGTCTCGGTGGCCCGCGAGTCCGACGAGGTCTCGCGCGAGCGGCTGGCCCGGCTCGACTCCGAGCTGGCCGAGCTGCGGGAGAAGTCGGCCCAGCTCCAGAGCCAGTGGCAGGCCGAGAAGGCCGCGATCATGACCATCGGCAAGATCAAGGAGGAGGGCGAGGCCGCGCGGGCCTCGATGGCCGACGCCGAGCGGCGCGGCGATCTCCAGAAGGCGGCCGAGCTGCGCTACGGCACCCTGATGACGCTCGAGAAGCGCCTCGAGGCCGAGAACGCGCGCCTGCACGAGATGCAGAAGGGCGGCCGGATGCTCAAGGAGGAGGTCGACGAGGAGGACGTGGCCGAGACGGTGGCCAAGTGGACCGGCATCCCGGTCACCCGGCTACTCGAGGCCGAGGTCCAGAAGCTCGTGAAGATGGAAGAGCGGCTGGGCGAGCGGGTGGTCGGCCAGCGTGAGGCCATCGTGGCGGTCTCCAACGCGGTACGCCGGGCCCGCTCCGGCCTCTCGGATCCCAACCGGCCGATCGGCTCGTTCCTGTTCCTGGGCCCGACCGGGGTGGGCAAGACCGAGCTGGCCCGGGCCCTCGCCGAGTTCCTGTTCGACGACGAGCGGGCCATGATCCGGATCGACATGTCCGAGTACATGGAGAAGCACACGGTGGCTCGCCTCATCGGCGCGCCTCCGGGCTACGTGGGATACGACGAGGGCGGCCAGCTCACCGAGGCGGTGCGCCGACGGCCGTACTCGGTGGTGCTCTTCGACGAGATCGAGAAGGCCCACGGCGACGTCTTCAACGTGCTGCTCCAGCTGCTCGACGACGGCCGCCTCACGGACGGCCACGGCCGCACGGTGGACTTCCGCAACACGGTGGTCATCATGACCTCCAACCTGGGCAGCCACTTCTTCCGCGAGGAGAAGGACCCCGCGCGGGTGCGCGGGCTGATCACGGACCTGCTCAAGCAGGCCCTGCGGCCGGAGTTCCTGAACCGCATCGACGAGACCGTGATCTTCCAGCCGCTCGGCCGGGACGAGATCGCCTCGATCGTGGAGATCCAGGCCCGGCACCTGGTGAAGCGCCTGGCCGACAAGCGCATCACGCTCGAGCTGACCGCGGGGGCCCGGGCGCTGCTGGCCCGGGAGGGCTACGACCCGGTGTACGGGGCGCGCCCGCTCAAGCGGACCATCCAGCGGATGATCCAGGACCCGCTCGCGCTCGAGCTGCTCAACGGGACCTTCGGCGAGGGTGACACCGTGGTCGTGGACGCGGAGGGCGAGAAGATCGTCTTCCGGAAGCGCTAGGCCGACACCGCCGGCTGCTTTTTCAGCAGCCTTCGAGGATCGCGGTGACGGCGCGCGAGAGATCGTCGACCGCGAACGGCTTGAGCAGCACCTGCACGCTCGCCCCCTGGAGGAAGCCCGCGTACTCGGGCGAGTCCACGAAGCCCGAGATGAAGAGCAGGTGCGGGCGCGTGTCGGGCCACCGGCGGGTCAGCTCGAGGTAGAGGCTCGGCCCGTCGAGCCCCGGCATCTTCAGGTCGCTGACGATGAGGTCGAACCCGGCCTGCCCGTCGAGCAGCCGCAGGGCGTCGGCGCCGTCGCGCGCGGTCTCGACCGCGTGGCCGTCCGCGACGAGCACCGCCGCGACCAGCTCCCGCACCGGCGTCTGATCATCCACCACGAGCACTCGCTTGGTCGACATGGTCCCCTTCCGGGGACCTGACGGAGCAAGGCCCGTTCCACCGTGGGCGGCTCTCCGGTTCGGCGGATTTAGGCGGGATTGACGCGCCGGGCGGGCCGATCGCCGTTGGGGCCCGGACACGACGGACGTCGGCCCGGCGTCGATACGAATTTCGCGCCCCGGGCGCACGCAGATCGTGCGCATCGGCGACGCTCAGCGTGACGACGCGTTCGGCCTCGCCTCGCGGCGCCTGATCGAGTCGAAGAACGTGGTGACGAGCATCTCCACGTGGCGCGCGTCGAACGGCTTCGGTATGTAGGCGACCGCGCCGTGCCGCAGCGCCTCCGCCGCCACCTTGGTGTCCTCGGTGGCCGAGATCACGATGATCGGCACGTGCGACTCGACTTCACGGATGTGCTTGAGCAGGGTGAGCCCGCTCATCCGGGGCATCTGTAGATCGAGCAGGATCAGGTCGGGCCGCCGGCGCATCACCGAATCGAGCGCGGCCTGGCCGTCGGCCAGGCCCTCGACCTCGACGGCATCGGTGTAGCGCATGGCACGGAGGATGTCGGTGAGCGCGCTGCGCACCTCCGCCTCGTCGTCCACCACCAGCACCCGCCGGGTCGCCATTGGCCTCGCTCGTGTCCCCCGTCGCCACTGTATCACCCGTCGAATCCGCCGGGGCCGGTTTGCCATCTCAAGAGGCGTCAGCGTGGGCTGGAGAGGTTTTCTCCTCACTGGGAGGCCGCATGAAGGCATCGCGGGGCGCGCTGCACTACGCCTGGGTCGTCCTGGGCGCGCTGGTCGTGGTCATGCTGCTGGGCTCCGGGCTCCGCGCCGTCTTCGGCGTGTTCATCAAGCCCATGGAGGTCACGTTCGGCTGGGATCGCGCCGCGCTCTCCGGCGCGGCCGCCATCTCCCTGCTGCTGCTCGGCGCGGCCGGGCCGGTGGTCGGCTGGCTCGCCGACCGCTGGGGGCCGCGCCGCGTCATCCTGCTCTCCGCGATCGTGCTGAGCGTGGGCACGGTGCTCTCCTCGCGCGTGACCGCGCTCTGGCAGATCTACATCACGTCGGGGGTGCTGATGGGCCTGGGCGCGGGCGGCGTCGGCATGTCGACCGGGGCCGCGCTCGCCGCGCGCTGGTTCGAGGCCCGGCGCGGGCTCGTGATGGGCCTGGTCGGCGGCGCCATGTCGGCCGGGCAGCTCGTGGTGGTGCCGCTCGCGGTGTGGCTCACCCTCAACTACGGGTGGCGCCACTCGTTCCTCTGGCTGGGCATCCTCATGCTGGCGGTCGCGGTGCCGACGACCCTGCTGTTCGTGCGGGACGATCCGGCCTAGAAGGGGCTTCGGGCCTACGGCGCCGGGCGGGGCGCGCCCGCCCCGGGGGCACCCGCCGCCCCGCCCGAGGGCCGCACCACGGTGGCCGAGGCGATGCAGGTCCCCGCGTTCTGGCTGCTCGCCGCCACCTTCTTCGTGTGCGGCTACACGTCGAACGGGCTCGTGCTCACGCACCTCGTCCCGCACGCGGCGGAGCACGGCTTCTCCGAGATGCACGCCGCGCAGGCGCTGGGCGTGATGGGCGCCATGAACATCCTCGGCACGGTGGCCTCGGGCTTCATCTGCGACCGCTTCGGCCGCAAGGGGCCCCTCGCCTTCTACTACGGGGTGCGCGGGCTCTCGCTGCTGTTCCTGCTCTACGTCTGGAACGTGCCGTCGCTGCACATCTTCGCCGCGATCTTCGGCCTCAACTACATCTCGACGGTGCCGCCCACCACCACGCTCACCGCCAACATCTTCGGGCGCTACTCGGTGGGATCGCTGTCGGGCTGGATCTTCTTCGCGCACCAGGTGGGCGCGGCGCTCGGCGCCGCGGTGGGAGGCTGGGTCTTCCAGTCCACCGGGTCCTACTCGTGGGCCTTCATCTCCGCGGCGCTGCTCGCCTTCCTGGCGGTCCCGATGGCCCTGGCCATCCGGGAGGCCCCGGTGAGCCGGACCCCGCGGCCGAGCCCGGCTCCGGCCGGCCTGCCGGCCACCGCCGGCTAGGGTAGCGTCTGGGGGTAGAATGATGGGCATGGACGAGCCAAGGACGTCGCTGGCAGGGCTTCAGAAGGACTTCCCGTTCGAGAGCCGCCTCAGTCTCGCGCTGCTGATCCGGTTCTGGGAGGACCAGGCGAAGGAGAGCTCGGTGCGCGGCGAGATCGCGCGCACCCTCCTGACCCGCCTCCAGGACGCGCCCGAGCTGACGCGGCCGATCGACGACATCACCTTGCTCGATCACCACAGCGGGCTCGTCGACGCCCTGATGAGCGCGGTGTTCCCGTCGGTGTTCTGGGAGCAGGCCTACATGGGCGCGCTCATCCCGTTCACCCTGCGCAGCGTCTACGGGACCCGGGCGATGGACACCATCATGGGCCCGGACGGGGTGCTCTACGGCAGCCTGAACCTCGACATGCGGGCGCTGAAGGACTTCCGGCTGATCAACGCGTACGCGCTGGCGCTCGAGCGGCTCTACGGCATCCACTTCCCGGTGGACTACCCGCTGATCCTCACCCTGCCCGATCCCACCAACGGGCTGGAGCGCCACTTCAAGGTGCAGTTCGAGGGCCGCTTCGTGGACGTGGAGCAGCTGCACCCGCTGCCGCCGCTGTCCGAGGAGCTGCGGGCGCGGCTCAACGCGCAGGCCGTCGATCTCGACCGGCTCACCGCGTTGATCCCCCCGGGCAGCATCCGCTTCTCCGGCTTCACGGTGGTGAAGGCGGCCGACGTGACCGACCAGGAGGTGCTCTCGTCGATCAAGCGCGACCTGATCGACAAGGAGTCCATCGTCGCGAACGCGCGGTTCGTGAAGCTGCAGGCCAAGCTGCGGACCCTCTTCCGGCGCCCGGACCTGCACCTGGGCCTCGCCGCCATCGAGGGCGACCGCATCCTGGTGCTCAACTCCGGGCACCTCCTCGAGCACGGCCACGGCTGCATCTTCGCGGGGTCGGTCCGGGCCAAGGTGGCCGACTTCAAGGACTCGGTCTACGAGCGCGCCACCCTCGCCGGCGAGCCGGTCTTCGTCGAGGACGTGGCCGCGCACGTGACCAAGACCCCCGCGGACGAGATGATCCTCCGCAAGGGCATGCGCAGCGTGGCGGTGGCGCCCCTGCACTACCAGGGGCAGCTGATCGGCACCCTCAGCCTGACCTCGCCGAAGCCGGGCGACATCAACGCCCTGATGGAGCCGCGGCTGCGGGAAGTGCTGCCGCTGTTCTCGGTGGCGGTCAAGCGGAGCATGGACGAGCTGCACTCGCGGGTGGAGAGCTTCATCAAGGAGCAGTTCACCGCGATCCACCCGGTCGTGGAGTGGCGGTTCCGGAAGGCGGTCCTGGCCACCATGGACCGGGGCGACGCCGAGCGCGGCGCGGCCGAGATGGAGCCGATCGTCTTCCGCGACGTCCACCCGCTCTACGCGGTGTCGGACATCCGCGGCTCCTCCACCCATCGCGCGTGGGCCATCCAGGCCGACCTGCTCACCCAGCTCGGTCTCGCCCGCGAGGTGCTGCGCGCCGCCCACGAGGTCCGCGCCCTGCCGATCCTGGATCAGCTCACCCACCGCATCGACGGCCACGTGGCCGAGATCGAGGTCACCCTGCGGTCGGGCGACGAGCTCGGGGTGATGAGCTTCCTCAAGGGCGACGTCGAGCCGCTCTTCGATCACCTGCAGACCTTCGGGTCGTCGGTGCGGGAGCGCGTCGACGCCTATCGCCAGGCGGTCGACCCGGGCATCGGCCTGGTCTACGCGCGGCGCAAGGAATTCGACGAGAGCGTGACCATGATCAACGAGGCGGTCTCCTCCTACATCGACATGGAGGAGCAGGCCGCCCAGGGCATGTTCCCGCACTACTTCGAGAAGCAGAAGACCGACGGGGTGGACTACACGATCTACCTGGGCGGCGCCCTCCGCGAGGACAACGGGTTCGATCCGCTCTACCTCAAGAACCTGCGCCTCTGGCAGCTCATGGTGGCGTGCGGGGTGGCCCTGCGGGTGGAGCGGCTGAAGACCCGGCTGCCGGTGACGCTCGACATCACGAACCTGATCCTCATCCAGCACGCGCCGCTCTCGATCCGCTTCCGCTTCGACGAGAAGCGCTTCGACGTGGACGGCGCCTACAACGTGCGCTACGAGATCATCAAGAAGCGGATCGACAAGGCGATCATCCGCGGCACCACCGAGCGGCTGACCCAGCCCGGCAAGATCGCCCTGGTCTACTCGCATGCCACCGAGGCCGCGGAGTGGCGGGAGTACATCGAGTACCTCCAGCGGCTGGGCTACCTCACCCGCGACGTCGGGGAGCTCGAGCTGGACGAGCTGCAGGGCGCCCAGGGCCTGCGCGCGCTCCGGGTCACGGTGGACCTCGCCAACCGGGAGCTGGACGTGCCCTCGAGCGCCGCCGCCCTGTCCCGCGGCGAGGGCGATCGCGCCCCGGCCGCGTAAGTACCGGGCGCAGGGGTGCGACGGCTCGCGGCCCTGCTGATCGTCCTCACCCTGATGGGCGGCTGCGCGACCGCCTCGCGACCCGTGGCGGCCGGCGCCGCCGACGCGCCGCCCCGCCGCTGCTCCCCCGCCGATCCCGACCGCTGGGCGTGGTTCTGCGTGATCGGCCAGATCCTCTACGGGGCGGCGACGTTCTTCCAGCCGGTCAACGAGCTGTCGGCGCGGTGACCGCTCGCGGGCGCTCCGCAAGCCACTCGAGCGCGGCGGCCCGGTCGGTGAAGATCTGGATGGCGATCTGCGGGCGATCGTCGAGCGCCTGGAACATCTGGGCGAAGCCCGTCGAGCGTCGTCAGCCGACCGATCATCTCCGTGAGCTCGGACCGGGTGACCGTCCCCGAGTACACGATGAGGAGGAGCTCCCCCTCCTGGAGGATTACACGGTCCTCCGGGCCCCGGTCGCGCGCCGGGATCAACTCCCCATCACGAGACCACCGTCGACGTTGAGCGCCTGCCCGGTCACGTAGTCGGAGTCGGGGCCGGCGAGGAACGCCACCACGCTGGCCACGTCCTCCGCCCGCTCCGGCCGCCCGAGCGGGATGCCGCGGATCCGGCGCTTCCACGTCTCGCCCTGCCCGAGGCCCTCGAGCCCGCCCCACTCCCGGTCGATCTGCTCCCACATCGGCGTCTCCACCGCGCCGGGGCAGACGCAGTTGGACGTGATGCGCTCACCGGCCAGCGCCTGCGCGGCGGAGCGGGTGATGCTCACCACCCCGGCCTTGGAGGCCGAGTAGGGCGTCATCAGGTGGTTGCCGCCGCGGTACGCCGCGATGGACGCGGTCTGGATCAGCTTGCCGCGCAGCTCCGACCCCGGCATCAGGTCTTGCTTCAGCATCCGCCGCACCACCGCCTGGAGCACGAAGAACACCGCGCGCAGGTTCACGTCCATCACGCGGTCCCACTCCACCTCGGTCACCTCGAGCATGGGCTGCACCCGGATGACGCCGGCGTTGTTGAACAGCACGTCGAGGCGGCCCCACCGCCGGTAGGGCTCGTCCACCATCCGCGCGATGTCGTCCGGCTTGGTGACGTCGGCCCGCACCGCCACCTGCCCGAGCTCCGCCGCGAGCTTCTCCACCCCCGGGCCGTCGACGTCCACCAGCACGAGCCGGGCCCCGTCGCCCGCCAGGCGCCGCGCGCAGGCCGCGCCGATGCCGCGCGCCGCGCCGGTGATCAGCCCCGTCCGTCCGCTCAGCGATGCCATCGCGTCTCCTCCCGTGGTCGGCGTTCCCTCACCAGCACGAGACCTACCACGAACAGGGCCGCCCCCGCCACCGCCGGGGCCAGGTGCAGGACGTCGGTGTAGCCCACCACGACGTGCACCCCGATCGCGGCTCCGAAGCCGGCCAGGCCCGCCAGGGCCAGCGCCTGCCGCAGGCTCCGCGACGGCCGCGCGAAGAGCGCGCACGCGGTGACGATGCTGCCGCAGCAGAAGAGCCCGCCGCCGAAGCCGGCGCGATCGTGCGCGATGAGCGGGACGAGGCGGGGGTTGATCGCGTGCAGGTCCGCGACGGTCAGGCCCATGAAGGCGAGATCCTGGGGGACGAACACCCGGGTCATGCCGACGACCAGGATCATCGCGCCCGCGAGCAGCATCCCGAGGCCGGTGGCCACGAGCGCGGCCTGCCCGACGCGCCCGCGACGGTCCGTGGCCCGGAAGACCGCGCCGGCGGAGCCGACCGGCCGGCCCCGCACGAGGGCGCGCGAGCGGATCACCCCGGCCGCGAACAGCGGGACCAGGAAGGCGGACCCGACCCCGTGCCAGCGGTCCAGATATCCGTAGCCGAGATAGGAGAGGAAGCTCAGGAACCCCACCGCGCCGCTCACCAGGATGGTCCACCACGCCCACGCCGCCCCGGCCGCGAGGGGCACCGTGGACAGCCACAGGTAGAGCACCGCGATGGCGATCAGCACCCCGCCGAAGGCCACGCGATCGTGGAACATGAAGGCCACCACGCGGCAGTTCCCGACCGCGCAGAGCTGGTCGGACGTCAGGCCGAGGAACGCCACGTCGTGGGGCAGGAACTCGCGCCGGATCGACAGGAAGAGCGCGAAGCCCCCCGAGAAGAGCAGGGCGAGCGCGGTGCACTGCAGGAGCGGCCGGCCGTCGGCCGCGATCAGCTCGAACAGCCCCGCGTCGTCCGGCTGGCTCACGGCACGCGCAGGAGCTTCCGGAACTCTTCCAGCTCGGCCCGCGGCACGTCGGGGCGCTCGCGGAGACGCGCGTAGACGTCGGCCGGGTTGTCCTCGATCGCCCGGCTCACCCGCGCGAACACCTTCAGGAGCTGGCGCGCCTCGCGATCGGCCTTCTTCTGCACGAGGGGCCCGCCCATCCGGCCGATGGTGCGCACCACCGTGCTGTCGATCTGCACGAACGAGGTCAGCGTGGTGGACACCTGCTGCCGGCCCGCCGCGGCGGGCTCGAACTTGTAGGCGAGCGCCACCACCGCCCGGCCCTTGATGTCGGGCAGCGCGGACTGGTACGCCCCCTGCGCGTGCATGAGGCGCAGGCCCGGCTCGGCGTACACGATCGCGAACGTGCCGCGGACGCCCCAGCCGTCGTCGAGCCAGAGCGCGTCGCCCTCGCGCCAGATCCGGTAGCGGGCGGCGCGGAGGGCCCGGGTCACGTGGCTCGCGAACTCGGGGTGGTCCAGGAGGTACTCGAAGATCTCGGGCCGGACCGGGTACGCCTCGAAGGTCATCTGGGTCGAGGCGAAGGCGCGCTTGACGATCTCCTCGAGGCGATGACGCTCCTTGGCCGGGACCTGCGGAGGCAGCGGCAGCGCGGGCTCCGCCGCGAGCGAGCGGGTCACGCCGGACGGCAGGCCCGACAAGACGCCGAGCCCCAGCAGACCTACGAGCGCGAAATGCCGGGCTCGCACCAGGCGCGGAGTCGCGCCGCTACCACCCGATGGCGTGGGCGCCGCGGCGCGGGTCGGCCCCACCGAGCCGCACCCCGTCCTTGCCGACCACCGAGGCGCAGACCGCGCCGGCCCGCCAGTCGTAGTCGGGCCAGTCGGCGATGACGTGCCCGAGGCTCGCCAGGGCCGCGCGCGTCTCGGGAGCGATGCGGGCCTCGACGTCGAGCCGCCCGGGGGAATTGGCGTGCGGCCAGAAGGAATCGGGGAAGGAGCGCGTGGCCACCCGCGGCGCCTCCACCGCCTGCTGCGGGGCCATGCCGTGGGCGGTCATGTTCAGCAGCACCTGGAGCATGGCCTGCTGCTGCACGTCGCCGCCGGGCGTGCCGAAGGCCATGAAGGCGCGGCCGTCGCGCAGCACCAGCGAGGGCGCCGGGGTGAGGCGCGGCCGCTTGCCGCCCGCCACCTCGCTCGGATGCCCGGGCACGAGCCAGCCCTGGGAGCCCCGCGGCGAGACCACGCAGCCCACGCCCGGGATGACCGGGGAGTCGACTCCGCCCGGGTCGCTGGGGGTGGCCGAGAACGCGTTGCCCTCCGCGTCGATCACCGAGACGTAGGAGGTGTCGAGCGTGCCCGCGTGCGAGGGCGCGCCGGTCTTCGACGCGGCGCCGTGGCCGTTGCGGACCGCGGCCTTGCCCTCCGGATCGCCCGGCGGCGGCATCTCGGGCCACGCGCGGTCCTCCCGGATCAGCCCGCGGCGCAGCTCGGCGTAGCCCTTGGAGAGTAGCGCCGCCGCCGGCACCTTCACGAACCGGGGATCGCCGTAGTACGCCTCGCGGTCCGCGAAGGCGAGCTTCATCGCCTCCACCATGATGTGGAGGCCGCGCGGGCTGTTGTGGCCCAGCGCGGGCCAGTCGTAGGCCTCGATCAGGTTCAGCATCTGGAGGAAGACCGGCCCCTGGCACCAGAAGCCGCACGACGCCACCTCGTAGTCGTGGAAGGTGGTCCGCAGCGCGGGCGCGACCTCGGCCTGGAACTCGGCGAGGTCTTCCCGGGTGAGGAGGCCGCCCTCGCGCGCATGGTAGTCCGCGATGCGCCCGGCGATGTCGCCCTTGTAGAACGCGTCGCGGGCGGCGCGGATGGCCCCGGCGCGGCCGCGGCTCCGGGCGCGCAGCTCGGCCGCCACCATCTCCTTGATCGTCGCGGCCAGCTCGGACTGCACGAACAGCTGGCCGGCCGCGTGCGGCTTGCCGCCGGGCAGGAAGATCGCGGCCGAGGTCGGGAAGCGCTGGTAGCGCTCCGCGTTGCTGGCCATGATCGAGGCCGAGAACGCCGAGGTCGGGAACCCGTGCTCCGCGCACTCGAGCGCGGCGGAGACCGCGTCCGTGAACGTGAGCGTGCCCCAGCGCTCCAGCGCCACGCACCACGAGTCGGGCGAGGACGGCACGACCGTCCGCAGCAGGCCGATCGGGATGTCGCCCCCGTGCCGGGTGCGGAAGTACTCGGCGCTCGCGCGGCGCGGGTACGGCCCGACCCCCGAGACCTCGTAGGTCTCGCCGGTCGAGGCCAGGTGGACCAGGATCGGCGCGACGCCCGCGAAGCTCACCATGTCCGGGTGGACGACCCCCAGCATGAAGCCCGCGGCCACGCCCGCGTCGATGGCGTTGCCGCCCGCGGCCAGCACGCGCGCGGCCGCCTGCGCCGCGAGCGGATGCCCCGCCGCCACCATCCATTGCCGTCCCATCACCTGCGTCATCGGGCCCGAGCCCGCATGCTGCGCGCTGCGCTGGTATTGCGCGGAATCGAGGGTCATGGGCGGTATGGTAGCATGGCCGCATGAGTTGTCGCGCGCCCCTGATCGGCGTCAGCACGTCCATCACGGTGGGCACCCACCCCGAGCGTGCGTACGTGAACTCGACCTACCTGCACGCGGTGCAGCAGGCCGGCGGCGTGCCGGTGGCCCTGCCGCCCCAGCTCTCGCCCGCGTCGATGCGCCAGCTCGCCGCCGAGCTCGGCGGGCTGCTGCTGACCGGCGGCGGTGACATCGATCCCGCGCGGTTCGGCGAGGCGCCGCACGCCACGCTCTACGACGTGGCCCCCTCGCGCGACAGCCTCGAGACCGCGGTCCTGCACGTGGCGCTCGAGCGCGGCCTTCCCGTCCTCGCGGTGTGTCGCGGCCTCCAGGTGCTGAACGTGGCCCTCGGCGGCAGCCTCCACCAGGACGTGGGCACCGATCCCGGGACCCAGATCCCGCACAGCCAGAAGGAGCCGCGGGACCAGCCCACCCACAAGGTGAAGGTGACACCGGGCAGCCGGCTCGCCGAGACGCTCGGCACCGACGAGGTCGAGGTCAACAGCATGCACCACCAGGCGATCAAGGGCCTGGGCCGCGGGCTGACCGCGGTGGCGTGGGCGCCCGATCAGATCGTCGAGGGCGCGGAGCTCGGCGACGCCGGGCGCTTCGTGCTCGGCGTGCAGTGGCATCCGGAGGAGCTGGTGGGCCACTCGGAGCCGGCCCGGCGTCTCTTCGCCGCCCTCGTGGCCGCGGCCCGCAAATCCTGACCCCGCCCGACGAGGGGGCCGACCACCCGCCGACTCCCGACGCTCCGGCGGTATTCCCCGACGCTCCGGTAGCGCTCGCCGACACGCCGACTCCGACCCGCTACTTCTCCCCGCTGGCCACCGCGATCTACGCCGTGCTCACCGCGGGGCTGGTCGCGTTCTTCTACCTCAGCTGGGGATCGCCGCTGGGCAACCTGGAGCACGCCGAGGAATCGCTCGAGCGCCTGGTCTCGCGTGAGATGGACCTCCGCCAGGCCTTCGAGCACGCCCCGCGCTGGGAGCGGCGCCTCTACGAACTGACCGGCTCGGATCCCGAGAGCTTCGACGACGCCATCGTCCGCTACGACGAGTTCGACGAAGATCAGCGGTCCGCGCGCTCGGACCTGGACCTCGCGGTGCTGCTGGGCGAGTCCGGGCTGCTCGAGCGGGCGGGCGACCTCATCGAGGCGCTCGACGGCATGGAGGGCGCCGGCGCCAAGTACGGCCGCTGGCTCGAGGCGGCCTATCTCGACGCCCCCTCGGCCGAGGAGGCGACCGCGCTCGTCGAGGAGATCCGGCGCGATCTGCCGGGCGACTGGTTCACCGACACCCTGGTGCGCCGCATCGCGACCCGGGTGGACGACCAGCCGCTGCAGTCGCAGGCCGAGGCCGCCATCGACGAGCGCGGCCGCTCGCTCCTGACGCGCGTGCGCGTGCTCACCGGCACCGGCGCCACGCTGCTGGCGCTGAGCGTGGCGGTGGCGTGGCACCTGCGCCGGTCCCGGCGCGATCCGCGAGTGGCCGACGCGCCGCTGCCGCCGCCCTGGCGGGGCCTGGACGGCGCCGGCCTCTTCTTCCGGGCCGCCTTCGCCTACTTGCTGATCCCGGCCGCGGTCGTGCTGCTGCTGCCCCGCATGCCCCCGGTCACCGCGGTCATGGGGCTGGTCGGCGGCCTGCCGACCCTCTGGTGGGCGCGGCGCTATCTCCACGCGCGGGGCCGGACGCTGCGCGAGACCTTCGGTCTCAGGCCGCGGGCCGGCCGGCTCGCGCGCCTGCTCGGGTGGGGCCTCGTGCTCCTCGCCGTCTCGATGGTGGGCGAGAGCCTGCTCTACGCCGGCCTGAGCGCGCTCGGGGTCAGCTCGCACTGGGCCGACGGCTTCCTGGAGGAATTCCTCTGGGGCTCCCCCACCGCGGTCGCCGCGGGCACCCTCGACGGCGTGGTGTGGGCCCCCATCTTCGAGGAGCTGGCCTTCCGCGGCCTCCTCTACCCCACCCTGCGCCTGCGCCTGCCCGCGTGGCTCGCCGCGCTCCTGAGCGCCGCCATCTTCGCCGGCGCCCACGGCTACGGCGTCCAGGGCTTCGCGGCGGTCACCTGGAGCGGCATGGTTTGGGCGCTCGGCTACGAGCGCACCCGCAGCCTGCTGCCCGGCATGCTGGCCCACGCCGCCAGCAACCTGCTCGCGACCTCGAGCTTCCTCGTGCTCCTGCGCTTCTAGCGTCGCCCCGCGCCGCCTCAGGCGAGCGGGGTGTCGACCACGGCCAGGCGGTCGCGCCCGGGCGCGTAGCGGACCTCGCGCACGCCCAGCATCCCACGCAGCTCCTCCACCGGCACCTTGACCGGGCCCGGCCCGGGCCCCACGCCCGGCGCCGGCTGCGGGAAGGCGGTCGACCGCGCGGTGTGGAACGTGACGTTGCCCTCCACCTTCTGCATGATCTGGTGGATGTGGCCGTTGAGCACGGTCACCGAGCCGAACCGCTTGAGGTAGGCGAGGGCCTGCGCCCCGTCGTCGGTGACCCAGCCCCACTGCGGGTACACCGCCCAGAGTGGCACGTGGGCGTAGACCACGACCGGGGTGCTCGCGGCGAGCGGAGCCACGTCGCGCTCGAGCCACTCGAGCTGCTCGTGACCCAGGCTGCCGAGCTTGCCCGCCTTGAAGTTGAGCACGTTCACGAGCCCCACGAAGTGCACCCCGCGGTAGTCGAAGCTCTGCCAGCCGCGACCCGACCCGCCCGCCGCGAAGCGATTCAGGTACTCGGTGCCGCCGTCGGCGAACACGTCGTTCTCGCCCGGCACGTAGAACGTGCGCTCGGCGCCCACGCCCTTGAGCGCCTCGCTCACCGTGTCGAACGCGCCCGCCTTCTGCGCGTGGGTGATGTCGCCGGTGTGGATCACGAAGGCCGGCTTGGGGTCGAGCGCCTTGATGCGCGCGAGGGCGGCCTCGAAGGTGCCCATCGCGTCCGGGTTCGCCGCGCCCTTGAACCCGATGTGGGTATCGCTGATCTGGACGAAGCTCCAGCCCTCCGCCCCCTGGGCCTGGGCGCGGCCCGGCCCGAGCGTGCGGGAGCCGGGCACGCCGCCCACGACCGACCAGACGAGCCCGGTGCCGGTCCACGCCATGCACTGCAGGAAGCCACGTCGATCCAGCCCGCGCTCGTCGCTCATGAGCCACTCCTCTCCGGCGTCACGACCACCTTGCCGGTCATCAGGGGGTGCAGGGTGCAGTAGTACTCGTAGGTGCCGGGCTTCGTGAAGGTGTAGGAGAACGTCTCGTCCGGGTCCAGCCCGGGAGACCGGAACGTGTCGACGGTCGACGTCACGGTGTGGGTATCGTCGTCGTGGTTGACCCAGGTGACGGTGGTCCCGGGCTTGACGGTCACGGTCGGCGCGTTGAATCCCTGGTCCCGGATCTCGACCTGCGTGCTCTCCGTCTGGGCCGGCGCCGCGGCCGGCCCCGCCAGCAGCAGCGCCGCCATCGCAAGCAGTGCTCTCATGATCGATCCCTCCTCGCCGCTGCCAACGCGGCCCCGGGCGATTCGTTCCATGGAACGAATCGGGGCCCCGGGCGTTGCGGTGGGCGGAGCGGACATCGATGGCGGAATGACGTGATCGGAGCCTATGATCTCGGCATGGCGGGCGAGAGGCGGGCCGACGCCGCGGCGCTCGGGCGCGAGGCCCTGGCGTACGCGGACACGCTCTACAACCTCGCCCGCTATCTCACCCGGAGCCCGACCGACGCGGAGGATCTCGTGCAGGAGACCTACGCCCGGGCGCTCTCGGCCGTGCACCAGTTCACCCCGGGAACCAATCTCAAGGCGTGGCTCTTCCGCATCCTGCGCAACACCTTCCTCAGCCAGTACCGTCACGAGCGCCATAATCCCACCGTGGGCGGGCTCGACACGGTGGTCGCGGTCACTCCGGGCGCGGAGCCGGCCCAGTGGCTCCTCGGCGACCTCGAGCTCGACCGGCTGCGCAAGGTGGTCGGCGAGGAGATCGAGCGGGCCCTCGCGAGCCTGTCCGAGGAGGCGCGCACCGTGATCCTGCTTGACCTCGAGGGATTGACCGAGGTCGAGGTGGCGCAGGTCGTCGGGTGCGCGGTCGGGACCGTGAAGTCCCGGCTCTCCCGGGCGCGCGCGGCCCTGCGCGAGAGGCTCCGGGACTACGCGCGATGACCTGCGACGAGGCGCGCGAGCTCCTGCTGGACGCCCAGCGCGGCCGCCTGCCCGCCGATCGGCGCGGCGCGCTCGAGAGCCACCTGGCCTCGTGCGAGGCCTGCGCCCACGAGGCGGCGGCCGAGTCGCTCCTGAGCGAGGCCCTCGAGAGCCGCCTGCCCCAGCACGCGGCCCCGCTGGCGCTGAAGCGCCGGCTCGCCGCGGCGTGGCCCGACGGGCCCGCCGCGGAGCCGGCGCCCCGGTGGTGGGCGAGCTGGCGCCGCGCCCTGGTGCCCGCGCTCGCGGTCGGCGTGCTGCTGCTGGCCGCGCTACCACTCTACTACCCGCGATCGGATGGCCCCGGCGCGCCGATGGTGACCGAGGCGGTCAACGATCACCTGCGCCTGCTCTCGAGCCAGCACCCGCTCGACATCGAGAGCGGCGGCATGCACCAGGTCAAGCCCTGGTTCGAGGGACGGCTCGACTTCGCGCCGGTGGTCCGCTTCCTGGGCGACGACGACTTCCCGCTGCGGGGCGGCGCGGTCGGCTACTACCTCGACCGCAAGGCCGCGGTGTTCGTGTTCCACCGCCGCCTGCACGTGGTGACGCTCCTGGTCTTCCGGGCCGACGGGCTGCCGTGGCCGAGCCGGGGGCTCGAGCGCATCGGGGGCGCGACCGCGCAGGTCACGACGTCCAGAGGGTTCAACGCGATCCTGTGGCGGGAGGGCGAGCTCGGCTACTCGCTCGTGTCCGACGTCGACCTGCCGGATCTCGTGCGGCTGGTCGGAAAGCTCGCCGCCACTTCCTGATCGGCGTGCACCACCGCGCCGCCCACCAGGGAGAGCACCGGCGCGATCGAGGCGATCCGCTCGGCGGGACAGGTGAACACGTCCTCCGAGAGCGCGATCAGGTCGGCGCGCTTGCCGGGCTCGAGCGATCCGAGCTCGTCCTCGCGCCCGATCGACCGCGCGTTCCAGATGGTGAACGCGCGCACCGCCTCGTCGCGGGTCATGCGCTGGGCGGGCTGCCAGCCCGGGTCCTCGCCCTCGCGCGGCGCCCGCGTGACCGCGGCGTGCATGCCGTGGAAGGGATTGGCGTCCTCCACCGGGAAATCCGAGCCGCCCGCCAGGTAGGACCCGGAGTCGAGCACCGAGCGCCAGGCGTAGGCGCCCGCGAGCCGCTCGGGCCCCAGCCGCTCCCCGGCCCACCGCATGTCGGAGGTGCAGTGCGTCGGCTGCATGCTCGGCACCACGCCCAGCCGGGCGAAGCGCGGGATGTCGGCCGGGGCCAGGATCTGGGCGTGCTCGACCCGCAGGCGCGGCCGCGGCCCGGCGCCGGCCAGCACCTGCTCGAACACGTCCAGCGCCAGGGTGTTGGCGCGGTCGCCGATCGCGTGGACCCAGACGTGGAAGCCGAGTGAGGTCGCCTCGCGGGTGAGCCGGAGCACCTCGTCCGGCGGCACCAGCACGAGGCCGGTATTGCCGGGATCGTCACAGTAGGGCGCGTGGAGCGCGGCGCCGCGCGAGCCGAGCGCGCCGTCGAGCCAGAGCTTGATCGCGCCCACCATCAGGTACCCGTCGCCCACCGACTCCGGCCGGCCGCGCTCGCGATACCGCCCCCACGCCTTCTTGCCGCTGAGCGCGGCGAACACCCGGAACGGGAACCGGCCGCGGCCGATCAGGCGGGTGTACGAGGCAACCGCGGCCAGGTCGAGCCCGGGCTCGTGCGCGCCGGTGAGCCCCTTGGCCAGGCACTCCGCCACCACCGCCTCAACCGCCTCGTCGAAGCGGTCCTCGGAGGGCGGCGGCACGAGGCCGCGGATCAGGTCCTGCGCGAGATCGATCAGGAGCCCGGTCGGCTCGCCGCGCTCGTCCCTCACGACGCGCCCGCCCGCCGGGTCGCCGGAGGCGCGGGTGATGCCGGCGCGCTCGAGCGCGGCCCCGCTGGCCCACGTGGCGTGGCCGTCCACGCGCACCAGCGCCACCGGGTGGCCGGGCGCGGCACGATCCAGCGAGGCGCGGGTCGGGAAGGCCTGGCCCGGCCAGCGGGTCTGGTCCCAGCCCCGCCCGGCGATCCACTCCCCCGGCCGGAGCCGCGCGGCGGCCGCGGCCACCATCCGCGCGAGCTCGTCCTCGGATCGAGCGCGGGTCAGGTCGAGCTCGAGCCGCGCGCGGGCGAGCAGCATGAGATGGCCGTGCGCGTCGACCAGGCCGGGCAGCACGGTGCGGCCGCCCAGGTCGACGGTGGCCTCGCGGGCGGCCGGGCTGACGTCGGCGCGCCACCCGGCGAAGGCCACCCGCCCGTCGCGGATCACGACGGAGTCCACCACCGAGCCGGCGGCGTCCATCGTGTGGATCCGCCCGTTGGTCAGGAGCACGGCGCGGGCTTGGCGGGCTCAGACCAGCGTGAAGCGGGAGGGCGCGCCGGCGATGGTCTCCTCGCTCACCCGCCCCTCGCCCTTGAGCTTGCGCAGATGCGAGTGCACCGACATGGCGGCCACGCGGTGGAGCCGGGTGTCGACGTCGGCGTAGATCACCTTGACGATCTCCGGGATGGTCAGCGGGCCGCCGCCGAGCGTCTCGAGGATCTGGCGCTCGCGGAGCAGCCGGTGGTCGATGAACTCCTGGATCTTGCCCGGCCCGTCCTCGATCACCGGCCCGTGCGCGGGATAGATGCGCCGCACCCCGAGATCCTGCACGCGCTTGAGCGATTCCATGTAGAGCGCGAGGTCGCCGTCCTCGTCCGGGATCACGGTGGTGGAGCCGTTCAGGATGAGGTCGCCGCTGAAGAGGGCGCGCTCCTCCTGGAGGAAGAAGCAGAGGTGGTCGGAGGCGTGGCCCGGGGTGTGGACCGGGATCAGGGTGACCCCGTCGCCCTCCACGGTCTCGCCGTCCTGCAGCATCTCCACGTCCTCCGGGAGACCCGAGTCCCGATAGATCATCTTGGAGACCGGCACTCCCGGGAACAGCTCGCGGAGCTGGGCGACGCCGCCCAGGTGATCGCGGTGGCGATGGGTCAGGATGATGCGCTCGGGCCGTCGCCAGCCGCGCTGGCGGAGATAGCGCTGGAAGAGCGCGGGATAGTCGGCCTCGCCCGCGCCGGTGTCGACCAGGATCGGATGCGCGCGGCCGACCAGATAGGTGTTGGTGCCGGGCCCGGTCATCATGCCGGGATTGAGCCCGAGCACGCGGCCGACCAGGTCGCTCGGCGTGGCGCTCTTGGGAAAGCTCGGATCGATCCAGCTCATGGGCCCGAGTGTAGCATCCCGCCGCGGGCCTTGCGGGGCCCCGGCTCATCGGAGTATAAGCGTGCCCAGACACCGCCGTCATCAATCGCGGGAGGCCCCTCATGGTCCGGAGCATTGCACTCGTCGTGGCGGTCGTGCTCGGGCTCGTGTCGCCCGCGCCCGCCCAGGTCGTCACCCTCAAGCTCGCCACCATCGTCGGCAACGACAACCCCTTCACGACGTCCGCGTACAAGTTCAAGGAGATCGCCGAGGCCAAGAGCGGCGGCCGCATCAAGGTAGAGGTCTACCCGGCGGGCCAGCTCACCAAGAACGAGATCGTGGCCATCGAGGGCATGCAGCTCGGCACGGTGGACATCGCCGCGGTGTCACTGCCCTCCGCGGGCGGCAAGTTCGACCCGCGGCTGCTCGCCAACGACGTGCCGTTCCTCTACCAGAGCCGCGAGCACGTGTGGCGGGTGATGGACGGCCCGGTCGGCAAGGAGATGCTCCAGTACTTCGAGCCGCTGGGGGCCAAGGGCTTCTGCTACGGCGGCGGCTTCGGCTTCCGCGGCGTGCTCTCGAACAAGCGGCCGGTGTTCGTGCCCGACGATCTCAAGGGCCAGACCATCCGCGTCCCCCCCATCCCCACCCTGGTCGAGGTCTTCAAGCAGTTCGGAGCCAACCCGGTGCCGATGATCTGGGGCGAGGTCTACATGGCGGTCCGGCAGGGCACGGTGGACGGGCTCGAGCTGCCGGTGACCACCGCGGTCTCCGACAAGTTCCACGAGATCACCAAGTACTACTCGAAGACGCTCCACTCCTACCCGGCCGCCGCATGGCTGATGGCCAAGGCCAAGTACGACGGCCTTCCCGCCGACCTCAAGAAGGTGATCGACGAGACCATGACCGCCTCCTGCGCGCAGCATCGCCAGGACGAGGTCAAGGCGGAGATCGAGGGCCTCGCGATCATGAAGGCCAAGGGCGTGCAGATCAACGACGTGAAAGACCTGAAACTCTTCCAGGAGCGCGCCCGGCCGGTGTGGACGTTCCTCGAGCAGAAGGCGGGCAAGGAGCTGGTCGGGCGGGTCATCGCGGAAGCGCGCGCCGCGGCCAAGTAGCGTGCTCGTCGAGTGGGTCTGCCTGGGGCTGATGTCGGCCCTGGTGGTCGACGTCTTCCTGGGCGTCTTCAGCCGCTACGTGCTCCACGCGACCTTCCAGTGGTACGACGAGGTCGCGCGGCTCTGCTTCGTGTGGATGGTGTTCCTGGGCGCGGCCACCGCGGTGCGCCACGGGGCCCACTTCCGCCTTCACCTGCTGATCGACCGCTTCGGCCCGGGGGCGCGGCGCGCGACCGACCTGGTGGTCGGCTTCCTGGTGGTCGGCTTCGGCGCGGTGCTGGTGGCGGGCGGCATCGCGCTCTGGCCGGTGGCGCGACGGCAGGTGTCGGACTCGCTCGAGCTGTCGATGGTGTGGTTCTACGGGGCCCTGCCGGTGGGCGGCGCCCTCATGATCCTGTTCTCTCTCCCACAGCTCTGGCGCCTGGTCGCGGGCCGCCGATGATCCTGGTCAGCGTCGTCTTCCTGCTGCTCCTCGCCGTCGGGGTGCCGGTGGCGGTGACGGTGGGACTGGCCGGCTACCTGGGCGCGATCCTGGCCTCGCCCGCCCCGCTCGCGGTCACCGTGCAGACCATCCTCCACCAGGTGGACTCGTTCGTCCTGCTCTCCCTGCCGCTGTTCATCCTGGCCGGCGCGCTCATGGAGACCGGCGGCATCGCGCATCGCCTGGTGCGGCTGGCGGTGGCCCTGGTCGGCTGGGTGCGCGGCGGCCTCGGCATGGCGGTGGTGGCGGCCGAGTACATCTTCTCCGGGATCTCGGGCTCGACGGTGGCCGACGTCTCCGCGGTGGCCGCCACCACCATCCCGGGCATGGTGCGCGCGGGCTACAGCAAGGAGCTGGCGGTCGCGGTGGTCTCGGCCGCCTCCGCGATGGGCATCCTGGTGCCGCCGTGCATCCTCATGATCGTGATCGGCTCGGTGGCGAGCCTCTCGGTCGCCGCCCTCTTCACCGCGGGTTTCCTGCCCGCGATCGTGATGGCGCTGGTGCTCATGGGCTACATCTGGCGCACCGCCGGCCGCATCGGCATCGCGGCCGAGCCGCGGCCGACCCCGCGCGAGCTCGTCACCGCGTTCCGTCAGGCCCTCATCCCGCTCGGCATGCCCGCGATCATCTTCGGCGGCATCCTGGGCGGCATCATGACTCCGACCGAGGCCTCGGTGCTCGCCGTGATCTACGCGGCGGTGGTCGGGCTCTTCGTCTACCGGGAGATCAAGTGGTCGGCGCTGCCGGGCCTGGTCATGCACGCGGCGATGATCACCGGCGCGGTGGGGCTGCTGCTCGGCACCGCGGGGGTCATCTCCTGGTTCCTGACCGTGCAGCAGATGCCGGCCGCGATGATCCGGCTCATGACGGTGGTGCCGGGCAGCAGCCTCGTCTTCCTCTTCCTCACCGCGGCCATCTTCATCTTCTTCGGCGCGGTGATCGAGGGGCTGCCCGCGGTGGTGATCCTGCTGCCGAGCCTCCTCCCGGTGGCGAGCGGCCTCGGGATCGACCCCATCCACTACGCGATCGTGATCGTGGCCGCCGTCGGCATCGGCCTCTTCCTGCCGCCGATCGGGGTGGGGCTCTTCATCGCGTGCGGGATCGCCGACCTCTCGGTGGACCGGGCCACCCGCGCGATGCTGCCGTTCATCCTGGTCCTCGTGGTCGGCCTCGTGATCGTCATCCTGGTCCCCGAGATCACGCTCGCGCTGCCCCGCCTCTTCCGCCTCCTCTGACCTCTCCCTCTCCCCTCAGGGGGAGAGGGAGAGGTGTGGTCACGCGACGCCCAGGTACCGCCGCTTGACCTCCTCGTCGGCCTCGAGGCCCGCGGGCGTGCCTTCCCAGACGATCTGGCCCTTGCTCATCACGTAGACCCGGTCGGCCACCCGGAGCGCGAGGTGGTAGTTCTGCTCGACGAGCAGGAGCGACAGGCGCTCCGCCTTGAGCGCGAGGAGAATGCCTCCGATCTCGCGCACGATCATGGGCGCCAGGCCCTCGGAGGGCTCGTCGAGCAGGATCAGGCGGCTGTTCGTGAGCAGGGCGCGACCGATGGCGAGCATCTGCTGCTCGCCGCCCGACAGGGTGCCGCCCGACTGCTGCTCGCGCTCGCGGAGCCGGGGAAACAACGAGTAGATCCGCTCGAGGGTGAAGCCCGGCGCCCGCGCGCCCAGCAGCAGGTTCTCGCGCACCGAGAGCGGGGCGAAGATGCGCCGGCCCTGCGGGACCAGGGCGAGCCCGCGCCGGGCGATGCGGTAGGCGGGCCAGCGCTCGATCGCCTGGCCCTCGAACATCACCCGGCCCGCGCGCGGCGGCGTGAAGCCCACGATGCTCCGGATCGCGGTGGTCTTGCCCGCCCCGTTGCGGCCGAGAACGGCGACCGCCTCCCCCGCCCCCACCCGCAGCGAGACGCCGTGCAGCACGTGGCTGTCGCCGTAGTAGGTGTGGATAGCCTCGACGTCGAGCATGCTCAGGCGTGCCCCAGGTAGACCTCGTACACGCGCGGGTCGGCCTTCACCTCGGCGAAGGTGCCCTCGGTGAGCACCTCGCCGTAGTGCAGCACCGTCACCCGGTCGGCCAGCGAGCCCACCACGTCCATGTCGTGCTCGATGATCAGCAGCGTCACGTCGCGCGGCAGCGCCTCCAGCATGCGCGTCATCCGCTGGGTCTCCTCGGGCGACATGCCGGCGGTCGGCTCGTCGAGCATCAGCAGCCGCGGCGAGGTGGCGAGCGCCACCCCCACCTCGAGCTGGCGCTGCTCGCCGTAGGAGAGGCGGCCGGCCGGCTCGTCGAGCCGCTCGGCCAGGCCCACGACCCCGGCCACCTCCCGCGCCCGATCGAGCGGACCGCGTCGGCGCTCGACGCTCCCGAGCAGGTCCCAGGTGCCGGGCGTGCCGGCGGCCGCGGCCAGCCGCAGGTTCTCCCGGACCGCGAGCCGCGGGAAGAGATTGTTGCGCTGGAACGAGCGCGAGACGCCGCGGCGGGCCACCGCGTGCGGGGCGAGGCCGTCGATCGGCGCGCCCTCGAGCCGGATGCGTCCTCCCGTCGGCCGGAGCTCGCCGGTGATGACGTTGAACAGCGTCGTCTTGCCGGCCCCGTTGGGCCCGATGATGGCCCGGCGCTCGCGCGGCGCGACCGAGAAGGACACGCGGTTGAGCGCGGTCAGCGCCCCGAAGGCGCGGCTCAGGTCCTCGACGGCCAGCAGCGGCGGCGTCACGCGCGGAGCCCCACGCGCCCGCGCAGCGCGCCCACGAGACCGCCCGGCACGAAGAGCACGAACAGGATGAAGGTCGCGCCCAGGATCAACATCCAGCGCTCGGTGTAGGTGCTGACCAGGCTCTGCAGCAGGATGAAGGCGGCCGCGCCCAGCATTGCTCCGCCGAGGGTGCCGGTGCCGCCGATGATCACCATCAGCAGCGCCTCGCCGGAGGTCTTCCAGAAGAATGCGTCCGGGGTGATCGAGCCGTTGAACTGGGTGTAGAGCGAGCCGGCGACGCCCGCGACGACCCCGGCGATGACGAAGGCCAGCAGCTTGTAGCGGTCGACCGCGTAGCCCACCGCCCGCATGCGCGCTTCGTTCTCGTGGATGCCGCGCAGCACGTGGCCGAACGGCGAGTGGACGACGCGCCAGAGGGCGAGCGCGGTCAGGACCACCAGCACGAGCAGGTAGGCGTGAAACCCGGTGAGGCTCGCCAGCGCGAGCCCCGGCACCGCCGGGCGCGGGACGCCGACCAGCCCGTCCTCGGCGCCGAGCCACGAGACCTGGAAGGTGTAGGCGTGGAACATCTGCGAGAAGGCCAGGGTGAGCATGATGAAGTACACCCCGCCCACCCGGATCGAGAAGAAGCCGATCACGAGAGCGGCGAGGCCGGCCGCCACCGCGGGCAGCACCAGCGCCGAGACCAGGCCCGGGCTCCGGGCGAGCGCGAGCGCGGCCACGTAGCCGCCGACGCCGAAGAAGGCGGAGTGGCCGAAGGAGACCATGCCCGCGTAGCCCATCAGCAGATCGAGGCTCATCGCGAAGACGCCCCAGATGAGGATTTCCTGGAGCAGCTTCACCGGATAGGGCCCCGCCCCGAGCGGGAACAGGGCCAGCGCCGCCACCACCACCGCGAAGGCGAGCAGCCGGAGCTTCACTTGAGCGGGCGCCCGAACAGCCCCTGGGGGCGGACCAGCACCACGACGGCCATCACGATGTAGATGATCAGCATGGCCGCCTCGGGCAGCCGCGCCTTCCCGAAGGTCTCGGCCTGGCCGATGATGAGGCTGCCGATCAGCGAGCCCTTGAGGCTACCGAGGCCGCCCACCACCACCACGATCAGGGCCGGGACCAGGATGGTCACACCCATGGACGGGTAGGCCGACTGGATCGGCCCCGCGATGACGCCGGAGAGGCCGCCGAGCGCGGCGCCGAAGGCGAACACCGCGGTGAACACGCGGTGGATGTTGATCCCGAGGCCGGCGGTCATCTCGGCGTCGAAGACGCCGGCGCGGATGACCGCGCCGAGGCGCGTCCGCTCGATCAGCAAGAAGAGCAGCCCCGCCATCACCAGGCCGAACACGATCACGAAGAGCCGGTAGGACGGGATGACCGCGCCCAGCACCGAGACCGAGCCGGAGAAGAGATCGGGCGGCGGGATCGAGCGGATGCGCCCGCCCCAGATCCACTTCACGAGATCCTCGAACAGGTAGATGAAGCCGAACGTCAGCAGGACCTGATCGAGGGGCGGCCGCCGGTAGAGAGGGCGGAGACACGAGCGCTCGATGAGCGCCCCGATCAGCCCGACCGCGAGCGGGGCGACCAGCAGGGCCAGCCAGAAATTGCCGGTGGCCGCGATCAGCGAGAGCCCCGCGTAGGCCCCGAGCATGTAGAACGACCCGTGCGCGAGATTGACCACGTCGAGCATCCCGAAGATCAGCGTGAGCCCGACCGACAGCAGGAACAGCAACACCCCGTACGCAAGCCCGTTCAACGCCTGCGCGAAGATATCAACGGGCATCGGCTACGCGCAGGTCGGCGACGCTCGTGGCGGAGCCAGGGGCGGCGGCCGCCCCGGGGGGGGCCGTTGCCGGGGGTTGGTTAAACCAACAAGGGGAGCCCCCCCCCCCCGGCGCGGCGCCGCCGGAGCCAGGCCCAGCGGGCCACCCCATCCCCGTGGTCAAAACACGGGATATAAA